>JBHLKN010000052.1:0-4250 GCA_048886645.1 Candidatus Hodarchaeota archaeon | reverse complement strand
TTTATAAGCGGGTTTATTACCCTTTCATCCCCTATCTCTTCAAGGGCCCATACTGCCCTCCATCTAACGTGTTTATCTTCGTCTTTAAGAGCTTCTATTAGAGGTTCTATTGCATTTACATTTCCGATATTTTCAAGGGCTGATGTTGCTTCCCTTCGAACATCGACATCTTCATCCTTCAGAGCTTGCATGAGGGCATCTACTGCCATTTCATCCCCTATCTCTCCAAGAGCCCATGCTGCCCTCCATCTAACGTGTTTATCTTCATCTTTTAAAGCTTCTATGAGCGGTTCTATTGCCTTTTCATCCCCTATATTACCAAGGGTTGTTATTGCCCTCCTTCGCACATGTTTATCCTCATCTTTCAAATCCTGAATCAGTTTTTCTACAGTCCGTTCTTTTTCCGTACAACCCTCCCTTTTGGTTATAAACGAATCATCAGATATTCCCATATTAAGATCTCCTTTTCACCAACCAATTGCATATAAAGTAAAGGCTATAAGAACCCCATCAACTCTTCTTATTTAGTTTAAATTAACAACGCTTATTAATAACTTCAACTTATAATCCTTTCGTTTTAATACATATGAAAAATAGATACAAAATGGTTCAACAACATCAAAAACCAAACAATGCTATACAAACCACTCACAAAAAATAAAATAATATTAAAAAAAATCGGTAAAATATTAGCACAAATTCATGATTATCATTATTAGTTATATTCAATTATTTTATTTATATTTTCTCTAATTATTTAGTGGGTGTAAAATTACCATCGAAGAAGATGTGAAAAATATGAAAATAAATTTCAAAACGAATAAAAAAACAATAAAAAAGAAACTCCAAATCAAGTTTACGCTTAATATTATTTGTTGTTAGATCATTTTGTTTATCTCTTCATTAAGAAGAAACAATAAAAAAGGGAGAATAAGGTGTTAAAACCTTAATCTCCTTTTAACTTCGTTTTTATAATACACTATGATATTTCGCCTTATTTTATTCTTTTTTGAAGAATATTAACGCTGCAGCGATTAACGCAACTACTACTACTATGCCGATACCTGCCAAGAGCCACGGAAATCCTTCCTCTTCTTCTGCTTCTGTAACCGTTACTGTCACTGAATCGCTAACACTGTTACCCGCTGCATCGAAGACAGTGCAAATATATATGTATGTGCCTGGTGAGAGACCATCAACGTTCCACGTTATAGGGCTACCGTCCCAAGAACCACTAAATACCACCATGTCATTCATCATGATAGTGCAATTATAGGGGTTACTATCGCTGGGGTTCCAAGTGATATTATATCCTGTAGAACCTTCTTCATAAGATATATCTTCAGGACTGTCGATAGTTGGAAGCGTGGTGTCAACAGCCAAATTGTAGGAGTCTGAATAGGGGCCTTGGTTTTCTACATCGTCTACTGCGCAAACTTTCCAGTACCAGTCGCCGTCAGAAAGGGCAGTAGTTGGGGTGTGGCTTGTGGAAGTTATGCCGCTTACCGTGATAAGATCAAGAGAAGTGAAGGTGGGAGAACTGTCTAGTTGTAGGATGTAGTAGGAAGCGCTGAGAACGCTGGTCCATGAGAAGGTGGGCGTGTTATCACTAATAGCAGATTCATTGCTTGGAGACAATAAGGAAGGAGTTCCTGGCGGTGTTGCATCTATTATGATGCTTCGAAAGCTTGAGAACACTCCTAAGTCTCCATCAGAATCGTTGGCAGCAACCCTCCAATACCAAGTGTCATCAAACAAAGCTGTAATAGGTGTATAACTTGTATCAGGGGCTAATACTGTAGCATTAATAAGGTTAACAGAATTAAAACTTGTTACATTATCCAGCTGCATTAAGTAGCTTGCAGCCCCTGAAATAGCTTGCCATTGGAAAGTAGGCGTATTATCATTAGTAATCGCCCCATCTGCAGGAGATGATAGGGTAGGAGCGTTCAAAACCGTGTTATACGTGATGGAAAGAAAGGATATAGTGGGTGTTTTCGTGAAGTTAGAAGTTGTTAAAACAGCCTTCCACTTCAACTGATAACCAGTGTTCGCAAAGACATGCTCTACTCCTGGAGTAACTTGCTCCCAATGCAAACCATTATCCGCAGAAAGATAGTAGGTGATACTGGTATCTGCTGGTTCAGAATCAGTACGAGTTAAAGTTGCATTAACCAATGAAACCGGACTATCTGGAAAAACCTGTAAAGACTGAGCAACAGCAAGAGACTCAAAGTAACGACATTTATTCCTCATCACCTCAACAACCTGCAAACCAGAAGTATACCCCCCACCACCGTCGGCTACGTAGGCGTAATCACCGGAAACAAAAACACCAAGAGCATTATCGGGGGTGTCGTAGGAGCCTGCAAGGGTGGGATTTTTGGGATCAGTAATATTTACAACCTGCAAACCAGAAAGTCTGTCGGCTACGTAGGCGTAGTCACCGGAAACAAAAACATCCCACGCCTGATCGGGGGTGTCATATGAGTCGACAAGGGTAGGGGTCGTGGGATCACTGATATCAAAAACCAGCAAACCAGATTCTCTATCGGCTATATAGGCGTAGTCACCTGAAACAAAAACACCAAGAGCATAACCGGGGGTGTCGTAGGAGCCTGCAAGAGTAGGGTTTGTTGGATCACTTATATTTACAACCTGCAAACCACCAAATATATAGTCGGCTACGTAGGCGTAGTCACCGGAAACAAAAACATCCTCAGCAAAATCGGGGGTGTCGTAGTTACTGACGTTGATAGGATTTTTGGGATCAGTAATATTTACAACCTGCAAACCAGAAAATCCGTCGGCTATGTAGGCGTAGTCACCGGAAACAAAAACACCACGAGCATTACCGGGGGTGTCGTTAGAGCCTGCAAGGGTAGGTGTCGTGGGATCAGTAATATTTACAACCTGCAAACCAGAACCGTCATCGGCTATGTAGGCGTAGTCACCGGAAACAAAAACATCACGGGCGTCACCAGGGGTGTTGTAGGTGCCTACAAGAGTGGGATTTTTTGGATCACTGATGTTTATAACCTGCAAACCTTGACTCCCCTCGGCTATGTAAGCGTAATCACCTGAAACATAAACATCCCAAGCATAACCGAGGGTGTCGTAGAAGCCTGCAAGGGTCGGGGGTACGGGATCAGCGATCTTAACAATTTGCAAACCAGAAAGTCTGTCGGCTATGTAGGCGTAGTCACCTGAAACATAAACACCATAAGAATAATCGGGAGTGTCGCAGGAGCCGGCGAAGGTGGGATTTTCTGGATCTATGATGTTTATAACCAGCAAACCAGAACCAAAGTCGGCTATGTAGGCGTAGTCACCGGAAACATAAACAACATGAGCAGCACTGGGGGTATTGTAGGTACCAGCGAGGGTGGGATTTTCTGGATCTGTGATGTTTATAACCTGCAAACCAAAACCTCCGTCGGCTATGTAGGCGTAGTCACCGGAAACAAAAACACCAAAAGCCTGACCAGGGGTGTTGTAGGAGCCAGCGAGAGAAGGAGTTGTGGGATCTGTTATGTTTACAACCTTTAAACCAGAATTATAGTCGGCTACGTAGGCGTAATCACCGTCAACAAAAACACCAAGAGCAAGACCGGGGGTGTCGTAGAAGGCGACGCTGGTGGGGGTAGTGGGATCTGTTATGTTTACAACCTGCAAACCTTGTTCAAAATCGGCTACGTAGGCGTAATCACCGTCAACAAAAACACCACGAGCATCAGTGGTGGCGTAGGAGCCGGCGAGGGTGGGATTTTCTGGATCTGTGATGTTTATAACCTGCAAACCAGAAGTTGCATCAGCTATGTAGGCGTAGTCACCGGAAACAAAAACACGATAAGCAAAACCGGGGGTGTCGCAGGTGCCGGCGAGGGTGGGATTTTCTGGATCTGTGATGTTTATAACACGCAAACCAGCACCTGCATCGGCTACGTAGGCGTAGTCACCGGAAACAAAAACACCACGAGCATTGGTGGTGTCGCGGTAGCCGGCGAGGGTGGGGTTTTTATTTGGCAGGTTTATGTTTCCAATGCCCCAGCCTGAAACGTTCGTGTTAGAGGGATCCCTGTAGGTTGTTGTTGTGAAATCTTCAGTATAAGTGCCAGAAGCAGCTTCAGCTGGTTGTACATCTACGAGCAGTGTCAGCGTTGAGAAGACTAAGATAGCTGTGATAAAGAGTCCGCATCCTTTTCGAAGTTTTAGTTGTTTGTTAGTTCTTTTCTTAAGTTTTAAAAGCA
>JBHLKN010000051.1:0-13834 GCA_048886645.1 Candidatus Hodarchaeota archaeon | reverse complement strand
ATTTTGACGTTTCTTACTGAAAGGTCTGATCAGTTTATAGTTGATATCCCGGATATTTGTGATGGTCATCCTTTCAAAGGGGAGAATGCTAATACGCCACATCAAGGCGCTCATGTCCACTTTGATAACTCTTTAAATACTTGGCCGAAGGGTTCGGATGTTCCAGAGAATTATCCGCCTATATATGCACCGGCCGACGGAATCATTTCAAGGGTTGATTATGTTTATCCTGTAGGAGGGTGGCATGAGCGTTATGGTATTGATTTAGCTTTCGCAAGGGATAGTAATGGGTCAATATATTTCCTGTGCTATTCAATCGAGCCTATGGTTATGGAGCCTTCTGATGGTTTTTATAGGGACTTTATTCTTGTTTCTGTGGGGGAGGAAGTGAAGAAGGGGGATGTTATAGCTTATATGTATATGCCTCCGGGCAAGGGTTTTGATATTCATATCCATTTTCACATTATGAAGACAGATTGTGGCGATTTTATGGCACCGGCAATATTTAATTCTACTTTAGTTGATGAATTTCACGATAAATGGTATCGTTTTGAATCGGATGGGAGTGTTCTAATGCCTGCTTGTATGGGGTACAAGCTTAGAGCTCATGAAAATCCGTTTGGAACCGGTGATGTAGAGATTTTATAGAAATATTTTGAATTAGATAGCTTTCTCGATTAAATAGTTTCGAATACCTCCATGGGTAAATTTTCTTATCTTGTAGCACTTAGCGTAAGAAGGTTAAGAATTTTAGGTAGATTAAATCGACTTCCCTTTTTTTATAGGCCTTTTATAGGCCGTATAACATCACTCATACGACGTGCCTGTTCAACGTTTTAGGCGTGGTTGTGGCGGTTAAAGGCGTGGAGGACTTCTGTTTTTATAAATGAACAGGCGCGTCAACCCACCGCATCTCTTTTCCTTATTTTCAACAGTATCCTTTGGTTTTTTCCTGTTTTATATTAGGAATTGTTTGCTTGGTGGGAGGGGGGAAGGGTACTTCTTTTATAAAGGCTTTTGTTAGCATATCCTTCCTTAAATAAAAGTTTTTAAAGAGGTGTGAAAAAGGCGGGGGACGCACCTGTTTTTAAAATATTATCGGTTGCCCGTCTACAGGTATTACTATACTCTGGTAGACACCCCATCCACAGCCTTAAGCTTGAAACAGGTGCGTCATTAGGTATAATATTATAATGGTTTATAAAATGGTTATGGGGAGGGGGGGGTTTTAAATACTCTATCTTAAATCATGGATTTATCATGCTTTCTAAGGGAAGGAGATGGGTTATGTCCTTTAAAGGGTTTAAAAAACATCTTCTGGGGAAAATTCGGGAAATAATTGGAAAGGGGGGGATTATTCAAGTTTTACACAGATATTTAGGGAAAATTTAAAGATAATTCTCGAAGTTCCCTACAAATATTGCTTTTTCATAGCGTAAACAGCTTCTTTAAGCTTTCTTGAAAGAGAATGTCATAAATTACACCTATAATAAGAGCGGTTATTAGCCCGATCCAGAATATTTTTTCGTTTTTGAAATAATACATGAATAGGATTAAAGCTATTATTTCAACAACAATAGCCTCATAGTTCTTGTAAAAAATAGATCCATAGTTTGCACTAATAAGGTTGAAAAATTCTCCTAAGAAAACAAAGACGAATCCGAAATAGAAAATGTTTTCATTTTTTCCTTCTTTTTCCATTTTATCGCCAAGCCTTGACTAAACCGTAAAGGGAAATAGGTGCGCCGAGAAGACTATTTTGTTTTTTTATAAAAGGATTACGCTGTTAGAAGGATGTGTTAGAGAACGGTTTAAAAACTCCCTTAATGGCTCCATATATGGGAAATATAAATAACTTCTTGTTTATTCTGCTAATTGTATCATTAGTGGCAATATTTGTATATGATGTTGTCAATATATTAGGATGAGAGGTTTTGAGTATAAGGGATTGAGGTGTTCGGGTTTGAGTAAGAGAGATTTGGATGATTTGATTGATGAGGTTTTGTCTTTAGTTCGTGCGAGTAAGGCTAAAGAGGCTCTAGAACGTCTTGATGGTTTCTTGAAGTCTGATCCGAATCTTGGTAAGGTTTGGTCTTTTTGGGCTTTAAGAGGGGAGATTTTGCACAGTTTGAATGAGTTTCCGGAAGCTTTGGAGTGTCTTGATCGTGCTTTGGAGCTTGAACCTGAGCATGCTGCTCTTTGGGTGAATAGGGGATTGGCTTTGGGGGATTTAGGGAAAATTGAGGAGGCTTTGGAGAGTTTTGATAAAGCTTTGGAGATCCACCCTGATTTTGCTGAAGCATGGTTGATTAAAGGGACTGTTTTGTGGGTTTTAGATGAAAAAGATGAAGCAATGGGTTGTTTTAGGCGCGCTATTGAGCTTAAACCTAGCATCCGTGAGACCTTAGAAGGTGCAGGGATCAGGGTTTCATAGGTTGGAAAACACGCTTTGTAATAAAGTTTTCATGTCTTATTTTCATGTTTTAAACAGCAATTTGGTTGTTTGAGCCGTAGACTCAAAAAAGGTAAGAGGATGAGATGAGCTAAAGGGTTTTTTTATCCTAAAATGAGACATTTTGAGAGGATTCTAAGATTAACGCTTTATTCTGAACGCTACTTTTACCCTCGCTTGGTATTCAACGATTTTGTTTTGCTTCACTTTTGCCCCTAAGGATTTCACTTCGATCCATTCAATTTCCCTAATAGTTTTGCTTGCTTCTTCAAGGGCTTCTTTTACGGCTTCTTCAAAATTATTGGTGGAAACGCCAATTAGTTCGATTTCCTTAATTACCAATTTAATTCCTCCAAAATCTTGCTGGGGGTTTATTGATTAAAGTTAAAACTTTGCTATTAAATTTTCCGTATGGAAATGGTTGGAAATAGAAATTGATGCGTATTTTTCTCTGGTTGAAATAGTGGTGGGTAAAGTGGAATATGATGATATTATTGAAAAGCTGAAATCTTTGTCTGATCCTGAAGCGGTTGAGGGTATGGCGAGGTATGGTATTACGCCGGAGCATACGTTTGGTGTGTCTATTCCCAATTTAAGAAAGATTGCTAAGGAGATAGGGAAGGATCATGAGCTTGCTCAAAAGCTTTGGGCTTCGAATATTCGTGAGACTAGGATACTTGCGGGTATGGTTGATGATCCGAGGATGGTTTCTGAGGAGCAGATGGAGAGTTGGGTAAGGGAGTTTGATTATTGGGAGATTTGTGATCAATGTTGTATGAATCTTTTTCAGAACACTAAATTTGCTTATCAGAAAGCTGTTGAATGGGTTCAAATGAAAAAGCGTTCGTTAAAAGGGCAGGGTTTGTATTGATGGCTCGGTTAGCTGTTAGTGATAAGAAGGCGGATGATGAACAGTTTGAAAGGTTTTTCCCCCTTATAAAGAGGGAGGCTTCTGATAATAGGAACTTTGTTAAAAAGGCGGTTAATTGGGCGTTAAGGCAGATTGGGAAACGAAATCTCAATTTGAATAAGAAAGCAATTGAAACTGCTAAAGAGATTCAAAAAATGAATTCAAAAAGTGCTAAATGGGTTGCTTCTGAAGCGATCCGAGAGTTAACAAGCGAAGCGATTCAAAAAAGATTGCGACGTAAGAGCAAGTGATAAATGTTTTATACGGTAAAAGGGGGTATATTTGAGTATAGAAGGTGGGATGATTATGGATGTTATGGATGCTATTCTTTCCAGAAGGAGTATTCGTAAATATACGCCAGAGGAGGTTTCTGATGATTTAGTTAAGGAGCTGTTGGAGGCGGGTATGAGCGCTCCTTCTGCTGGTAATGAACAGCCTTGGCATTTTGTAGTGATTCGTGATCGAGAGACTTTAAAAGAGATTCCTAAGTTTCATCCGCATTCTCAGATGTTAAAGGATGCTTCGGTGGCTATTTTGGTTTGTGGTGGTTTAGAGTTGGAAAAACATAAGGGTTATTGGGTTCAGGATTGTTCTGCGGCTACGGAGAATATTTTGATCGCGGTCCAGGGAAAAGGATTGGGAGCGGTTTGGTTAGGGATTTATCCCAGAGAAGAGCGGATTAGTGGTATGCGAAAGTTATTGGCTATTCCAGAGTATGTTATACCTTTTTCCTTGATTTCTATTGGTTATCCAGCGGAAAAGAAGCCTCGAGCAAATCGATATGATGATTCGAGGATCCATTACAATCGGTGGTAATAGCTTCATATTGTATTCAGTTTTCCTTCTTAGTTTTGATTTTCTTTAAAGCTGTTTTCGCAACTTCTTGAACATATCTATTTTCGTCCTTTAAAGCCTGTTTGAGGGGTTTTTCTGCCCGCTCATTCCCTATCTCGCCAAGGACTTCTGCTGCTTCTCTTCGAATATTCTCATCTTCATCTTTTAGAGCTTGGATGAGGGATTCTACCGCCGGTTCTCCTATCTTTCCAAGAGCCTCTATTGAACCCCATAGTACATCTTCGTCTTCATCTTTTAAGGCTTGGATGAGGAGTTCAACCGCCCTCGCACTCCCTATCTCGCCAAGGGTTTCTGTTGCTCTATATCGAATAGCCTTATCTTCATCCTTCAAAGCTTGAGTTAGGTGTTCTATTTTCTTTGAGGTCTCTTTTTTACTTCTAAAAGACTTATCGGATGTTCCCATATTCACGCTTCCCCTTATCGTTCAGCTGTTCATAGAGCGGCGGGCTATTTGAGATTCAGAGCCTTTTCTTTTTTGGTTTTAGTTTAAAGATAGTTTTTACTGATTTCAACTTATATTATCCTTTATTTTTTTGTTTTGTATAGTTTACTTTCATTAAAATCGCAGAAAGCCGCCAGTTTTAGTAGTTAGATGAAGGTGATAAAGTTAAAAAAAGAAGATAAACTTTCTTTTCAGCAAGTTTTAACCGGATGAAGGAATTGTTCTTTTTTAGCGGTTTTAAGGCAAAGAGTTAAGCAGTATACTTTTCTTTAGCTTCAAAGTTTCACCACTATTTAATTGCTTGGGGAGATGTTCAAAGCTGGCTGAGGGGAGGGGCAATTCCTCCCTACGCTTACATGCAGGTTCTTCTTGCCTCAGTTGAGATGAAAAGATTTTTGTTTTTAAAGTTGTGTGGTATTAGTATCCTAAATGTTCTCTACGTATTTCGACGCTTTGTGACATGAATATGGGACCGATAATCTTTTGATACAACTCTACGTAGCCGTCTTGTTCTGATGCTACTGCTACGATGTTTGGACTGTCTTCTTGTGGTGCTATTAATACTTCTTCTCCATCTCTTGCCACTGCAAAGTAGTTTTGTTCTTTGAACTGGCGTACCCTAACATTGGGCATGGAAAAGACGTTTCTTAACCAGTCAGAGTGGGTGTCGGCGTCGGCATCGGTGACTAGGTGTACTCTTTTTGTTGTAGCTATTTCCGAGAGCGCTTCTATGGGCATATCTTCTACTGTTGGTGTCACTATGGTTATGGTGGATTTTACGCGTCCGAACATGGATTTTATGAAATTGATCACGCTTTCCCGTCCAACTATCAGCCAGGTTTGTTCTGTTTCTTTTGCCTTGAAACTTCTTGCTCCTTTCCATAACTTCATCATAGCATCATTTGTTTCCTTGGCTTTGTTTGCGCCTTTTGTTATTAGTTCGTGAACTTTCTCTTTTACACCGCCTGTGGCTGCTAGTCCTTCTTCCATCTGTTTTTCCACGGTTCCTTGTAAACTTGTTTGCAGTTCTTGTACGGTTTTTTGAACTGTTTCCGTGTTGGTGTCTAAAGTTTCTTTTACTTTTGTTGAAGTTCCTTGTATAACTGTTTGTGCTTTTCCGGTTTCTTCTTGTATCTTTTCTGAAACTTCTGTGGTTTTTGTTGTTACTATTTCTGTGTAAGTGGCTTCGTGGACGTTTAATGTTTCTAAAATGGCGTCTTTGTTGCCTGTTATGCCTGTTGTTAGTAGGTTGGCTAGTTGTTCTGTTGAGGTTAAGTGTTGGTTTACAAGATCGGTTAACTCTAATTTTAACGCGTCTATTGTTTCTGTGTTGGTGTTAACGGTTTCTTCTATTTTCATGTTTTTTTCTTGTTTGAAAGTTTCGACTGTTTCTTCTTGCATTTGGATCGTTACGGAGGTTTTTTCTTCTATTTCTGTTTTTGTCTGCTCGATGCTTTCCTTAATCTTGGCAGTTTGTTCTCCCATCTTTGAGGCTGCTTCTTCTTTTAGCCGGGATATTTCGCCTTCAATTTTGGATATATTAGCAGTTTTTTCTTGGTCGGCCGCGTCTTTGAAGTTGGTTACTGCTTGCTTAAGCTGGGTCATGGTTTCATCTATAGCTGTGTTAGAGTCTGTTATAGCCTCTCCTACTTTTGACTTTAGTTGTTCGTTTGAGTTTAAAACGCTTGTTTGAAGGCTTTTACGTGCGCTATTTAAGGCGTTATTTCCGCTTTCAATATGGTCTGAACACTTCTGCCCTATCTCGTTTATCAGTTTCTCTAAACTTGATTTATGCTCATTTAGAGTGTCGTTAAGCAGATTAGAATAGGTTTGTTTGTAGGTTTCAAGGATCGATTTTACTGTCTGTTTTGATTGATCAAGCAACGTGCCTAACTCGCTGTTTAAAGCATCTATTCTCTTTTTTTGTTCTTTGAGAAATGTTGTTAAAACGTTGGAAGCCTCTGCTTTAAACGTGTCCATAGAGGCTAAAACACTCGGTTTCGTAACGGGTTTAGGTCCAACTGGTTTCTCAACACGGCTTATCTCTTCTCTTTTTTCTTCACTCTTTTCTAGTTCTTCTTCACTATCTCCGCCGTTTGTCAGAATTTCTTCTTTTCCAACGCTTTCTCCTAGAAGAGCGCTTACTTCCGCTTCTATCTGTTTTCTGAGTTCTTCGTTTTTAGTTTGCAGTTGGGTTAATTTTTCAGAGGCGATTGTTTTCAGGTTGCTGGAAAACGCGTTTATTTCATCGGCGCTTTTTGTTATTATTTCCTCCATCTTCTGCTCGAAAGCGTTTTTTGCATCTTCAAAGCTTTTCAACGTAGTTTCTAGCGCTGGAGTAATAGCTTGAGATAAGGCGTTTTTCGTGTTAGTGGCTTTAAGATCGCAATCAGAGATTTGGGTATTGAGGACTTCTTCAAGCCCTGTCAGTGTCTCTGTGTAGGTTTTAATGAGGGAATCGGATGTAGAATCCAGGACTGTTTCATGACTAGAAGTTAACTCGTTGGCAGATGTTTCTATCCCGTTGACATGGGTATCAAGGGATATCGCTATGCCGTTTTTTATCTGTTCTAAGTGTTCTTTCTGCTTTTCCAAAAAACTGGCAAGGGTTTCATCCAGCTTTAAACCGATATTTTTCGCCATTTCTTCAAAAGCTTTAATCCCCTGTTCATCTAACTTCGTTATAACGGAGTTTTGGAAAGCTTCTACTCCTTCCTTTGCAGTGGTCTCTGCCTCCTTTATTTGAGCTACTGAATCCTCAGTTTTTGCTGATAAATCGTCCTTCGTTTCTCCAGCTATTGTTTTATACTCCTCTAAGTGACCTTGAAGCATACTTACCATAACATCTTTTGTTTCTTCTAAAGCAATACCTAAGTCCTCAGAACCATTTGTGAGGACATCACTGACCGAAGTTTGTGCTTCTTCTTTCACTTTAATTATTTGATCGATGGATTGTAAAGCAGTTTTTGCAAGGGCTTCTTGTGCAGCACTAGCTGCTTGTTGTATCGCCTCTACTTTTTTATCAATCTGGCCTGCCATCTGTTCATAAGCTATGGATAACTCGTCTTGAAAGCTGCTTAAAAAGTCCATAAACGCTTTAAAAGGAACCCCAACAATATAGCGATTTACTTTTCCCTCAACTTTTTTCAGCGTCCCTTGTTCAGTTAAAGATTCAGCAAGATTTTCAGCCTTCTCCCAGGTAAGACCTGCGTATAAACTGATTTCTCCCACACTTAACTGACCCAAAGCTAGAACGCTTTTAAAAACACGAACTTCCTCTGAAGATAAACCAAGAAGTTTTGACACTTCATTTTCAATTGCCATTCAAAAACACCTAATAAAATCTTATGGAAAAAATCAAATTTAACTTTTTTTAACTCTAAAAATTAAGAGGCAGCTTTTCTTCAATAAGATGGAAAAAAGAGGAGCGTGTTAACAGTTTATCTTATTTTTGCTTGAATTTCCTTAATAAGATGAATAGAAACCATCCCATTATAATTGACATCGATAATAATATACTCCCAGCAGCCAAATCAAGAGTTTCTATTTCAAGGAAGTATAGTCCTGCTATGTCGATTAATAGGGTTACGATGAAGAGTATTTGCAAGTTACGTAGAAAGAAGTTTTCTTCATCACTGACGATTATTTCTAACATTTCACGTTCACGGCTCAGTGTTTCTCTCACCTTAGCAATGATTCCTTCCATACGATCGTAATACTCGAACCCGTTAAGAACCTTGATCTGTTCTTTCAACAACCCAGTCTTGAAAAGACTTGTGAACATAACACGGGGAACCTTCTGAATGATCAGATCTTGGCTAATCTCTAAGACTTTCCTGTTTAACATATTTTCCAACGTTTGAAGTTGACTGATTGCTTCACCTATAGGGGTTTCTTGTTCGCGCATTAATTGAAGCACTCTATCGAACTCAAAAGAGAGTTCCATGATGTTTTGAAGGTGTGTTAGAGTAAGGAAGCGTTGAACATTGCCGATTTCTGTGGCAAATAACACGTCGATGAGCGTATTTTTCATGGATGTGGGATCTGTTAACGCCTCCCCCGGCACGACAACATTTCCAGCATTTGTTAGATAGACGCAGTCGTCTCTGTAAGGGCTTAAATCTTTTAGTTCTAACTGTTCTGACATCGCTTTTGTGTCGAGGTCGCTCCATTTGTCTGTGCGTAAGGCTAATCCTAGAGCGTATGCAAAGTTTTTTCCGCTCATGGTGTAGTCTTTTGTTGAGAAATCTGGTTTAGCATCCCAAACAATCCAAGTGTGATGCCATGGTGATGTTTTTATGGTGGCTTGAAGCTCCACCGGCTTCTTTAGCTCCTTTTGAAGCATTTCAGCTATGATGTCAGCATGCTCATTTAGTCTATCCTTCAAGCTAATTCTTTCAGGTAGTAGTATGATGTTGGCCGGTTGGCTGACACATATGAAATCTTCTATCTTATAATATTCATCAAAATCAAATACATTGTGAAAGTTCAAAGCTCCCCCGAAGTGGACATGTCCGTTTATCGACACTTTTCCTTTGATATACGGCCTTCCCTCACACTCAAACTCCTTTTTCTCGATGTGAAAACATACGGGCATTAACTTTTCTGATTCTCTTGCTAACCATTTTAAGGGGTATGAATTGCCGTTAAAATCCCAATATGGGTAACCGTCTTTGAGCTTGTAACCGTTTTTTTCTATAATTTCACGCGCTTTTTCTTTTTTGAAGAAAGTGTCAGTTTCGTATAGTTGCCAGAAAACTAGTCGTAATTTGAAGGAGTATTCTTCTTCTTCGTTACTCATGAGGGTTCATCTACCCGTAATGATGATAGTTACGCAAATTTTCTGTCTTAAGTGAATTTATCTATGAAACAAGAATTAAAGTTTTGGGCAAGGTTTAAGGCTTTTTAAGAGCATTTCTTCAAAGGCTATGAAAGTTGATTCAAGTAGATTTCGATTTGGTTGCATGCAGCGACCACATTTGGGCATGCTGTTTCCACAAACGTTTCTCTGTCAGTTTTCCATTTTTCCATGGATTCTAAGTATGTGTCAAGAGCTGTTTTTCCGTCGTAGTCTACAGTAGCAATTCTAGTGAATAATTCTTCTTTTGACATACCAAAATCCATACCCGGAAGCATAGCAACACTCACCTTCTCCAGCAAGTCCTTACAAAGCTCTTCATCTGTGCGAACGTTTGCTTTTTCCAAGTTTTTGGCGAAAGGTTTGAAATCGGGGAAAAGATAGAAAGCGCCCATAGGCTCTGGACACTTAATACCGATCTCCACAAGTCTTGAATGCACGTATTTCGTTACGATTTCATGCACTCCAGCGCAATCTCTAATAAACTGATCGTTGGATGGATCCTCGCTATAAGCCGCAATTGCAGCATATTGGATCGGGGCTGAAGCGCAAGACCAGGTTTCGCTTCCAATTGATAACAATGTTTCAAGAAATTCTTTCTCTCCTTTGGGGATAAGAGCTACTCCTAACCGAAAACCGCCCAAGGATTGGTGTTTTGACAAGCCGCCTGTAACAATAGTGCCTTCAGGGTATTCGTGGGCTATGCTATGATGTTTTATACCTTTGAAAGTTATTAAGCCGTAGATCTCGTCTGAAATCACGATGATCTCATTTTCCCTTGCAAAGTCAGCGATCTCTTTCAACCGGTCCTTAGAGAATGTTGTACCTGTAGGATTACATGGGTAATTAATTAGCAGTATTCCTTGTTGTTCTTTTTTTGAAGCAGGAAATCCTTCCATGACCTCTTCTAGGCCAGCTTTTGTTATGAGATAGCCGTCCTCATACTTTGTAGGGATGCGAGTCACATTTTTTCCTATAACCTTTGCTTGTGGCTCATAGCTGACCCAAGAAGGAGCGGGTAACATTAGGCCTCCCTTTATTGTTAGTAAACAATCAAAGATCAGCTCTTTACTGCCTGGGCCTACGATTATCTGGCTAGGGTCATATTGAAGATCGAAATTCCTCTCATAAAAACTACTAATCGCTTCCCTGAGTTCTGGTAGGCCTTGGGTTGGCAGATAGCTTGTTCTATGAGCGTTATCAATCAAGGCTTTTTTGATGTGCGGATGAACTCCAAAAGGAGCTTCCCCAAATCCCATATGGAGTATGTGTTTGCCTTCCTTCCTTTTCTTCTTTACTTCCTCGTTGATTTCAAGGGTTGCTGATCTCTCTAATTTCTTCAAGGGATCTGATATAGAGATCGTCATACTTATGTTTCCCCTCTTAAAAATACTACTAACACAATTAAATACGCAAATTATAGTTTTTTACATTTCGTCTGAGGGAGTTTTTAAATTATTTTTTGCTTAGGGGGTAGTAGGGGCTTAATGTTTTTTGGGTAACATCTTTATTTTTTAATCGAATGTATGAGATTTGGGTTGGGGTTAGTTTATGCTACATAATTTGTATGTCATCAAAAACAGTGGATGCGTTTTTCATAAGAAGATTGACGGTAAATATTTTATAGATGCTGATCTTCTTTGTGGTTTTTTGTCAGCTGTTGAGACGTTTTCTAGGGAGTTAAGGGATCGTATTAAGGTTATTGAGATGGAACGGTTTAAGTTTGTTTATGAGGTTTCTGATTTGAACGAGTTTATTTTTGTTGTTCAAAGTGATAGTGAGGATGATTTGGAGGAGGTTTATAAGCGTTTAAAATCGTTTAAGAGGTATTTTGAGGAGGAGTTCGATGGGGAGTGGGAACGTTGGAATGGTAGGCTTCCCCCGAGAGCTAGAGCCGAGGATTTAACGCAAAAATGGCTTGGGGGAGAAACGTTTAGAAGTAAAAAGGATGATTTTTTGCAGACTTTTGTGCCGGTTGTCCGGTTGAGGCGCAGAGAGACCTTGTCTCCTGAGGAGGTTAAGGTGCTTAATTATGCGTTTTGGAGGGGAAGAATGCGTTTGACTGATTTAATTAATGATTTATGTCTCCATGAGAATCTTGCAAGAGATGTAGCGAATGATTTGATTGAAAAAGGTTTTTTGAAAAGAGAGACTGTTAATGAAAATATTAATAATTATGTCTACAATTTTTAATTTTGATAGGCTTTCGGATTAGAAGTCTATTGTTGGTTGGTTTTTGATGCAAGATTCTTCACTGTTTTTAGATATGCTTGAGGAAGTGGCGAATAAAAATAATAGTAGAATAGTTTTGGCTTTGGATGATGTGGTTTGTTTTCCTTCGGATAGGGAAGGGGTGAGAAGGATTAGGGAGGAGGCTGTTTCAAGGGCTTGTAAGCTTATTGAGCTTCTTTCTGATTTGATATCAGGGGTAAAGATTAATAGGCAGCTTGTTTTGCCTTTGGGTCTTTATGATTATGTTTCTGAGATAGTGGATTTTGCCCATGGTTATGGGTTGCCGTGTATTGCTGATTGCAAGGTAGGAGATGTGGGGCATACTAATCGGTGGATTGCTACACACTATTTTAATGCTGGTTTTGACGCTATTACAGCTAATCCTTTTGTGGGTTGGCGTGGAGGGTTGGATTCTGTTTTCGATGAGGCTAGAAAGAGGGAGAGAGGAGTTATATTGCTCGTTTATATGAGCCATGCGGGGGCGTTGGAGGGGTTTGAAAAGGTTGTTTTAGATAAAGAAGGGAGCGGTCAGCCCTTCTATTTAGCTTTTGCAAAGAAAGCAGTTGAATGGAAAGCAAGTGGTATTGTTGTTGGCGCTACTTTTCCGGGAAAGATTATGGAGATAAAGGAGGTAGTAAAGGAGGAATCTATCCCGATATTTTCTCCAGGGATAGGAGCTCAAGGAGGGAGTGCGAGGGAGGCTGTTGAAGCGGGAGCGGATTATCTTATTGTTGGGAGAACAATAATTTCTTCCTCTGACCCACGGGAAACCGTTAAAAAACTCTTAAAAGAATGTTCATTAATATAAAAAAGCGAGATTTACCCCTTTTTTGAGAGTTATCGAGGGTTTAGACCGTGGAAAAACTGGGTAGAAATCAGAGAATAATGTTTAGTTTGTTATTTGTGATGATTGTTATTGTGGCGGTATTTTCTGTTCAAAGCTTGGGGCAAAACGTTCAAGCAAATGGAGGAGAATTGAAACCTGGGGATGTTGTTGAGGATTATCTTGACGGTTCAAACGTTTTAGAGAATCATGATGTGTATTTGGTAGATTTAGAGAAGGGAAAAACTTATGCTTTTCAGATCCAAGCCTTTGATGATGATGATTTTGATATCTACCTTTTAACTGAAAATTATTCGAATCTTCCTCCAGATCCTGATATTAGCACGAAGATTAATGAGGAGCTTGAAGAGTATCTTATAGCCTACTCGAATCAAACTACGGATTCTTCTACTGTGGACAGGATTGTTTGGGAAGCTGATAATAGTGGCGATTATTATATTTGCCCCATAGCTAAGGAAGGAGAGAAGGGAAAGTATGAACTAAAGTTTGATATCACCGGGGAAATGTTGCCTATTATAATAATAGGAACGATTCTTGTAGTGCTTTTTCTCGTCTTATTATTATATTTGAATAGGGGTAAAAAGAAATTCCTTCAAAAATATTGTATTAAATGCGGGGCAGAACTTTTAGAAGGCTCAAACTTCTGCATCAAATGCGGAGAAAAAATTTTGGAACGATAAGGAGAAAATTTTGGTTTTTTGTTATTACTGCCTATTTTTTGTGTTTTGTAGTGTTAGCGGTCGAAGAAGGGGCTTTTGGATGTTACAGCTAAGGGTATGCCCATGATTATATCAGCTTCGTCTAGTATTTTGAGCTGTTTTGCTACGACGCCCACCCTGTAAATTATTCTGTTGTCTATGTTATGGATTTGAGCTGTTTTAACAGCGGATCCGAGGGCGATTCCTAAATCTAAAACTTTGAAAGCGCAAAAAGGTCCTTTAAAATCGCGAGCATTTTCAAATAAGGTTTTTTTAAGTTCTTCACATGTCATTCCACAAGCGCCACAATCAAGTCCAATAGGTTTTCGTCCTCTTACCCCCACTATTACTAAAGATTGGGCAGTGTCGATGCTGTTTGCATCTCTTTCCCAATTTTTTCCCCTTTCTTCGGCTAGTTCACGCATTCTTTTCGCTATCTCATCTTTTTCTTTTTCAGTTGCTATTTTGAATAAAACATCGTCTTTTCCTTTTGCTTTTGGAGCGGTTTTTGCTGAAATTAACATGAAGCTAGCTATATCATTA
>JBHLKN010000050.1:0-13850 GCA_048886645.1 Candidatus Hodarchaeota archaeon | reverse complement strand
TTATGGTTTTTCTAGGGCTAAGAGGGCTATTTTTTCTAGTATTAGTTCGGTTATTGCGTTGTTTATGGCTTTTTCTGTCCTTTCTTTTATTGTTGCTTTGAGCATTTTTTCTGTTATGTCGAATTTTTTGCATATGATGTTTCGTTTTTTTTCTGTTATTTCTAAGACTTTTGGTGATTCTTTTGCTTTTAAAATTTGTAAAAGCTTTTTTATCACGTTTTCAAGGTCTTTACTCTTGTTGTTTTTGTTTTCTTTGGTGATTATGATTGCTGCTATTTGTTTATTTTCTGGTTTTATTCCTAAGAGGTTTATAGCTTTCCCTATTTGGCGTTGTCCTGATGCGTAAAGCATTATTTCCATGTTGATTTTTTCTGCGATGTTTCTTTTTTCTTTAAAGGCTTTGAGGGCGTGGTAAGCGCTAATTTGTAGGTGTTGTTTTGTGGCGATTAGGTCGCTGTTAAAAAGTTGAATCGTTACAGAGTGGGTTTTTTCTATCTTTTGAAGCTCTTCGAATAAGGTTTCAATGTTTTCTATTTTTACGTTTTCAAACCCTGTAATGGTTATCTTTTCCAAGTTTTTCGACCTCTCGAGCCAAAAAAATTAATATTTATCTTTTATTTTAAAGTAGTTGGATTTTAAAAATAGTGGGGGTTTTTCTGGTGGAAGATCAGAAGTTTGAGTGTTTGGGGTGGAATGAAGCGTATGAGTTGACCTTGGAGCTTTGTGCTAAGTTGAGGGAAGATGGATTTGAGCCTTCTTTGATTGTAGGTATTTCTAGGGGTGGTCTTGTTCCTGCTAGGATTGCTTCTGACTTTTTCGGTCGGGATATTCACATTACCATAGTAAAGGTGGAGTTTTACTCGGATATTGCAAAAACACGGGATGAGCCTGTTATAAGTGAAGGACTTCGGGTGGATGTGGAAGGCAAGAGGGTTTTGCTTGTGGATGATGTTGCGGATACTGGTAAGAGTCTTGCCTTGATTTACTCTTTGTTGAAAGAGAGGGGGGCAAAAGAGGTTAAAATTTTGACTTTGTATAAAAAGCCTTGGACTATCATTGATCCTGACTATTATGCTAAGGAAACGGAGGCTTGGGTGATCTTTCCATGGGAAGTTTTAGAGACATTGGATCTCCTTTATGAGAAGATGAAAGCTGAAGGAAGGGAGGAAGAAGAGATAGAAAAGGTTCTATTGAACACGGGTGTATCGAAAAAACTTGTAGAGTTTTTCTTGGTTAAAAATAAAAAGACTGCTTAATAATCTTCTATCTTTTCTTGCTATTATTTTCGTGTTTTTCGTTTTTGTTTTTAAGCGTTTTTTTGGGAGTTTTTTATTATTTTTTCTATTTTTTCAGTTATTTCTTGCATGATTTCTTTTGGATCCCCTTTTCCGTTGAGTCCTGCTGCTAAGATGTGTCCTCCTCCTCCACCTTGAAACTTTTCTCCTACTTCTTCCATGATTTTCCCTAGGTTAAAGTCTTGTATTTTTTTCATTTTTGGGTTTGCTCTTGCGCTTGCTCTTACTTCGTTTTTGCCTTTGCCTGCGATTACTATTGCGATGTCTGCTCCGAGATCTACAAGGGCTCTTGCAGCCGAGGCTTCGTAAGTGCTTACTTCAGATGTTACAAGTATTAGATCGTTGATTCTCTTAATTTTTGCTCTTTGACTTGCTTTTAGACGGGCGATTTTTTCGGATATATCCATCTCTGAAACAAAGAGAGATAGGGCGTCATCATAATTAGCTCCTCTTAGAATGAGGTCTGAAATGATGGGAAAAGTGTTAGAACTTGCGAAGCTAAAACGGCGGGTGTCAAAAATTATTCCCGCCATTAAAGCGAAAGCGCTTTTTGGAGAGATTTTTACCTCTAGCATTTTGAATAGTTGATAAATAATTTCGGATGTGGAGGATAGTTCTTCTAAGATTATAAAATAGTCAGTTATTTCGGGTGTTTGGGAGTGGGGTTCGTGGTGATCAATTATCACTGTTTCTTCAGCAAGTTCTACTAGGGGGGACATGGATCCTAGTTGGACTAGGTTATTAGCGTCTACAATAAAAAGAAGGTCTAAGTTTTTTCCAAGGGGTTCTGTTGTCACGTTAGTAATTGTATAATCTTTTAAGTAGAAGGCAATGTTGTTAATTGAGTCGGAGAAAATTTCAACATTAAATTGGGGGTTTAGATTCTCTAGGAGTTCTTTTAAGGCTATTGCTGATCCGAGCGCGTCAGGATCCGCGTTTTGGTGGCATAAGACGCCTATAAAAGCTTTTGAGCGGCTTTTTATTTTTTCTAGGCTATTTAGAAACTTATCGAGAAATGCTTTTATTTTTTCTGTGTTTTTCAAGCAGTTCACCAATAGCTGGATCTATCTTTTCCAAAGCGTAGTTTACCGCTTCTTTAGCAAGCTTTCTTTCATCAATTTTGGAATCTTTGACTAAAGAGAAATTAACATCAATAGTTAGATCTATACCTTCATTAATTACAAATTCACAAGTTATTTGTAGGTTTTTTATTTCAACCTTTTTTACACGGGCAAAAATATACTCTTTTACTGCGTTTTCCGCGATCTCAAAAAGGAGCTCAAAATCGGTAGAAAGTTTCTTTTTGTTTTGTAGAATAGGGGGATCAACAACCAAGTTTTTAACCGCCGAGGCCAGGACCGCCTATTCCTTCAAAGGTTTGAGTCTGTTGAACGATCTTGTCTCGCAAAGAAGTCAGCTCGTTTTTTGCGTTCTCAAACTGTTTGTTATAAGTTTTTAGTCTAAGCTCCATTGTTTCTTTACTGTCAATTAACTCTTTTTTAACATCTTCAACATTTGTTTTGATGAGAATTGCTCCAACAGATTTATACACAGAATCATCATGTTGAAGTTTTTCAAGCTCCTTTAAAGAACGGTCAATCTCACGGATTTGCTGTTCAAGCTGCACAACAACAGATCTAAGATCGTTAAGCTGTACCTGTAACTCTTGAAACCTCCTAATCTGTTGCTGGAGAGCCGGAGGTATTTGCGGAGCTGCCATTTTCATCACTCACTCATTAATATACACAAATAAAAGAAGTTTAAATCTCTTAAATAAAAAATTCACTGTTTATTTTTAACGAATAAGTTATAAACTTTCTCCAATGTGCTTATCCACCTTAACCAAGAATTAATAGCAGCTCTAAGAGCTACTGTATCCGAAGCAGAAAGCTCAACTAAAAGGGAACAACCTTCAAGGGATAAAAAAACCTTGACTCTCTCAAAGAGACCAGTTGAAGCCTCAGGACTAAGCACTTTAAACATCAACTTTGCCACAAAATCATTATCAAAATCGAGTTTAATAAGACATTCATTTTTAACGTTATTTAAGGGACCCAACGGCTCCAAACCCCTCCTAATTCAACAAGGAAAAAACCCTAAAAGAAAACCTAATCCTTTTAAGATGGAAAACCCTAAAAGAACGGTAAAAAGGGCGTGCTCTGCTTTTTTTGTTTTTCACTTTTCTGTTACTTCTACTGCTTCCTCTTCTGCTTCTTCTTCTATCCGTCTTACAGTCCTTGTTATGCTTTTTCCAACAGCAGTAAACGGTAAATATGCGCCACCTGCAAAGGTTCTTCCACATTTTTTACATTTCCAAACTCCGGCAAAAACTCTTTTCACCGCCCTAGTGAAACAGGATGGACATGTGTGTTTCTTTTTCATCTTTTCCTCTATGTCGCGGAACCGTTTACGAAGCGTTGATCCGTAACGTGCCCCAAACTTTCCAGCTATCCCTATTTTCTTAGTACGCCCCATGAATAACACCTTTTTTTAACAAATGGATATCGCTTTATTTTTTAAATTTTCGGAAAAAGAATGGAATGGGTTCAAATTTCTTCTCTTGATTCCTTTGTTACCTCTCTTATAAGATCTCTTACAGGTTCTGTTTTCTCTTTTATTACCTCTATAACAGTATCAATATCCTCCATTGTTATTGTGCCTATACCTCCCTTTTGGAAAGCACAAATATTACCCTCTTGAGTAGAAGTCATGGTGATACGTGCGTCTTGAACTCGCTCTTCTTTTAAACAAGGATCTAAAACTAAAACACCGTTAATTTTTGCAAAGGTAGCAGATACAGGTATATTATTTATGGGTAACAATTGCTTTTTATCCAGTACGGTGATCTCGCCGGTGTCTTCGTTTACCTCTATTTCAGGTATTTTTGCGGTCATCAAAGCTATGGTTGCTGCAATTTCTGAAGCATCAAAAAGGTTCCCATCATAATCAAGAACGTAGATGTCTACAAAACAAACTCGAACTTTTTCACCTGGGATTAAAACAAGTTTTTCTAAATCTACGGTCTTCGATTCCCGTATTCCTCTGTCGACAACCCTCGCTAACTCCACGGTTTGCTCATCAGGGGGGCCAGATTCAAAAAACGGAGAAGCAATAGGGGTCAATTCTGCATTACAAGTTAAAACTCCTTTATTAGGGGTATCGGAAAAAGGAGGCCCTATCTCAACCTTTACCCCCGCAACAACTCTTGTTCCCCCCAAAATAACCTGAGCAGAACCCTCAGCCTTCTCTACAGGGGAAACCTCAATTTCAATATTCCGAAATTCAAAAAGACCACGATCATCTATCCTCTTACCATGAACCAGAAGGGAAGAAATATGCTCCCTTTCAATCGCCGAAGTAATTTCACTCGAACTTACCAAAACAAATTACCTCCTAATAATACTTAAAAAACAACAAAGAAAACAAACAAACAAAACACATATAACCTTCAATCTTCAACCGATTTTAACTACTCCTCTTCTTCTTCTTGTACCTCAGCAACTTCTTCACGAACCTTCGAATACCTCTCAATTAAAACATCTCTTTGCATTTCATAGATCTTCTCACAAGCAGCTATGCCCTTCTCTAATGCTTGTTTAAACTCTTCCGGAGTAAAATAACCATCACACTGAAGCAAAGTTATAACCTTTTTCGTAGGCATTAAAGCTATAGGCATATCCCCCCCTCCAAGTTTATCCTCTACATCCGACAAATCAACAGCAACTTTGCCTTCAATTTTACCAACAGCACACCCTACAACCAAATCCCTCATAGGAACACCAGCATCCGCCAAAGCAAGAGCAGCAGCAGTAACACTAGCACACCTCGTACCACCATCAGCCTGCAATATCTGAATAAAAATATCAATAGTAGCCCTGGGGTACTTATAAACAAAAATCGCAGGCTCCAAAGCCTCCCTAATAACTTTAGAAAGCTCAACTTCACGCCTACCAGGAGCTGGGCTTTTTCTTTCTTCCACGCTAAAAGTAGCCATACGATACTCACAACGCACTAAAGCCTTATCAGGCAACGCCAAATGCTTCGGATGCAGCTCCCTAGGACCATAAACCGCCGCAACAATCTTGTTCTTCCCATGTTCAACATAAGCAGAACCATCAGCCTTATCCAAAACACCAACTTCCATCCTTATAGGACGCAAATCATCTAAACCACGACCATCCAACCTCAAACCATCTTCCCTAAGCAAACTCTCCGGCAGTTCTTTCCTACTCAACGTCACGTTATTCACTCTCCTTACGCCTATTTTCTTTTTCACTTCTTATCAAATCCTTAACACGATCAGTAAGACCACTAGTATGAGCCTCCCTCTCAATCTTCTTCAAAGCCTGAACAACCAAATACTCATCCTCAAAACTCCTACCACTAATCCAAATACGACCATTCTGACCCACAACAATCCTACACCCAGTCTCCCTCTTTAAAAGATTAATCATACTACCCCGCTTACCGATAACACGAGGGACCTTCGTCGGAAGAATCTCAATAATCCGCCCCGACTGAAGCCTTCCCAAACCCTGCCCCTTAGCCACCAAAATAGGATCCCTAGTTCTATCAAAAGACAAAATCTTTGCAACTACTACATCACCAACATTCAAAATATCCCTCACATCATCATAAACAGGACTAAAAGGCTTTTCTAAAAAGTTACTCGCTGTCAATATAGCCTCATAAGGAGCCCTTATATCCACCCTCCAAGACGTAATACGGGTATCCATAATCGTCCCAATAACTATATCCTCCTCTTTAGGAATATAAATACCTTCCAAAGGAACAACCATAATAAAACCCTCCCTAAAATCCGCAAGGCCCACAACAGAAGCATAAAACTCATCATTTTCCCTATAACAACCATCTCCAGCCTTAAACCTACCCTTGCCTAAAAGAGTCCCAGGAATAACAATCTGAAAACGCTCAAAAAAACACTTCCCTGCCTCTGTCTCCACAACAGGAACACTACCCTCAGTCTCATCATCATTATTAACATCATTCTTATAACTCATCGCTCAAAACACCTCTCTTAAAAAACAAAACATAAAACAACTCACAACACACAAAAAAACACCAAATCAATAACACCAAATCATACTTTCTTTCAAAACAAAAACAATGCCTAATTTATTCCATTCTCTCAACAACCTTAACCTCAACTTTTCCCCTCGTCATCTTACTAATCTCATCAGACATCTCAGCCTTCAAACCCGCAGGCAACTCTACCTGAACATTCCAAGCCCCATTAGACAACCACTTATCCTTCTTAATAACACCATACTTACTCACAACACCATAAGCCTTCCCAGAAAACTGCGGAGGAAAAGTCATCTCCACAAGCATACGCTCCAACCTAATAGGAATAATAGGCATCAACGCCTTAACAACATCAACACCCTGCTCCTCAACATCAATAAACGGATCAATACTCACACTAGCCTCATTCATAGCCCTCTCAATACGAGTAGGAGGATGAGGAGTCCCAGTCCCAGGATCAATACAATTCCTACTAATCCACGCAACAATCTGCTTCCTCTTAGCCTCAACCATCTTCCTACGCTGCTCAACAGTAAGCTGCACCTCACCCTCTCTAATAATAACATCCGCAACCTTCAAAGCATCATCAGTCCCAAAAGCCTCAACCAACACCTCCTCACCAACCCTCTCACCCTTCAAAGCATTCTTAAAAACAACCCACCCCTCAAGAACATCACGAATGTCAACACTCTCATCACCCCGACGATAACGCCACGCCAAAACAGGATCCACAATAACCTCAAAACGCTCCCCATCCCTAACAACCCTTGCCAAAGCACGCTTACCCAAATCAACATGCTTTTCCCCACGAATAGCAGCCATAAACCATCACCAAACCTATTAAAAAACCCTCCACTCCAAAAACCTACAACAACCAACTATACCTCAAAAAAAAAAACAAAACAAAGCAAGAAACTAATACCCTACTACTACTATTCCTCACCACCAAGCTTCTCAATATACTCCGAAACCTCACCAAGAGACAACTTCTTAAAAACCATCGAATCAGCAGGAATAACAGCAATCTCAACCTTCTCAGGATCCAAAGGACCCTCAATAGCCTCCTTAATAGACTTCAAAGCCATAACAGTAGCATCATCCAACGACATCTCATTCTTATGATTACCCTCCAAAATCTCCGTAGCAACCTGAGAACCACCACCAATACTCACAGCACGATAACCCCAATAAGAACCACTAGGCTCACTAGCAAACAACTGAGAACCAGTCATATCAACACCAGCCACTAAAAGCGACACTCCGAACGGTCTAACGCCTCCGTGATGCGTATATAATTGTAATATATCGCCGATTTTTCGAGTCAATGTTTCGACTTGTATTGCTTCGTCGTACGTAAGCCTATAGATCTGTGCTTGGATTCTTGCGTAGTTTATTAAGACTCTTGCGTCTGCGGTTAGGCCTGATATGGCTGCTCCGATGTGGGAGTCGATCATGAATATTTTTCTTACTGTTTCTGGTTCCATTAATTTTGAGTGTAGTCTTTTTTCTACGGCTAAGGCAACTCCCTCGTTGCATTTGATTCCAACTGCGGTTGTGCCTCTTCTCACAGCCTCAATCGCGTATTCTACTTGGAAGAGGCGACCGTCTGGGCTGAAAACGCTTACAGCGCGGTCGTATCCTAATCCTTGGGGACTGAACATTTTTCTTTCACCTTCCTTTAATAAAGAACAAAATCTCTTAATTGTCTTTTTAACTTGAGTATAATAAAATCAAGTTTTTTTTCGTTTTTCTTTTCCTTTAAAAATTCTTTAATTTTTTTCCTTTTCACGTTTTTTTCTATCTTTTTTCTAAAAGAACACACATTATTTAAGTTCTTTTGTATTTTTATAAAAGTTTACGTGGAAAAACTTTTCGCTCTATATGAATTTTTTTGTTTTAATATTTTGGCAGTATAAAGAGGATGATTTTGAAGAAAAAAAATAGATTAAAAGTTTTTAATAAGATAAATCCCTTCCAAGGCATTATACGAGGATTTGTTTTTAAAATAAAAAAGTAGGATATATTTTAAGATTACGAGTTTTCTAACAGTTCTTGGCAAGCTCCGCAGACCTTTTTTTTAAGATATTGTCCGTTTGGTAATCTTTCAATGTAGTATAGGGGTGTGAATTTTTCTTGATCGCATTCTTCGCAGTCTCCGAATTTTTGATAGCATTCTAGGCAGAGTGCTGCGACTTCGTATAGTACTTTGGGCCGGAATCCTTTGTCTTCGCTTAGTTTTTCCCATTCGTCTGTACCAATCGTTTTGATTTTGCCTGTCGTTATCCATTCTTTTGGTATCTTGAGTCTTTCTGGGTGGAGTATAGTGTCAGATCCATCTTCTTCTCTTACTCCGTCTGGGCAGATTATTCTCTCCCCTTCTTTGACCTTTTTACCGCACCACCAGCATTTATCAATTGTAAGCCTGATTTTTTGGGGAAGCATGTGTCTTTCCTCGTTTTTATGTGGGTGTTTTCCCATTTAAATCATGTTTTTTATCTAAGAGATTATAAAATATTGCTTTAATTAGTTTACAGGATGTATGCTATTCATAATCTTTTATATTACAGAAGGATTAGGAGGATTTTACTAAACGACTACAAAAGCTGGAATGTTGCACTTTGAATATTGGTTGGTGGTGTTAGAGTGTTGGGTAAAAAGGGGTTTAATTTGGTTGAAGGAAAGCAAGGGCAAGGAGAGATATCGTCGCCGTATTCTGATGCTAAGCCTTCTGAGATGACGGAGGTTTATTGGATTTATGCGTGGAGGAAAAGGGGGGAGTATCCGAAGCCGACGCATCTTAGTGGGAAGTGGCTTGTGTTTGTGGATGCAAAGGATGTGGATGGTGTTTGGGCTAAGGTTAAGAAGGCTACGGAGGAGGGGAGGTTAGGGGGTTGTTCGAAGGTTTCGACGGCGAAGCCTAGTCCGCTTGCTGTTAGTCCGGATGTAAAGGTTATATGTGTTTATACTTATAATTGGACTGATGAGGAGGACGTGAGGAGGATAAGGGAGGAGCTTAGAAAGCTTGGTATGACCGGTAAAATACCGTACAAGGCGGATGAAGATACGTTAAAGGGGAGGTACATGATAAAAGGTCATAAGGGAATCAGTAAATATTATGAATGATCTGATTATGGTTAACTCCTCCATCGTTTTATTTTTAAGTATAAATCAGGTGAGTTAGAATGGTTTTGAGCAAGGCTGATACGGTTTTGAAGGAAATTGAAAGGATGAGGGAAGAGGAATTTCTTCCTATCATAGGTCCCCATAGGGGTCAAGTTTTAGTGGATGTAATCCGTGAGATCAAACCGAAGCGCGTTTTAGAGGTGGGTACCTTGATTGGGTACTCTGCGGTTTTGATGGGGAAGGAGCTTGGAAGTGATGCTCATTTAATCACTATTGATATTCGTGCTGAGGCGGCGAAGATGGCGGAGGAGAACATAAAGAAGGCAGAGATACCTCCAACCGTAGAAGTTTTGATGGGTGATGCGAAAGAGGTTATACCTACATTGGAGGGGGCATTTGACCTAGTTTTTATCGACGCTAATAAGAGGGAGTACTTAGATTACTTGTTATTGGTCGAGGATAAGCTTCACAAGGGAAGCGTCATAGTCGCGGATAATGCAGGGATTTTCGCAGAGAAGATGAAGGATTATCTGGATTATGTAAGATCTTCACGAAAGTATAGTAGCAAATTTATGCCTGCAGGCGAAGACGGCCTTGAAGTAAGCATCAAGCTGTAATTTTTTCTTTTACTATTTTTTCTGTCGTTTTAAATGGTTAAAAAAGATGGCGGTAAGCAAGTATAAAAAAGTTAGATATGCGAAGAAAAAACTTTTCCCTCTATATGAGTTTTTTAGCTTTCGGGCGTTAGTGATAGGAAGTATATTGTTAGGAGTATGCAGAGTATGAAAGTTATTAACCCTATCCAGAGGGAGACGATGCTTCCGAATGTTACAGCGAGGATTGTTGCTATTATTACTTCTGTCCAGCCGGCGGGGGTGCCCATCTTTTTTTCGTGGTAGATTGCGAGTCCTGTTAGCATGAAGAGGTATATGAGTGCGGCGAAGATTGTGCTTAGAACGTTTTTTACTGTGATTTTATGTCCAGCTATTTTTATGTAGTTGAGTAGCCATGAGGGTAGTCTTTCGGTAGGCCAGCTGGCAAAGTAGATTTCTAGGAGTGCTAGAAGGGTTACGAAAGCACTGCATAGGATGATTGTTCGGGAAACTTTGTCTTTCCAAAAGATCGTGTATAGTTTAGATGCCATAAAGATACGCCCTTGAAAAAGCATTTATGAGTTTTTTTGAGATAATTCTTTTAAAGTTTTATTTAAAATTATTTTGGCGGAGATTTATGGTTTCATAAAATTATTTTACCGCCGAAGATTTAAAAAAAGACTAAGACTACATTTTATATAGGTTTCTAAAATTTTTTGAGGGATCTTAGTTGGCTCGCGAAGATAAGGTTCACCGGCCGGATGCTTATATTTGTAGGGATTGTAATACTCGTTTTAATCAGGCGGAATTTACATCGGTGGAGGATGAGAACGGTCTTCTTAGATCTGTAGCGGTTTGTCCTAAGTGTAAAAGCCAGAACATAGTTATAAGTTGGTGGGTCGAAGGAGAAAAGAAAACTGGAACATAAAAAAGATGAGAATCAAGAAGTGATGCAAGTTTACTGGTTTGTTTGTTTTTACTTAGGTTCTAGTTTTGAAGTTTAGTAGTACTTTAAAATTTTTATTGTTTTTTTGGACTGTTGTTTTGACTGTTTCTGCCTCCCTTTAAAAAAGGGGGAAGGTAAGGTATTATCCTTTAAAATTAAAAAATATTGTGTTTTTTTGGTTTTATTCTTCTTCTTCTTCTTCTTCTTCTTCTTCGACTAGTTCTAGTTCTTCTAGTTCTTCTGGTTCAAGGGGTGTCGGTGGTGGTGTTGTGGCTATGGTATAGCCGATCCATGCGGCGATTCCTAAGACTACTATCATCGAGATAAAAATCGGCAGTGCTAGAGCCCAGTAAGCTGATGGCCATTCGATTCCTATAAGTGGTATATCGTCTCCTCTTTTTGTAGGGTGGGTCCAATCCATTAGAGGGCCTACGATAGCCCAGAGGGTCCACCCGACTAGGATTATCAGAGATAGTCCGCATATTGTGAAACCGATTGTTTTATCTTTTGCCATTTGTTTTTTTACCTCCAAATTTCCTTTACAAAACGATTATAAGTGGAATTTTAAAACTTTCTTTTTATTTTTTTTGATTTTTTGGTTGGACGGATAAAAAAGATGAGTAAACTATTTAATGTTTTTCCTTTTTTTTATGGTTTAAAGTTGAAATTAAGCCCTTGTTGTGGGGCTTTTTTTGAATTGTATAGAAATTTTTATTTCTTTTTTTTAGTTTTCAAGTTTTTTTATTTCTTTTATTACTTTTGTTTTGGCTTCTTCAAGAAGTTCTTTTACCCGTTCTTGGGTGTGGGCTTCTGCTTGTATTCTTATTTGTGGTTCGGTGTTTGAGGGTCTTATTAGTATCCAGTCTCCGTTCTCGCGGGTTATTCTTACACCGTCAAGGGTTGAAATTTCTACTTTTCCTTCTTTAAGGGCTTCTTCGGCTATTTTTTCGACTATTTGGAACTTGATTTGGTCCTTACAATGTATGTTTTCTTTTAGGAATGGGTAGGATGGGACTTTTTCTAAAAGGTTTGAAAACTTTTCTTTTTTCTTTGAGAGAATTGAAGCCATTAGAAGACTTGCCATTATAGCATCATCATAATAGTAGCCGTAGATGGGTAGAAAGAAATGAGCGCTTATTTCTACGCCGAAAATGGCTTTATGTTCTTTGGCGGTTTCAGCGACAAAAACGTCTCCTACCCGGCATCTTATCACTTTTCCCCCAAATTTTGGCACTTCTTCGTCTATGACCATGCTACAGGAGACGTTGGCGATAACTGTGCCTTTACCGCTGTTTTCGGCGATTAGTTCTTCTGCTATTATTGTTGCTGCTCTCTCGGTTTGAACTTTTCTTCCTTTATTATCGACGAGGATGGCCCGGTCTCCGTCTCCGTCAAAAGCGATACCAAGATCTGCGTTAGAGCTTACAACTAGGGATTTAAGGTCGTCTAAGGGATCTTCTAAAGGATCGGGTGAGCGCCCAGGGAAAGTACCGTCTGGTTGATTATTCAAGGTTATTGTTTGGCATCCTGCTTTTTTAAAGAGGTATGGAGACACGACAGAGGCGGCTCCATTGCCTGTATCTAAAACCACGCGTATAGGGTCAGAAATAGTGATTTTTGAAAGAATAAAGTCGATATATTTGGAGACAGCGATTTTGTTGGATATTTGGTGGGTTTTTCCAAGTTTATCCCAAGGAGCCCTTATAAAATCGTTTGAATAAAAGAGCTCTTTTATCTTTTGATTCTCCAAAGTAAACCCTGTTCCATCAGGTCTTCTAAAACGTACTCCATTATCTTTTGGGGGATTATGAGATGCGGTAATTACAGCGCCACCATCACAAGGTTCTTGCCATATCATAAAGTTAACAGTTGAAATCGGAAGAGTACCATAAGTAATAACATCGACTCCTGTAGAGTTTAAACCTGCAACGAAAGCGTTTTCAACTATTTGACTGCTTGTACGCACATCTTTTCCAGTTATTATTGTGCCTTTCCCTCTGAGAAAGGTCCCGTAGGTTAATCCTATCCTTGTAACAACTTCGGGAGTAAGCTCTTTGTTAAAAGGACCTCTGATATCATAACTTCGAAATATGTGTTGTATCTCTTCATAAACCAAAAATATCACCGATTGTTACGTTTCTTAAACCTTAAATAAATTTAATAGTTTTAATAAATTTAATAAAAATTTAGATCTATTTTAAGATGTTGTAACGTGAAGTTTTTTAAATATGCGCGAAGTTTAAAAACAGAAAACGCGTACTTTTTGGTTTAAAAGGTGTTGTTATCGTGTCGACAACGAAAAAGGTTGTTTATAGGGGCTACACACTTGAAGAGTTGCAGTCGCTTAGCATGGATGATATTATAAACCTGTTGCCTTCAAGACAGCGTCGCGCTCTCCTTAGAGGTTTATCGGAGCCTCAGAGGAAGCTGATAGAGCGATTGCGCAAAGCGAAAAAGATAGCTTTGAAAGAAGGAGAAGTGCCTGTGGTACGCACACATTGCAGAGACCTCATAATTCTGCCAGAATTTGTCGGTTTAAAGATCGCAATACATAATGGAAAAGAGTTCATAGAGATAGAGATTAGACCGGAAATGATAGGGCATTATTTAGGAGAGTATGCGCCTACTAACAAGATAATAAAACATAGTGCACCAGGAGTCGGAGCAACTAAGAGCAGTATGTACGTGCCATTGAAGTAGTTAAGTTAAACCTCTAAATAATTTTGGATATACGTATCTTTAATTTTTAGAAAGATTTTAAATAAAGCGAGTTTACTATTTGTTTATTCTCTGTCGACTTGAGTTTGATTCGTTGGTGGTAGATGGGTTTGTCTCCGCGTCATAAGT
>JBHLKN010000049.1:0-14094 GCA_048886645.1 Candidatus Hodarchaeota archaeon | reverse complement strand
CCCTTATGCTTCGGAACAAGAGAGATAAACTCCTCAAGAGTACGGATTTTCTCCTCTATAGTTTCCGCTTTTAAATGTTTTTCATAGGCAAGCTCAGCTTCTAGTCCTATATTAGTAGGCAAAAAGTATCCCCCTTTCTCTTAAAAAATAAGATATTTACTTATTAATAATTTCTTGTTGGTTCTTGAGGGGAGAAAGAAAAAATTTTATATGACTCTCCTTAAGTTCATGATCCAACCAACTAAGAATGATTTAATTAGTATTAAAGAAAGATGCGTTCTATGTTGGAGGTTTGAAAGTTGAGCAACTTGATCTCTACTTTTTCAATAGTAGCCATTGATCCACGTAATAGGGATCTTGGCGTAGCAGTTCAATCAAAATATTTCTCAGTAGGCAGTATTGTACCCTGGGTCGAAGCCGAAGTCGGAGCAATAGCTACTCAAGCGTTTGTCAATGTATCCTATGGTCCAAACGGTCTAAAACTACTACGTGAAGGCCTTTCTGCAGATGAAGTCATTGCCGAGCTTACACAAAAAGATGAAGAACGAGAAGAAAGACAACTAGGTGTAGTGGATGCGAAGGGTAATGTAGCATGCTTCACTGGTAAGAACTGTCTTGAATGGGCTGGAAGTAAAACCGGGAAGACTTATACCGCTCAAGGGAACATACTCACTAGTGAAGACGTTGTCCTTGCCATGGCAGACCACTTCGAAAATGCAGAAGGTGAGCTCGCAGACAAATTGATGGCAGCTCTCGAAGGAGGACAAGAAGCCGGAGGCGATGCACGGGGGCGCCAATCTGCCGCATTAATAGTCATGAGAAAAGGAGCAGGACGTGCTGGATATGGAGATAGATATATTGATCTTCGCGTAGAAGACCATGCTGAACCAATCCAAGAACTACGGCGACTCTTCGGCTTAGCTCATACTTATAATCAAGTTCAAGCAAGTTGGGAGGCAATTCTCTCTAAAAAGTATCCAGAAGCGCTAGAATTTGCAAAAAAAGCTTTTAATCTCACTCCCACAAACGATGAGGCACATGCCGTGCTAGGTCTCACATACTACCTACTTGGTGACACAGACGCGTCAGTAACCGAATTTCGCCAAGTTCTTCAAATAAATCCAAACATGAAAGACATGATTAACTACTATTTAAGAGAGTGTTCGATTGAAGATGATGATTTTATCCAAAAGATCTTGAGAAAATAGGCTTTATGTTAGTCATATAAAAAAGAGAAAAAGTCTAAGATGAAACAAAATAGTAAACATAGTTTTACGTGAAAGAATTTGAGCTTCAACACAACTATTCTGGTTCTCTCAGCCTTGATAGTGTCCTCAATATTAATTCAGGCAAAGCAGGATGGATATGTTGCGCCCTTGCAATTGGCATTATGGTTCCATCTGATGCCATTGCATTAATTACTTCTTGGATGAGCATTGGCGCATAAGGACCTATGATGTGGAATCCTAATATTCTCCACGTACCTTTTTCAACTATTGCTTTTGCAAAACTTGTTTCTTCTACCATTGCTTCACCCTTTGCTACGCTTGAATATTCTGCTTTTCCTACCAGTATATCATACTCTTTTTTAGCTTGCTCTTCTGTTAGTCCTACGGAAGCGATTTGTGGGTAGGAAAAAACGGCGTGTGGTGTTGCCAAATAATCCATCGGTACTTTTTTATCATGTTCTGCATGCATAGCATTACTCCACATCAAATCTGCTTCTTCGTTAGCCGTGTGTTTGAACATGTATTTTCCAATCGCGTCTCCACAAGCCCAGATGTTTTTCTTGCTTGTTTCAAAATACTCATTAACGATTATGTATCCTCGTTTGTCTGTTTTTACGCCTGTATTTTCCACTTTTAACAAGTCAGCGTTAGATTTCCTTCCCGCAGCGACTAAAATTTTCTCTCCCGGAAATTCTTTTTCCTCACCCGTTTTTTTGTCCCGTCCAACAACCGTGTAACCATTGCCATTCTTCCTTACTTCTACCACTTCTATGTTAGTGTGAATTTTCATGCGTTTGCCCATTTCTTTTTTCAACAATTCAGATATCTCTGGTTCCTCATTTTTAACCAATCTGGGTCCTCTCTGCACAATTGTGACCTTAGTACCCATCGCGGCAAAGAAATGGCCAAATTCTGCGGCTATGTAGCCTCCACCAATTATGACCATGCTTTCCGGTTTCTCTTTAAGTTGTAAAACAGTTTCATTTGTTAGATAGTTAACTTCGTTTATGCCTTTTATAGGAGGGATCAAAGGTCTTGCACCAGAAACAATGAATATTTTCTCGCCTTTTATTTTCTCCCCGTTAACTTCTATAGTGTAATCTTCTACAAAATGTCCCTCAGTCTCGTAATAATCTAAGTTTTCTGCATATTTGAGCCCCTCTCTCATATGGCTTACTCCATCGTCTACAACGCTTCTCATCCGCTCCATTATTGAACTGAAATCTATATCCTTTATTTCTGCACTTATACCAAGTTTTTTAGCTTCCTGTATCTCTACTATTCTGTCTGCTGGATATATTAGCATTTTTGAGGGTATACATCCAACGTTCAGACAAGTGCCTCCTAAAGGTCCTTTATCAACTAAAGCAACTTTTAAACCGTGGTTCAATGCTCCACTTACAATACTCATACCCGAACCTGAACCGATTACGATAACGTCATACTGCTTCAATAACATCACCAATTTTCGTTTTAAAACGATATTTCCAATTCCAATTTTTTCTTTTCAACAAGCAAAAAAACTATAAAAACCACTCCTTTCTAATAAGAAATTGATCTAGAAGAAATGAATAGAAGAATATAAAGGGGGTCTTAAAGTGTTGCTTACCCCGATTTTTGAATGGCATAGTGAACGGGCAAAAATGATTGAATTTGCAGGGTGGGAAATGCCCTTATGGTATCACGAAACGGGTTTAATCGCAGAACATGAAGCGGTTAGAAACTCGTGTGGGATATTTGATATATCACATATGGGGCGCATTTTAGTCCAGGGAAAGGATGCTGAAAGTTTTCTAAATCTTATTGTTTGTCGTGATATTTCTCGTCTTGATAAGAATAGGGCGGGTTACACGTTTTTCTTAAATGAGGAGGGGGGTATAAGAGATGATGTCGTCATTTTGAAAGAAGAGAGAGAAGATTGGTTTTTCATTGTTTGTAATGGGATAAATAGATTGAAAATTTTTCAATGGCTTGAGAGTTTCAAAAACTTCGTTCTTAACTACTATCCAGACCTAGGATTGGAGATTAAAGATTTAACGATGTCTTCTGCCATGTTTGCAGTTCAAGGACCAAACTCTCTTAAACTTCTTGAAAAAATCGGGGTAGCGCCTCCGAGATGGGGGGTTATAATTTCAGAAATCGGCGGAGTAGAAGTTATAAGCTCCGGTACCGGTTACACTGGAGAATCTGGGGGAGAGATCATCGTTTTAGGAACCTCGGTTGAGGAGAATGAAAGAGCTTTAATGGTTTGGAATGTTTTGCTTGAGGGTAGGGAGGAGTTCGATATAAAGCCTTGTGGTCTTGGTGCTAGGGATACCCTTAGGCTTGAGGCAGGGCTTGCGCTTTATGGTAATGATATTGATGAAAAAACTACGCCGATAGAAGCGCGTTTAGATGTTCCTGTTTTTGTTTCTATGGATAAAGAATGGTTTGTGGGGAAAACAGCTTTAGAAAGGAAAACGGAGGAACCGATTCAACGGACTCGTATAGGTTTTATCATGGATAAAAAAGGACCAAACCCAAGGCATGGGTACAAAATAAAGAAGGATGGAGAGGTTGTTGGAGAGGTTACTAGCGGTATGTTTGCTCCTACAGTAAAGCGGGGAGCTGGTATGGCTTATGTTAAGCCTCAATATGCAGAGGAAGGAATGGAAATAGAGGTTATTATCAGGGAAAAAGGATATGCAGCAAAGGTCTCGAAGTTTCCTTTGTTTGATGAAACAAGGTATGGTTGGAGGAGAAAATCCTCTTAAAAAAACGTTGATTTTTTGCTTTTAATCTGTGCATAAAAGAGTTTTATGTTTGCCATAAAGGTATAAGGATGCTTTGTAACACATCGTTGGTTTGTGTTATGATTTTTGTTAGGTCTTCGGACATGTTTTCAATCTTGTTTAGGAAGGATATAGATTGTTCAAAGATCTTGTTTATGAGGGATATATGCTCTGAGGTAGAAATTTTTTCTAGAAATTTCTTTGAAGCAGATATATGATCATTTCTAACTTTTGTGAGGTTTTCTGCTGTAGAAATTTGTTCTTCGGTTAATTTCAACCAGTCGATGATTGATTTGAATGAAGGATCACTAATAATGTCTATCTCTAAGTCTGATAGCTTTTCTATGATTTCTGAGTATTCCGCGATGGAAGATAGGAGGTTGTCAATGGAGGAGAGGAGATTTTTGCAGATGTCAAGTTTTAGTTGTTTTTCTTCTTTTGTTGGTTCTAAAAGTTCGGGGCTTATGGTGATGGTGATATCGGTTTTTGTCGTGTCTATTACGAGAGAGCCTTTTTCTAATAGGGATGAGGATTTTTCGAGGAAGAAGGAGTCTTTTCGCAGTTCATCGCGGATTATCATGTGGGTGGGAATACTTTGTATGAGGGCTTGGAAAAGGCTTGTTAAGAGGGTTTTTTTCGCTGTTTCTTCTTCTTTCACTATTTCGCCGTCGTTTTTTATCACTGTTATACGGGTTAGTTTTCCCTTTTTGCCTAAAAATTTTCGTTTAAAAGCGACAAGAATGTAGTGATCTGTTTCATCTACTTTAAAAGGTCCGCTGATTTCGGTAATCTCTTTATTTTTTTCTTTTTGGAAGCTTTTAAAAGCGTTTGATAGGGTGTTTTTTGCTTCTTGAACCCGTTTTTCCCGTGACTTTATTCGTTCTAAAAGAAGTTCTTGACTTTCACTTAATTTCAAAGGGGGTTTTCGAAGTTTTTCTTGGAAAAAACTCATTTAAAGACCTGTCCTTGAAAATTTTTTCTGCTTTTTCGTAGGATGAGCTAAACGTTTTTGTTGTTTATTAATGTTCACATTAGGAAGACTCGCTAGATATGTAAGGTTCTAGGTTGTTTTGGTTCATTTGAATTATTTCTTCGAGGGATGGGCGTTTTTTGAGTTCTTTGAACATTATGAAGCCCCGAGATTTTTCAAATTTTTTCGGGAATTTTATGGCGATAACTTCCAGCTTGTAAACGATTACTATTCCGCGAATATCTTGTTGTAATTTTTCCCAAACGTCGTTGGGTAGTTTGTATGGGTAGTAGGGATTCCAGATAGGGAGTCCTTGTGGGTGTTTTTTATAGAAATTTCCACACTCATCGTACCTTAAGGATTCCCAGTGGATGGATCGGGAAACTTTTCCTTTGAATATGTTTTCATGTAACCATAGAGAAAGGTGCGTAGGACCGGTGATGCGTGAAGGTTTTTTTGGGTATTGGGACTGGTTTTTCTCTATGTTTTTCCAAAATTCTAAGAGATTTCGCGATATTTTTTGCCAGTGTTCGTTGGGATAAGGCGTTAGTTTCGTATATTTATCATAAATATAGTTTGTAAAAACTTCATCGTTCAAAAAGTAACGGGTTTTCACTGGGGGTAAAAGGCTGTTTATTATTTCGTTTGCAATTTTTTTCCCGAATTCGAAATTTAGTACTTCAAACATTGTTTCTTCTAGTATTTGGCTGAAAGCTTCAGAATTAAAATTTCCAACAGATTTCAACCATTCGATATAGAGGTTTCTGTCAGCAAAAAGAATATCTTCAATCCTACGCTCGCAACGTGCATTTTTAGTGTTCGGTCTAACGCCTATAATTTTTTGTATTTGAGCGTTTTGATTATTAGGATCAGGGCTATCATATAGGATGGTATCTGTAATCTCTCTTGTCACATCAACCAGTACTTTTGGAGGCAAAATAATTTCTTTTTTCAAAAAATTAATCCCTTCGTATTTTTCCTGTTTCCAAAAAACTAAAGTTGTCCCCCTGGGGAAACATTATGCTGTCTTATGGATATTATAATTAAAAGAAATATTTATTATTTTTTTATCGAAGGTAGGGAAATTATAAACTTATAGTATTATGAATGGAAAAGGCTTTTAGTCATTTTTTTGAGTAAAGAAGTACCAGAATCTTTTTAACCTAATCAAGTGTTATTTGTTTTATATAATTACTAATGTAATTGCAGGTTAGAGGATAAGGAGGTGGGTTTTTTGAGTTATCCAAAAGAATTAGGAGAGAAAACTCCGCTGGCTACTGCTAGAGAGGCTAAGAAGGTTATTTTAGAGATGTCTAAACAGGCTGAAAAGCAAGTAAGGAAGGCTAATGAACTTATAAAAAGATTTAGAGAAAGTAAATAGAAATTTATAACTAGATTTATGGGAAGCTTTGGGAGTTTTCTTCCCCTCTGAAAATTTTAAGCCTTCCATTATAGAGGAGGGGTAGGGAAAGTGTTAGAAGATTACCAGCCTGTACGTATGTCTACTTTTTCTTCTTCTTTTTCTTTTTCTCCTACTTTTTTTGTTTTTTCAAAATAGGATGGTAGATGTTTTGCGTGAAGGATGCCTACTCTTTGGAAGATGTTTTTTGTGTTTTTGAATATGGGAGCTATGCTTTTTTCCCATTCATACCATATTGCTTGGTCTATATATTCGGCTGCTTTTTTGTAATTTCCAAAAGCGCGAAATATTTCGACAAGTATTAGGTGGGGGTTTGCGTCTTCTTTGCGAAGATTTTCCTTCCAGTCAAGGGCTGCTTTAAACAATTTTTCCGCCATTTGTACGGCTCTTTTTTTGAGATCTTTTTCTTGCGGTATATCTTCTGTTTGTATGATCTCTTGGATCTTGTCATCAAGAGAGTATCCTCTTTTTGCTGCTCTTTTTTTAAGAGTTGATAGGAGAGGATCTAGGGGCATTTTGTGGCGGAGTATAAACTCTTTCCAATATTTGTTTTCTCCAAGCTCTAAAAACAGTTCAGAGTATTTTGAAATCGTCTTTTTAAGGAGATTTTCTTCCTTTAAAATCTTAAACATCCATGAAAGTTCTACCATTCCTGCGGCAGATAGGGCGAGAGCTGTCCATGTTAGTTCTGTTTCGACATCGCTCCAAAAGGTGGGGCAACTTATGTAGGCGTCTTGGCAACCTATTTTATAGGCTCTCAATCCTCTTTTAAGGGCCTCTTTTTCTTCTTCGGAGAGAGGGCGTATTATCTCTTCATCTTCAAGATTTTTGAGGAAATCTTCTTCATTTTCCATCTTTAAGGCAACTTTCCAATATTTTTTAAGGACGTTTTCTGTTTCATATTCGTTTTTAAGGAGTTTTTTTATGAATTCGCAAAGGTGAAAACTGATAAACTTCTTTACTTCGGCTGAGACATGATTAAAAGCGATCTTCCATATGGAATTAGTTAATCTTAGTTCACGTCTGGATTCGTATGGATTAAATCGTTCATGGATCAAAAAGTATGTCTCTTCTAAAGTTTTTCCTGACTTTGCTCTTACTTTACCAGTCCACCTCATTAATCCGCCTACTTGCCTGGATACTATGAAGCCACCATCTTCGCGAAGAATAGACCAATGTTCAAAATCTGACCAGGCGGAGTTTTCAAAAATTTTTGCTTCCGGCAGGTTCTCTAATCGACCCCAGTAGTTGTATTCTATGAACGCTTCAGAGGCTTTAAGCCTTCTCACAACGGTGATCATATCGCTTAAAGTAGTGTTTATCATCCTTTCACTAAGTTCTTCAAAGAGTACCGGTTTCCAAGGATCATAATTCCCTCCAAAGTTTTCGGCATCAGAAGCAGTCACCACAAGATCCATTCCAGTAGATATAGCCATTTTTAAAGCATGGATTATTACGCCTAAATTGCTGGAAAAAGAGATAGCGTCTGAAAAAGCATGATCCCTTAATAGAACGAAAGGGTAAATTTCAGACGGGGTTTGCGCGCTATATAGTTTGTAGATTCCGCTTCTATAATTGTTTTCGACTTGGTATTCATCTAGTATGAAGATGATGAAAACTTCTTTTTCCCATCCCCATTCTATAGTTTTTTCCCTTACAGTTTCTACTATTAAATTAATTGTTTCTGAGTTTACGGCGCATTCAGGCAACCAGAAGAAAATTGGGGGAAAATTTTGTTCTTTTTCCCATAATTTTTTCCAAAAAAGTTCAAAGTAAAAATCAAGGCTCCAAGAAAGATTTATGCGAAGATCAAAAGGTGATTGTGAAATCGCTACAGGCATAATTGGATGGGAATAGGTAGTACAAGCAATTGTGGCTTCATCATTAAATATGAGCTTAAGAAGGCGATTAAAAGCTGGGGGATTAAGCTCTTGAAAGGCTTTAAGGGTTATAGGTTCAACGTTTAAGGATCTTTCAGGTAACAGATTTATGATCTCATCATAAACTGATCCAGGTTTTAAAACTATTTCAAACCAGTTAAGACCTTTTACAGCTCTATCCCTCACATATTTTGTAAAGTTCAATTCTTTTTCGCCTAGATTCTCCCTTTCAATCCCTAAAAAAGCGTCAACTATACGCCTTGGTTGGTATGCATGCATATGCTCAAGAAGAATATTTTCATTCAAAAAGAACACCATTTGGTTTTATTATATTCTTTTTGTGGTTACAGAAGCTTTGTTTTTATCAATAATTATGGTGTGTTCTGCTTGGGCTACTATCCCTTTACCTATCTCTTTTAGGACAGGGTATGAAATTATAAGCCCTTTTCCAACAAGTTTTTTAACCTCTTTTAAGGTGGATTTTCCAAAATCTTTCACAACCCATCTTGAAGCAAAGGGCATTGTTTTGTATTTTTCTACGAAAGTTTTTACCGATGGAACTCTTCTGCTTCTATTATCTACTTTGTAAATGTAAGCGTTTTTGCCTGGTTCTACCCTTCCTTTACCGTTTTTTGTGGTTGCGAAGGGTTCAACAGCGATAACCATGTTTTCTCTTAATTTTACGTTGGTGGATATGGAGGATACGTTAGGGATAGAGAGACCTGAGTGAAGATTCCACCTTTTCATTTCATGACCGGTAAGGTTTTCTACCGGTTTAAAGCCCTGTTTTTTTATCGTTTGCTCTATTACTGAGGAGACTTTTGATATTTTTACTCCAGCTCTCACTACCTTAATCGCGGAATTTAAAGCCTTTTCAGCCGCTTCTACCAAAGGCCCGTATTCTGGGTTGAGGGCGACTGATTTAGCAGTATCTGCGATATAGCCGTCTACGTGTACTCCACAATCGATTTTTACCACGCCTTTTTCAGGAATTTTCTCCGTGTCTTCTGGGGGAGATGTGTAGTGGGCAGCTATATGGTTGATGCTTATGTTAACAGGAAAAGCGCATAGTCCTCCAAGGTTTTGGATACGGTTTTCTATGGTTTCACAAATTGAAAACAAACTTGCCCCAGGTTTTACAAGCTTTATGCCTTCCTTTAAGGCTTTAGAGGCGATCTCACCGGCCTTAAAATAATTTTTATTGACAACCATCGTAAACTCATCCTTTTCTAACGCTTAATCCTTCCTCTACCCCACTGTATAAAAGCTATGGCAAAAGCTGTAAAAAACAGGTATGCTAAAAAGACAGGGGGGATGACTTCTAAAAACCGACTAATGATCTGCTCTATCTCCAAAGGGGAAGGATCTCCTTCCCAGAAATGAACAAAAACAATCAACATACCAAGAAAAGTATAAAGAGGCCAAGCCACATACCCACCAAGCAAAAGTCCAAGGAGCGAAACTGTTCCAATACGGCTTCTTATAGGATCAAGGACTTCATGAGGTAACTTTTCTTCATATTGAAAATAGTAGGCAAGCATTATCGGGGGCTTCTCCCTTAAAGATAGGGCACCAAATTGCAATCCTAGCTGTATCGGAAAAAGTATTATACACAAAATAGCGCCATAGATGAAAAATATGTCCAAAAATTCTTTAGGAGGGGAAATTTCCTCCAGTGTTATGAAAATAGCATAAGCAGGAAAAACTATCAAAATAAGACTGATAGTGTGCAATAAAAATGTACGAAGTTTTCCCATCTTATCGTTACCTCTTCAGGCTTGGTCTCTACCATCAAGACCCTTCAACTTTAACAAACCGAATAAGTGAAAGATAAAAAACAACTACTAAACCAAAATCAAACAACCCAAATAAAACTATGCGTTATAGTAAAATTAAAATTGTTTTGATAATTTCTTAACTTTTCATGCAAAAACTAGAACGTTTAAAAAACAACACTATTTTTATTTTAAGCGTTTATTTAGCCCTGTTTGGGGCTTTAATCATGGTTTTAATTTTTGGCGAAGAGGAAATTTTTGAAGCGATAAATAGGGTAGCCGTTAACAGCCCCGAAAGCTACACAGTTATTATGACCTATATAAGTGACTATGGAAGAGCTATTTTTCTGATACCGATTGTATACGTCTTAAGCTTTAGAAAAAAAGAAGGGGAGGAAAATAATAAACGCTTACTATACATAGAACTCGTAATAATTGGCCTATTTTTTCTCATAACTTCTCTAGTAGTGGATAGTTTAAAAGAGATTATTAGGCGGGAAAGACCACCTTATTCCATTCGTCCAGAGCCTCGAAAAGACACCTCGAAAAAACTATTCCCCTTCTATTCTCCCTTCTCTTTTCCTAGCGGACACGCCACATCAAGTTTTCTCCTTGCAGGTATACCATCACTCTTGGTCGAAGGATCAAAAAACAAAATCGCTTTATACCGTGCTTTTTGTTTAACTCTAGCAGTTATAATAGCGTTTTCAAGGCTTTGGCTTGGCGTCCACTACCCATTAGACACCATAAGCGGAGCCATTCTTGGATGGAGCCTTGGAATACTCGCCGTAGGAACGATAGAATGGGCGAGGAGCAAGCAACTTTTAAAGAATAATCAAACCCAAAAAAGACCTTTGAAAAATAAGTGATGAATTTGATAACAGTTGGAGTAGGAACAAAAAACGTTGTAAAGATTAACGCGGTTAGAAACGTTTTTTCAAAAATTTGGGAAAAAGAAGAAATAGTAATTGAGAGTCTTCCGGTAGAATCAGAAGTATCTCCTCAACCTCTAAGCTTTGAGGAAACCGTTTTAGGCGCGTACAACAGGGCTTTTAAGGCCAAAAAAGAAGGAGGAGAAAAACACGATTTTTATGTAGGCATCGAAGCAGGAATCATCCCCTTGAAAATACCTGAAAACATGGTTAAAAATGCTGATTTAATCCATCCCCCCTTCCTCGACATTCAAGTTTGCGTGATACTGCGGAGAAAAGATGATAAAATTTCAATAGGATTAGGACCAGGGTTTGCATACCCCCCAGAGGTTATAGAAGGAGTAAAGGAAGGGAAAACTGTGAACGAGATTATGGGTAAAATATCAAATATTGAAAACATTGGAAGCAAAATAGGGGCTATCGGCTTCCTTACCTGCGGCGTTATGAAAAGAGAAAAATTGACAGAACAGGCAGTTTTAACAGCACTGATACCTTTTATACCAAGAAATGAAAAACTCTTTAAAAAATTAAAAAAAGAAAATATTAAGCCCTAACAAAAACTGAAAAATCCCTCTCCTTTAGGAGATTTTAGTTTTAATAAGGGTTAGGGCTGAATAATCATCTTTTGAATACTTTTTTAGAGATAAAAAAACCTTTACTTATACCAGAGTTACTTGCAAAAAATAAAGAAAGAAAATGAAAAAGAAGGAGATCTGGATTGACAGAGCTTAGCATAGAAACCATAGTCCCAACTAAAGAAGAGTTTGATATAGAAGAATGGATTGACAAAGGCTTCACAATAGTTACAAGAAGCCTTGGAAAAAAGTTTGGAGACGTTGTGGCTGTTAAAAATTTAAACCTGTATGTCAAGAAGGGAGAATGTTACGGGTTAATCGGGCCAAACGGTAGCGGGAAAACGACTACTGTGCGCATATTAAAAGGGATTTTTCCCCCTTCTTACGGACAAGCATTTGTCGGAGGCTATGATGTTCAAAAAGATAAAAAGATAGTGAGGGGTTTAACTTCACTACTCCCAGAAACTCCAAGTGTTTACGAAAGATTAACACCTTGGGAGTTTTTAGATTTCATAGGCGGACTCTATAATGTTGAAGAGTCCATTTTAGAAAAACGTATTGAAAAGCTTCTTAGCCTTTTTGATTTGATGGATAGGAGTGATGATTTACTTCAAACTTTTTCTAAGGGAATGAGGCAGAAAGTGCTTATTGCTTCAACCCTCATAAACGATCCTGAAATAATCTTTTTTGATGAACCTTTAGCAGGTTTAGATCCTCCCGCAGCGAAAATGGTTAAGGATCTAATACTCGCCCTTACATCAAATGCAGGAAAAACCGTTTTTATTTGCAGTCACATGCTAAAACTTGCAGAAGAGATCTGTGATAGGGTCGGAATTCTTTCCGAAGGAGAGCTGTTAGCAGTAGGCACACCAGAAGATATTATGAAAATTACAGAAACAACAAGCCTTGAGGAAGCTTTTCTCGCATTATTACCGGGAAAAATGCATGATAAAGACCTCTTATCCTGGCGAGAATAAAGGAAGAAAAAGTTTATCGGATGGAGAAAAAAATGAAAGAAGAAACAACAACAGAGACAACAGCTACGACAACGAAAACAAAGGAGAAAAGTTCTTGGAAGCGAGGATGGTTTTCTGTTTTTAAAGCAGAAATGAGAATGAGAACATACTCTTTAAGGGGGCTTGGAAGGCTTAGATATATTGGTCCCTTATGGTTTATTATAATCTTACCTTTTTTATGGTATGTTATGAGGGATCCAGAGCTAGGTATAACTTCCGAACTTGAGCATGTCTTTGAGGTAGTATCTGGTTATCAGATAGCCACAATCGTGATGGTTTCTCTTTTTGCCTTCGCCTACGGGTTTCCAAGTAATAGGGCATGGGTGTTTTCAAACGAAAGTGAAGCAGACCTACTTCTTGGCAGTAAAATTACGCCCAGGCAACACCTATTTGGGCGATTTATGTCAGATCTCTATGAAGTTATTACAATGATAGGGATTGTTTTTGTTTTCGGTTCCATTTTTTCTAAAGATTTTTCACTAATAGATGGGGTTATGTTAGTTTTCGCCCTTTCTGCCATAACTCTTTCAGGACTTTGGTTAGGGGAACTGTTAATACCGCGTATTTGGCCCTTTTTAAGCGCAGGATCAACCCCTTATACTAGAGGATTTTTAAGGGAAAAAACCCACCTTTTAGCTCTTTTACTCATACCCTTAACCCTTATTGCTGCGGTAATTCTTCCCGAGGATCTTTTTGAAACCTTGATTTCTTTCACACCCTTTGGGTGGGCTTCAAGAGTTGCCCACTACGCGATAACCCACAAAGAGGGAAAAATACCTTTAGGAATTGCTTTCAACCTCTTAATACTTTTTACCCTTGTTGCCATAGTCTATGGGTTGATTCGGGCTGAGACGGCATACACGATTAAAGAAACAGACATCAAAAAAATGAAAGCGAAAAAACCTTTCACGGTAAACCTAGTAAACTCCATAATGAAAAAGGGGAGTTTTTCCCGCGTAAGCAGGACACTCTTCACGGAAGCAAGTAGACGAAACGCTGGCTCTCAGTTCGGGATTTTCCTAATAATAGGGTTACTTCTTCAAATAATCATATTCTACCTTTCAGGAGAGATACCGGACTTTGAAGAATTTTTGCGAAGCGAATTAATAATAAGCCTAGGCGTTCTAATAGTGCTATTTACCTTTTTCGAAGTTTTAGCAAGTTTTTCAGGACAAATAGGGGAATCATTATGGATAGTAAGAGGCGCACCAGAAGGAGTAAAGATGGTATTCAAAGCAAAATGGCTTCAAACATCCCTTCAAAACACGCCCTACATAATCATAATCGCCCTTGCATTGTCTCTCATAATAGAACAATCAATCACAGTCTTCATCATACTCTTAGCAATAGGCATAGGATTTATACTCATAGGAACCGCTATGAGCATCCTAGCCTTCGCAATAAGGCCAATAATGGACGTATCAGAGCTATTTGCCAATCCCTTCGCCATGATACCCCAGATCTTCATCATCACAATAGGAGGAATGATAATCGCACAAATAAACATAGGAATCATTAACCTACTT
>JBHLKN010000048.1:0-14342 GCA_048886645.1 Candidatus Hodarchaeota archaeon | reverse complement strand
TGCCGATGCAACAGTTAATGATGAGAATGTTGAGACGAGTATGAATTTGGGAGTGCTTTTGATTCTTGGAACTTTGATCGCGGCGTTTACTCTTGCGAAACATGTTGCAGAGCATCCTTGGAAGCAGTTTTCATCCATTCTTCAAATCTTCGCTTGGGGAGCATATTTAGTTTATTCAACCTATGACTTATGGGTTAAAGCCATGCTTACTGAAGATATAGCGATCAAGATAACCCTTGATCTAACAACCTACATCATTTTGGTTCTTATAGGTCTTGGATTAGCTTTGTTCATAAACATTGCAGAAATATTTACAGAGAGAGAAAGTAGGTTAGGTAAAGCGAAGGCAGTATAGGTTTTTGATCGTTTTTGCTATTAAATTAACTTCCAACTTTCTTTTTTTTAAAACAAAGTATAAGCAAAAAGCATAAAGTCTTGTAGTATTCTTTTTATCTCTTGTAGAGTATAATATGTGTGTTGATAAAGAGATTGTGTGCAATCTTTGTTAATATTTTCAGGAAGTGTGGGTTTAGTGGGTGCTGGTAGAGGAATTATTTCCGCTTCTTTAGCATTGTTGTTGTTGGTGATTTTGCCCTGGTATGGTGCCCAGGCTATTTCTGATGAGGATGTGGAGCTTAGCATAAATATTGGGTTACTTATGTTTATAGGCGTTTTTATTGCTGCTGTGAGCCTAGTTAAACAACTATCTGAAGCTCCTTGGAGTGGATTTTTAGGCATTGTAAGGTCGATATTGTACATAATGTATCTGTTTTTTGTAATGTATGATTTTTCAGTTGAAACAACTTTTGATGATAGAGACGCATCTGCGAGCGTTGATTTTACTTTGTTCTTTTTTCTTTTAGTGATAGGTTTTGTGCTTTTAATAGCTACTGATTTAAGCGAAATTATAATGGGAACAAAAGAGGAGGAGGAGCCTGTCCTTGCAGGGGCTACTCCGCCACCGAAGCTGATTACTGGGGGGAAAGAAGGGCTGCCGCCGCCACCTACAGAGTTACGGAGCTTTGTTGTAGAAAATCTCACTAAAGCCAAAAACGACTTCGAGGTAGGAAAGTTCATTCTAACAGTTTTAACAAGTTATACGGTTTTGTATCAGGCTTTAACACATTACTGGCCTGGAAAAGAAAAGAAAAAGAAAATAGAGGAGGGTGCGAAAAAATTAGGATTGTCTCAAGAGATTTGTAAAGGAATTCGGGAACTTAGGAGATTGAGGGAGAAGATTGAGGAAGAAGATTATGAACCTTCTGAAAGGGAGGCAGGAGATAGCTTAGAACTGGCTATAAAAGCTCTTACAGAACTTGGAGTTTTAGCAATTTAAAGGCTTAAAAGTAGAGTTTCATCTATTGAATAACATTATTTTGAGTGTTGAGTGTTTTTAGTGTGAGGATGTGAGAAAATATCAGAAGAAAACAACGAGTTTCCATTTGAGCTAGAAGAACTGTTTGAAGGAGAAAAAGATGAGGAACTCCTCTCTGAGCTAGAAAAAAAGCCAAAAGAAGATGAGGAACCTCCTTGTGAGTTAGAGAAACTCCCACCGAACCTAGAAAAAATACCAATCTTCTTATTTCTCCTAGAAAAGAAATCGCGAGAGTTTATTTTCGAGACATTACCAAAAGTTCAAGAACAAAATAACTGTGGGCCTCGAAAAGCTTTGTATATCTTAGCTCGTAGCATGGGTTATAAACACACTTTTCTTTATGATGATGAGACTATCGAACAGCTTCGCAGTATAATTAAAGATCTAGAGCTAAATTTTTCGTCTAAATCCGCCATTGCAAGTTATTTGGCAATTGAAAGAGGAGTACATTTTTCTTTTCGACATCATGATCAAACTGGCGAGTTAATCATCGATATACCCGGTCTTACTGGAGAATTAAAGAGGGCTAGGTTCGAAAATAGGGTAAAAATGAAAATGCAGGGAGGATGCCACGCTTACTATTTTAATTCAAACACAACTAAAACTATGAACATTAAAAGAAAGAAAGTAGACCAATTTATCAATAATAAAATCAGGGAGGCAATGAAAAAGAGCTGGGATGGTTTTGACAAAGTTACGATGATCTATCATACGCCACTTGGTGAGGTTGATCATTTTCTGCAATCTATCCTTCCTCAAACCTTGATAAGTTGCTGCTATGGAGAAGCTGTCCTCTATACTTCAAATAAAGAAATGAAAGAAGGGCATTTCAAGCTCAAGATTAAAGGCCTAAATGCACCTCCAATACAGATCCAATATGTTTCGCAAAATAACCAAAATGCGTATTTAGTGACATTTTGTACCTCTTGTGAAAATTTTATGGAGAAAATTACCGTCATCCACGCTTTTGTATCTAAAATAATTGAAGAAAATGCGTATTTAAATCGCCAAATGCATAAACTTGTTCAGGTGGAAAGATACTCAGGAGAAAAAGCACCTGCTAAACATATCTTTCCCTTTACACTCTGTGTTGAGCCTTTTAGCTTTTCAGACTACTATTATTCTAAGTTCAATAATGTCAATAACCTCTTTTTCTCTTTTCCCAAAGAAGTAAGCAAAGATGGAGCATTATCTCGCCGAGTGATTCTCGTTAAAAAAGGTGACGGACAGCTTACTAGCTTGGAAAATTTACTAGAGCACAATTAAAAATACACGCATTCTTGGACTGTCAGCCTTTTAAGAAACTGTATAGAAAACACGCGAATGATATCAACACAACGATTACGCCAGTTTTTAGGAAAAGTAATGGATCCTTCCATCGACCAACTAATCAACCAGCTTGAAAGTGTCTACGAACAACATCAAAACGAAGTAGAATATTACGCTGAAAAACAAAGAGAACAGCAAACACGGATGATCAGACAGTTAACCTATATTGTATCAATACTCCTAGCAATATTCGCATTACTCGAAGGAATTCAAACATTACTGTTATATCTATAAGCTTTTAAAAAATAAGAATTCAAATTTTTTATTTTAAAAAATAATAAAAAAGGAAAGAATAGGGGGATTTATGAGTTCCCCTCTTTTTATTACTAGTATTATGTGAATTAGCAGTGAATATTGCTTTGTTTTTTATTTCATCACTTCTGGTGCTTCTAATAGTTTGGTTTTCTTCATTATTTCGCCTTGTTTATAGTGGGGCATGCGTACAAGAGAGTCTGTTCCTTTTTCGAGTTCTCTTGCTTCTAGTGCTAGTTTTGCGGCTTCTTGCATCATTTCGTGTCCTGCTGCTACTGTTGGGATGTATTTTTCTGCTTCTTTCATTTTGAAGCATCCTTCGACAGTTACTGCTGCTACTGCTGTAGCTATTCGATAAGCTGCATCGGCTTTGGCACTTGCGTAAGGATTAGTGAAGTTTCCAGCTGCTACAGCCTTCCTTGCCTTTATTTTAATGACGCTTGGTGTATAAGTGCCGCCGGTTTTTGCGGCTTCGAGGGCGGAGTCTAGTTCCTTAAAAACGATGTTAAATGCGCCTGTTGCGGCAAGTACTGTTAGAACGTTCGCGTTGAATAGAGCCATTTCTGCTGGGTCTAGGAATTCTCGTTTAGCGCCGATCATTGAGTCGCCCTCCACCACTATTAAGGTCATTCCTTTTGCTGTACAGTCTTCTTCAGCTTTGGCGCCTGGGGCATCGGTAATGATTATGGTTGGTACTTTGGATTGGGCGATTATTTCCCTGGCTTTGCTGGGGCCTGGGAGTGCTGCGTTGGGGCTTGCTACGACTACTACGTCTGGGTTAAATTCTAGGAGTTTTGGAGTGACTTCTTCGGCCTGTTCTGGCCCCATTTTTGCACCGCTTGTGACTACTCTTGTTGTTAGGTCTTTTCTATCGGCGCGTTCATCCATAAGGTATTCGAGTATGACTGCTGTTCCTATAGCGCCTAATTTTAATACGCCTAATCTTACTTCTTTTGCTTCTGACATTAGAATTAATCCTCCAAAAGATTTTGACTGTTTTTTTTTTGACGTTGGTAGTTAATCATCGCCCTTTTTAGGTTTTACTACGAGTATAACTAAGTTATAAAAAAGTAGTCAGTTGTTTTTAAAAATAAGGAAGTTTCGAATACATAATGGTTAAATAGCTCAAAGCTTTTAAAAGAAAGAAAGACTATGATGTCTTTTTTATGTTTTTAAGGTGTTTATACCTTGGAAGAAGGAAAGGAAGTCTTTTCCGGGTTTTTATTGACTAGGCGGGAATTTTTAAAACTTTCAGCCGTCGTTGGAGCCGTACTTTCCCTAAAACTTTTCGGAAAAAGCCTAATAAAAAGCGTAGGTGCAGGGGAAGAAAACCCTTCAGATATGCGGCTTATTTGGCTTGAGGGCTCCGCTTGCTCTGGCTGTTCTTTGAGCGTTCTTAACGGTTCTTTAAACCTTTTTCAAGCATTACAAAGACTAGTAAACGCTACTCATTCTTTATCTTCTACAGAACAAGATTTAGAGTTTATTTTTGATGCTTTAAATTTCCACCAAACACTAGGATTAAAAACTGGAGGAATGTCGCCTTCAATGACTGATGATTACCTCTTTTTTAATTTGATGGGTAGATTGCAAAAAACATATGAAGATTGGGTTGAAGACGGTTTAAGTCCGTTCATCCTTTTTGTAGAAGGCTCAATTCCTACAGATTTTGATGGAAACTACTGCATTATTGGGGAGGATCCGCCAAACACTCCTAAAACTTTTCAAGATTTAGTGCTTGAGGTTGCAGAAGAAGCAGCTTATGTTTTTGCAATTGGTACCTGCTCTTCTTTTGGAGGCATTCCGACTGGGAATCCAAACCCAACTCTTGCAAAAAGTCTGGGCGAGTTTCTTGAAGAAAAAGGGATCAACAGGCTCATCGTTAATATACCCGGTTGTCCTCCACATCCTGACTGGTTTTTTTTAACGCTTACAACAGTTCTCGATCTACATTATCACTATTATAACGATATTTTATCCCCTTCAAGGGGGGATTTGAGATATACAATAAGGAATACTAATAGTGCTTTAAGGGATTTTTTAGACGAGGATAATAGGCCAAAATTCATTTATGACAAGCCTATTCATGAGAATTGTCCTTTGAGAAGCAATTATGACCAAGGAAATTTTGCTAAAAGTTTTGGAGAGGAAGAACTCAAATGTTCTTGGAAACTTGGTTGTAAGGGGCAGATAGCTTATGCTGACTGTTCTTTGAGGAAATGGAACAATAGAGTTAACCTCTGCCCTCAAGCTGGAGCGCCTTGTATTAATTGTGTTGGGAAGGATTTTCCTGGCCTTGAACCTTTTTTTGAAGAGATTGAGAAAAAATCCCCTATTCGCGGATTAAAAGCGGTTACAGCGGGTAAAGTTGTAGGTGCTGCAACAGCAACAGGGATCGCGGCTCACGCTTTTAGGAGAAAAATGTTGAAAGAAAGAGAAAAGAAGGAGATAGAGGAAGAAGAGGAGGAGTTTTCAGAAACATGAGTTCAGTAAGGATCGCTGTAAATCCTTTCTCTAGAAGTGAGGGAGGATTGGGTGTCGCGCTCGATTGGCAAGGGGCCGGTTCAAATTTAGGCGAGACCCAAGAAGCAAAAGTTGCGGGCATGGTATGGCGTGGAATTGAAAGGATAGTTCAGGACAGGACCCCCCTTGATGCTCCTATCATTGCTCAAAGAATTTGCGGTGCTTGTTCTATGGAGCACTCGATCGCTTCAAATTTAGCTTTAGAAAACGCTTTAGGGCTAACTCAGGATGATGTTCCAAGAAACGCTTTATTGATAAGGAATATCGCTATAGGGCTTAGTTTCATAATGAACAATCTTTACTCGTTGTATGTAAAAATGTTTCCTGACTATTCAGGTCTCCTTTTCCACCTGATAAGTAAAGGATCTTCACTTTATAACTTAGGGTTTGGGGATGACAGTGCGGTTTACAGTCCTTGGGAGGATGAACAGGCTGACGGTATTTTGTATGGTGCTTTAAGCGACATTTACGGGACAAATCATCCTACAGGAGATTTTTTGGATGAAGTTAAAAAGATAAGTAAGTTTGATCCTTTTGCACAATGGTCTTCTTACATGCAAGCTTTAACCTTTAGGGAGAAGATGGGGGAAGCTTTGGCTATTTTTGGGGGGAGATCGCCTCATTCTCATTTTGTGGTTCTTGGAGGGGTTTCTTTTATACCCTCTATCACAGGGATAAGTAATGCTAAAAACCTTGTTTTAGAGGTGGCTAGTTTTGTAGGAACTGATTTAATTTATGAAAGGGCTGTGAGGCCGGGACCTGGCATCAATCCTTATTCTAGGGCTAGAGAGCTTGTTATAAACACGGGAGATAAATATGGGTTAGAGGGAGTTTCGGGTACACTTAGTAGCGATTTGAAAAACATTGATGTGCAGACAGATAGTAACGCTTTTGATTTAATAGGAGAGCTTACTCAATACCCGCCCGCCGTGGGTACTCGATATTCTATGTATGATGTAGGTATAGGGGTCAACAGATACTTATCCTTTGGTTGTTTACACGACCCTGATGCTAGCGAAGTGGGAGATCCTAATAAAGGCATGATTCATCGAGGAGGATTTTCGATAAATGGCAGTTTAGTGGATTTTGAAAGCTCTAAAATCGTTGAAAAAATAGGAAGTTCATGGTATGATAAGGGGGAAGGAGGACCCAGCGATATCGCTTCTTGGGAGATTTGTGAATCCCAAACTACCCCTCTAACGCTTTGGAATAATAAATATTCTTGGATAAAAGCGCCAAGATACGATGGTTATGTAGTAGAAGTTGGTTCCTTAGCCCGAATGATTATAAATGGATGGTATAAGCCCTACAATGGGAGTCTTTTGAAAGGAGTTTATGGTCCTTCAGACGCTAATTTGTGGAGTAGTTCTGTTATGGATAGAATTTATGCTAAAGTTTTAGAGACACAACTTTTCTGTCTTTTAACTCTATGGTGTATTGACGAACTGGAAAAGGAAGTGAAAATTAAGGGTAATAAAGTGGTTTACAACCAAGTTAAGTTGCCTGAAAAAGGCGAGTTTGAGGGAGGCGGCCTTATAGAGTCTCCTAGAGGTTCTTTAGGTCAATGGATAAAGATAAAGGATAAGAATGTTGAAAACTATCAAGTTATTACGCCCACAAACTGGAATGCAAGCCCAAGGGATGAAAATGGAAAAGGAGGAGCTATGGAACAAGCATTAACCAACCAAGCTACAGCTTCAAATATCCTGATTGAGCTTGTTAACACTATTAATTCATTGAGTCTACCATTACATGGACTGGTGCACTTGGTAGAACTTTCAAGGATTGTGAGGAGTTTTGATCCCTGCACTTTATGTGCAAGCCAATAACCTTTACAGAATTAAAGTTTGACATCGCTTATTTACTTTCTTTTAAACGTTTTATCAGGATTTTTAGTTCTTCTTTACCTGTTTTTGGTAATGGTGGTAATCCTAAAGATTTTCTAACCTCTTTTTGAACCTCCGTCATCTCAAAAATATACCCCGTATCAAGGATTCTTTTCAAGAAATTTCGAAAGAGCGACGGCTTATCCTCAGGCTTTTGTTCCCTCCGCTTTTCAATGCTTAACCTTCTAGGACTAGGCTTTTCAGATTTATTTAAGATATCCTCTTCACAAAGAAAACAAGAAGTACATAACCACAACTTATCACAAAGCTCTTCTCTTTCAAGCTTTTCTAAATTTAAAAAAACTTTAGCCCCTGAATCCTTATCAACCTCAGTAACAGGACATAACGTTGAATATTTTAACCATTTTTTATTTTTCTTTTCTAAATTCAATAATCGATCTCCCAACTTTAATTATGATTTAAAAAATCAGAATAATAAAAAAAAGGGATAATGGTTTTTTATTACTGTCTCAGCTTTCTAGATAGAATATTTCGCGTAAAGCGTAGCCTTCGTCGTCATACATTCCTCGGAGACAGTTACCATAAGTTCTTCCATGGAGTTTAACGCCTGCTTCTTTTGCCATGTCTTTAACCGTGTCTATTGCGCATGCTGCTTGGATTGGTGATATAGCATTGAAAACTACTTCTGCGTTAGGCTCTTTCAAGGCTTCAAATTTAGCGCATATGCCAAGGTTGCTGAGACGCGTAGCCGATAAAGCCTCTCCAAATCTGACACTGTTCCCTGCGTGCGGAAAGATTATTTTCAGAGGCTCAGCCTTCAATTTTACAGTAACATTTGCAGCAAAATCGACGAGGTCTTTTCGGTCTTTTCCCGTAAATATTAGACCGACACCGACAACGCCTCTACGTAAACCATATTTTTCTTCAAGCCAGAATAAACCTTCCATCACCGGCACACTGTACATATCTCTGTCCCATTTTTTCTCCAGCTTCTGAAAGCCTTCTCCAAACATTGCGAAACCTTTACCGAGCTTATATCGTTTTTCTGAATCCTCGGAAATAGCGTTGAAAAGCCTTGTTGTTGGGCACGTTAGTACGGTTTGACTTGCCCTTGCTAACATCATACCTTTCAAAGCAGCCCTCGTATAGTTATGGAGTTGAACAAAAACCCCTTGTCTCCCGTCAGGGGTTTCACTTTCACTTGCGCGTCTTTCGATAGCGCTTTCACTAAAACCGCACAGCTCGACAGCTGAATTTTCTGCCCATTCATAATTTTTTGCCGTGATTAATAATCGTGTGCACCAAGATGTTATTGCTTCACAATAACTTGCGCTTACGGGAACAACTTTTGTTTCTGCCATTTTTATCAAACCACCTTTAATAATACTATTTTTTTACATAAAGGTCTCCTTTTCCATCCTCTGAAATATCACCTTTGTAAAGTTGGAAAGGTCCTTTGATCACTTCATCGAAAATGTTAAGTTCATCGTAGGTGCCATCTGGTTCATAGGTTGGGAGGACTTCTACGTTACCTAAAACGATTATTCTTCCATAGGTCATCATTGCACCACAAGCGTAACCTACGTCGCCTTCCACAAGGATTATTCCTCTTACCTGTTTTATGCCAAGGAAATCACCAGCATTACCTTTAACCCGTATATAGCCGCCTTCCATCCATTGTCCACACATCTCGCCAACATTTCCTTCTACTACTACTTGTCCTCCAGTCATACCGGTTGTGCCACCCCACCAGGCAGAACCCAAATAGTTTCCTGCATTGCCTTTAACTATCAGTTTTCCAGCTTTCATTTCGTTAGCCGCCATGTCGCCTACATCGCCTTCAATCTCTATTATGCCACCAGTCATTCTTGAGCCGACGTAGTTTCCGCAAGAACCTTTGATTTTAAGGATGCCACCACTCATAAACATGCCAGCATAGTGCACCAAAGGCTTACAGTTCTCTATGACCACCATTGTTTCTTCAGGCGTTGGACCAGGTTCTCCACTAACTTCGAAATGCTCTGATACAGGCACTTCCTTTTTACCACGCCAAATTTTCACGCTTTTAATCTCAGCGGCAGAACAAAGACATAGACAATCAGGAGTAAGCGTATCAATTTCAAGCCTTGGAGCATCTTTCTTGAGTTTAAAAGAAACTTTATACATCATTACCAACCTCCATTCAACTAACAGGGTTTGTAGGTACCACTTGAGGCCTTGGAGCAAAGACATCCTGCACGCGATAGTTGTTAAACGTAACAGTGTACCACTTCTCGAAGTACTCTTTAAGGTCTTTAAGCATCCTTTCATGCTCAGATTCCTTGTGATACTGCTTTATGAGAAACGTTCGACCTCTCTCAGTATCGATGATTGTACCGTTCTTTACCAAGAACCTGCCGTCTTTTATCACAGTCTCTGCCCAGAAGTTCTTTTCAATCTCTCTTGGCTGGGTTGTCGGATCTATTTCCTCCGGTCTTAGCGGATATATCGCCACATCTCCGTGAGCCCCTACGCCTAAATGACCCTTCTCCTTTAACCCGAGAAGCTTGGCAGGAGCAGCCCTCGTGTTGATCATTATCTCTTCCCAAGTATACTCACGATCAATGCCAGCTAAATCGCTTTTATCAGCAGCCATACTGTGGATAGAATTAAGTGTTTGTTCTCGTGCTTTCTTACTCATGAGCCATGCAAAGACGCGCGGATAGTACCATGCAGGACCACCATTGGGGTGATCTGTGCTAATTATCACTCGCCACGGATCATTAATGGATAGAGCAGCTTCAAGACCTATTGCCCACTGAATTGAGTTGAAAGGATTGTTGCTCTTATAGGTTATTGGAACTATTCCTGCACCGCACTCAAGTTCAACATCACTGTTGACCCATTTCGCTTTCGGTCCTAGAGCTTTATGGATAAAGAACTCTGCTGGACCATCACCAGTCATAGTACATGTGGGGACATCGAGGATAACCTGTCCCAAATCGACGCTTATTTCGGGATGATCGTTTACATAATCTGCTAACTGCTTTCCTCCACTGCAAATTCTGTGGTTTTCATCCTCACCGAAACAGTTAAACTGCAAGTGCGTAAGGTGCATCACTTGCTCCCTGCTCGGATGAGGTTTCATATCTGCCACGCATTTTAGAGTGTCTAGGGTTACTGATACGTTTCCTACCCTGCCGAGCATGTTTGCATGCACGTGAATCGTATGAGGCAATCCAAGTTCTTCATTAGCTTGACATAGAGCCCTTAATACTTGGCGCGGTGATATCTCATATTCTGAGATAATATCATCAACACCTGTGACATTTGAGTGGTGGTGTGCCCACATATAGACACCACAAGGGTTGACGATCTTAACGGCGTATCCTTTTGTTTCAGTCATCATCCACATGACGAAGGCTTTCAACATCTCTATGTCGTTGTTTTGCACACAATGGAAAACGAACCAGTTATTACCGAAAACAGGGAAAGATGCCTTATCTACGTTAGGCGTGTCTTCAAGCTCTTCAAACGTGTGTCTAGCGTCTAGGGGAGCCATCGCAGGCTCAAAAACAGTCGTAAACCCTAGCTCAGTATACTTAACACCGTTGGTATAATTTGTAGGCACAGCATGCCCTGCAAGGGCCCTCACAGCGTTCGTTTTTACTATATAATTGTCTCTGAAGTCATTAGGGAGAATAGCTCGTCCCGCGTTAAGTTTGGGACCTGCAATGTGAGAGTGCATTTCCACGCCGCCAGGCGCAACAAGTTTACCAGCTGCATCCACTTCTTTAGCACCCGAAGGGGCCTCACTAACTACTACACCATTTTTGATCATGATATCCATCTTTTCGCCCTTTACCCCATTAATAGGGTCATAGACGATACCGTTTTTGATAATCAAACTTTCAGCCATCATAAATCACCCCTGAAGTTTTTTCACCTCTTCCATTATGCGATCAAGCACCTCTTCATCAGACAAGACACCAGCAGGACCGTCCACAACCTTTCGCGTATATAGCGGAACACCGTCCATCCTATACGCAGTACCTTCCGTCTCTATGCCAACAGTTAGAACTGGAATATAAACATCCGACACAAGGAAAGTGCAGTTCGGGTGTGGATCCATCAAAATTAGCGGCATCTCAGCCATTCTTTTCACAGCCTTCTTTGGAAAGTTAGATACAGGATCAGAAGCAATGATCAAAGCAGCGTCAGCATAATCTGAAAGGGCGTCTACAGCGCTGAATTCTCCAGGACTATAACGAGGATAGCCTCTACTATAGTCTACAGCATAACCGAAGCCAGAAATCCACGTCATCACAGAGTTTGCTCCTGTAACGTTATAATGACCTCTCAAAGGAATAATATGGAATTTAGTATGTTTGTTAAATTCTCTAGCAAGACTAATAGCACCTTGAATATTAAGGTACTTTCCGCGACTCTGAGTAAGACCCAAACCGAAAAATGTGACAACAAATCTAGCATTCTTGCACATTTCTACAAGTTTTTCCAAATCCGCAACTTTTACCCCTGCAACAGTATCTTTACTCAACTTCTTACCCTTAAGCAACGCCTTCAAAGCAATCGCTAATTCCACGTCACGATCAGGCTCAACCTTTATGAAAAGATCAGCCTTCTTAGTAGACCGGGTCTCTCTGACATCAATAAAAACAACCTTCTTATCCTCTTTGCCTTTCGGAGTGAAAAACCCTGCAGCATTCGCAGAATAACGTTCAAAGTGTCTCGGATGCGCTTGAGTAGGGTTACAACCCCAGAAAATAAGCACATCAGCAAGGTTTCTCACATGCCCAAGCGTACACTTAGGATCACCAACAAACTGCATAGCAAGCAGTGTCGGCGCATGACACACAGAAGAAGTGTTATCAATCTTCGCCCCAACCATCTCAGCAAGTTCCATGGACTTTCTAATAGCCTCATTGCTTGTAGAAGCAAGGCCGTAAATCATAGGATTCTCAGCATTCACAAGTATCTCAGCAGCTTTCTTAATAGCATCATCAACAGAAGCCTCACTACCGCTCACCTTAACTTTTCTATGACCATTACCCTCATGACCTAAAAACTTCGCACGACTAATAGCACAACTGTTAACCGCTTTAACGATCTTGCCACCCTCAACATGAATCTCGATATCATCGCAGAGACAGCCACAAAAAGTACAGACAACATCCGTATAAACATCTACCATTTTTATCAAACCTCATATTTTTCAGAAATATTACAAAAAATAATCTGGTATCAACACCTCACAAATCATTTTATCATCATTTTAACAACTTCTTCGACAGTAGGAACCTTTTCGCCTGAAGCCTTCTCCACGGTCACCTTAACCGACTTATAGTCAGGCATCCCAGTACCGTGGGTATAAGAAGCACTAAGAACACTAGACCACGGACCATAAACTATAAACACCATACCAGGCTCAACACTGGTGCTAGACTTAGCAACACCAATAACCGAACCCTCAGCACTAGTAATCCTAATAGTATCACCATCACTAACACCAATAGCACTAAGATCATCAGGATGAATCTCCAACTTCGAAACCACTTCAGCATACTCTGGTGAAAGCTTACCATGCTTCTCCATCGCACTGCCCTGTTTAATATCTCTTCCAGAGATTAAGTAAAACTCTTTACCAGCCATTTTTGAAATCACCTTAACAACATTCATTCGCAATCTAACAAAATTTCCGTAAGATCGCCCCCAAAAGAAAGTAGCCAATGTCACGCATAGACTATTCTCTATACCAATATTTTGAGAGAGCGATCAAAAATCTACAAACCACCCCCCATTTTTATTCTTTTTGTATAAAAACATCAAACACCAACAATAATGCTAAAACCAAGAAAAAAACCTATTTTTTAAAACCCAACAAACATAAAAAAAATAAAAAAACCCCTCTAATAACTCATAGAAGCTTTTAGATTAATAACCCGAAAAATAACCACCCCCTAAAATGAGGAGTTAGAGCTTAAAAACCTGATTATATAAAGACGTTACTAGAGCTTTTTCATAGAGCTACCCCCCTCGCCTTGCACGAAAAAATTAAATATAAAACCCCAATTCTTAATTCAGAACAAAACCACATTTAATAGAGGTCATATTAATGGTAGAAATAGAAGAAACATTTGCAGAAGCCTTCGGCGCACAAGCCGTAAGATTCCTCATAACAGCCGACACAGAAGAATTAGCCCTCGAAACCGCACAAAACATCATCGGATTCGGGGTAAGCATGATTATGTGCCCAACAGAGGCAGGTATTGAAGGCCCGAGGCCTGAATCTACGCCGGATGGTCGTCCGGGTGTTTTTGTGTCGATTTATGCAGGTGGTAAGAAAACTGCCCTTAAGGAGTTGTTGGCGCGTTTGATTTGGGTTGCTTTGCCCGCTGAGGGTGTGTCGGTTTTTGATTATTTGGAGAATCCGAAAGAGATGCTTAATGTTGGTGATAAGATAAAAGCGTTGTTAGGGGATCAGGCTGTTGTTACGACTGATTCTCGTGGTCGTGAAGGTCTTACTATTAAGAATGGTGAAGGTAGTTTCTTTATTAATACTGAGTTTGGTGTTTTGAAGGGTGTTGCTGGAGGTAATCTTTTAGTTTATGGTAAAGATGATAAGTCGGCTCTTGATGCTGCTGAGAAGGCGTTAGAAGCTCTTCTTACTGTTCCGGCGATTGTTGCTACTTTTCCTGGTGGGTTGTGTCGTTCTGGTTCTAAAGTGGGGTCTATTAAGTATCCGTTTTTGCCTGCTTCGACTAATCACTTATTCTGTCCGGTTTTGAAGAACGAGTTTGAAGATTCGCAGATTGATCCTGAGACTAATAGCGTGATTGAGCTTGTTTTGAACGGTCTTGATGATAAGTCGCTTCTTAAGGCGATGGGGCTTGCTATAAAAGCGATCAAGGATGCTCCAGGGTTAAACAAGATTACCGCTGTTAACTTTGAAGGAAAACTTGGAAAATATCTCTTACACCTTAAAGACGCTTTAGCTTCAGTCTCCTAACCCCTTTTTC
>JBHLKN010000047.1:0-14483 GCA_048886645.1 Candidatus Hodarchaeota archaeon | reverse complement strand
CTATACTCGGCTAACAAACAGCAAGCTAAACGGTTCTACAAAAAGATTAAACCTAACAAGGAGTATCCTATATCGATTAGGAAAGACCTTTTGAAGGTGGAACTGCGGGACACGAAGATTGCTGAGTATTGGGCAAAGATTCCAGTTAAAGGTAGGAGAGGCGGTGTATGGGTTGCCATTAAGCCTCACTGCCCGATAGAATCGGATATGGAAATCTGTGAATCCAAACTTTTCAAGAGGAATGGAGAGTTCTACATCCATATAACTGTTCAAAAAGATGTGGAAGTTCCTAAACCAGAATTGACTAATGAAGCTGTCGTAATAGCTTGTGATATCGGAGAATCAAATCCTCTGGTCTCAGTAGAGTTATGGCATCAAGGTAGAAAGCGGGAAAATGCCCAGTTTCTGGGAAGGGATGTGAGGAGTGTTAGAGCGCATTACAACAACCTGAAGAAGCTGGTAGGTCGAAAGAAGATAAAGCACGCGACTAACTGGATTAAAAAACACGTAGAAAACAGGGAAAAAAGAAAAGTAAACGACATCCTACATAAAGCCACAACGAAAATAGTGGATAGAGCTAAGACCCTCAAGAGATTAGGATACGAACCTATAATAGTCTTCGGAGACCTTAAAAAAGTTAGACACTCAAGAGTTAAAGGGAAAACAAGATGCAGAAAAAACAACCGAAAAATACACACAATGCCATCCTACAAAATAAAACACATGTTAACCTACAAAGCCCTATGGGAAGAAGTTCCAGCGATCCCGTTAAACGAAGCCTCTACATCCAAACTGTGTTGGAGATGCGGAAGCTTAAACACCGAGATCAGGAAAAGATCTTTCAGGTGTAAGGATTGCAGGTTAGAATATAATCGAGACTTAAACGGATCCATCAACATTGGGAACAGGCTCTTAGGCTACATGCTTAAGAGCAGGGCGTCTGTGAACACGCCCCAAACCTCCCCAGAATCCACCGTTCCGAAAGGAGGCCCCTTAGCGTTTCAGAGTGCGAGGGAGGAAACCTCCTGCGACAGCTGGGGGTAGTTCACCTTTCTTTTCTTCCTGCAACGAAATCGTTTAGGAATTGGATTGCTTCCTTGTAGCTCATAGTTAGGGGAGATTTTTTGAATCCGAAGGCGGAAACGCTGATTAGGGGACCTGAAACTTTTCGGTCTAGGGCGATTTTCACTCCCCTTACTACGTCCATCAGGGTGCCTGCCCCATTTGCGCTGTCTTCCGTTCTGTAGAATATATCTATCTGTATGGGGGCTCCGAGGAAGTATGTGCCGTCTATCCAGAAATAGCTTGTGCGGCGGGATTTCATGAAATCTACGTAGTCAGTACTCCCTGTGGTGGCTTCAATGGGATGGGGTACGACGGCTTTTATCGCGTCAGTTTTTACTTTTCTTTTATACATTCTTCTTTCTCTGTCGAGGGCGGTAATGCCTTCTGCTGTACCGCTTATATCTAACTGGTAGGTTTGTGAGACGTGTACTCCTCGATTTACCAAGAGTTCTAAGAGACCTTTGTGGAAGACTGTTCCGCCGATTTGGCTTTGAAGATCGTCGCCACAAACGGGTAGACCAGCTTCTTTGAAACGATTGCCCCAAGCTTCATCGCTTGCAATAAGGGCGGGTGTACAGTTTATGAAAGCGCAGTTTGCGGCTATTGCTTCTTCTGCGTAAAATTTTGAAGCTTCATTGGCCCCTGTTGGTAGGAGGTTTATTAACATTTCTGCCCCGCTTTCCTCCAAGACCTTTCTTATGCTTACTGGCTCTGCATCACTTATTTGTACCAAGTTTTTTAAAAGAGGGCTTATACCGTTCATTACGGGAGCCATTTGAACCGTTACGCCTGTCTCTTTAACGTGATCCACGTATTTTGCTGCGTTGTTTGGTTTTGCGAAAATAGCTTCTGCAAGATCTTTTCCAACCTTTTCCTTATTCACATCAAAAGCTGCCACTATCTTGATGTCTCGAATTGTGTAAATTCCAAGACCTGGATGCATCAACTCTAAAAAGTCGGCGTTTTCACCATAGTATTGTAAACCTTGGACAAAGGCGCAAGCGCAATTTCCAACACCAGCGATAGCAACTTTTATCGTCAATAAAAACCACCTTTTCCGTTCAACTTAGAAAAAAAATGTTTTTTATGACCTTTGTAAGTACACGCACTTAATATTTTTGGTTCATAAAATATTCCAAAATAGGCATGGAAATGCTTTTTTGTGATAAAAAAGCTAATAATATTATAGAGAAAAAGATATCTTACCCTTAAAAGGATAATAAAAGAAGAAAGTATCTACAACAACCAGCTTAAACAGGAGAAAATTAAGATGAAACTTGTAAGTCCCAGATCCGATGAAGTCCCTTGCAAAAAGTGTAATTCAAAGGGAGCAAAACGGGAGTACATTTTAGGAGAAAGCAGCTTTGCATTAGTATGCGAAAAATGTGGAGCCGAGATACAAAGATTATACCTTAACATAGGTTTTTACGAGCCAGGATTTATCATACCCACAAGATGTAATCTAGATGACGGGAAAGTTTGGGGGATATACTCCGACATAGAATGTAACGACGAAAACTGCGAAAAACTCATCTATATCTGTGAAAACTTCTGCGAAGCATGGATACCTAAAAACTACTGCAAATCCCTCGAAACGATTATAGAATTATGAAAAAAATTAGTATTACTTTCTTCTCACTCCTCAATCCCTTTAATTTACCATTCCTGCCGAACAAGGTACCTTGACAATTCTATTAACCGAACTAAACAAAAAAAGGAAAGGGGGAATTTAGAAGCTTACTGCTGCTGTTTTTTTGTTTTTGTTTTTGTTTATTCGAAGCTAAGCGTGGTAGTCCCACCAAACGGTGACGGCCAGTACCCAAGATGGAACGTATACATAGAACCATACCGCTGGAACCACATATTCCTCTGTTTCGACGCCTCCGCCAACAGGAACAAGACCGTCTACGCCGCCTACCATGTGAGCCCATACGTATAGTACAATTGCCGCGATAATTCCTGTGAGGAAGAGAAATACGATTCCTTTCATTGGCTGAACTGCTAACTTGCCTTCGACAAGAGGCCATGCTTGAAATGCGAAGACCATGATAACGATTACAGCTGTCCATACGGCGGTGAACGTGACATAGTCGAAAGCTCTGCCACCTTCTGGGCCAGCTATGTGGTGGGCTTCTTCGGGAATTGTTGCAGCGAGGTAATATGTAATAAAAGTGAGCACTGCTGTACTTAGAGCGATAGCGAAACCTTTCATAGGTTGCACTAGCGCTCCAAAGGGCCAACCTTCCGCTAGGTAGCCATGCCATAAGAGCCACGGGATCATTATGAATAGGGTTGGTATCCACAAACCAGGCAACCAGTCGCCTGTTGAGCCGAATAAGTCTTTATCGTTATCTGAGATGTAGTATATGAGAATTGCTGCGACCAGCATTTCTGCGGATATTACGGCGCCTTTAATTGGTTGTGGTTGATCTCCCACCGGCCATGCTTCAAAAGCTAAGAGGGATATTAGAAGGATCAATATAAGGTCTGCCATGAGCCAGTAATAATTGAAAGTAGTTGGGTCTATTGAGCTGGGGTGACCTTCTACGAGGATGTATTGTGTGAGTTGGGCTGCTACCGCGGACATAGCAAAAAGTGCTATTGCTTTTATTTCCTTCCTTAGTTTGGCAACTGGCCAGGCTTCCCAAGCTACGGTGAATAGTATTTGGTAAAATAGGAATGCAACCCAAAAGTTAGCTTGATTAAGGAAGGAACTGCCTGCTTCGCCTACTAAGCGACCTGATTGAACGTATACTAAGATTCCCAACGCAATACCTGCGAGTAAGAGACCCCATGCAGCTGCGCTAAATCCTTTATTGGGATCTAATCCGGGTGCAGCAGCTTCTTTTTTGGCTTTTGGTTTCTCTTCTGAGGGTGTCATTATGTTTCCCGCCTCATCGTGAATAATACTCTTTTTTCTTTTTTTTGCGTTTTATACGCCAAAAGTAGTGTATTTTAAACATTTTTAAAGATTGTGCTCGTTATCTATTTTTGATTTATAATCTTTATAATATGTTTTACACTAAAAGTTATTAAATAAAATAAAAAATTATTAAAAAAAAAGCACTATTCGATATTCTATGAAAAAATAGAGAAAGAATGGGTTAAACTTGGAAAAGCTTTTTTCGTTATTTTTTAAATAAGGTACTAAGTATATTCGAAGATTTTTTAAGATATTGCATTATAATGTAACGCTTACGTACAATTCGTGCAAAAAGGAAGACGGGGTTATGAGCACTGTTAAAGTACATGCTGGAGTGTGTAAATTTGAAACGACAATCAAAATAAGAAAGACAGGGCCAACAACTTGCGAAGTGATAATTGAAAGCGGTTGTCCAGCAGTAAGAAAACTATCAAAAGTAATTACAAACTGTACTGTGGATGATGTGAAAAAATCTTTTCTAGAATCGGATATATATAAGGTGTGTGCTGATTATTTAAAACACGTTTCTTGTCCGGTGCCATCAGCGATCATAAAAGCTATAGAGGTAGCTTTCGATCTAGCTCTTGCAAAAGATGTCTATATAGAGATTAAAAAAGATGAAGATTAAAAACCAAAGAATGGGAAAATTGTTAAAAACTTACTCTCACTTTTATTTTAGCTTATCTTCATGCCAAAAGAAGACCCGAGGAGGTTCGTGTTTATAAGAGGTTTGTAGTGTTGCCTGCGGAAAAACCTAAGTATGCGGTTGATATGGTTGATGTGGCTTATGATGAGAAGCATTGGTCTTTGCTTCGAAGAATGCAGGACAAAGCGATTAGTTTAATGGGAGTTTTAGCGGAGCATAAGCTGAGGAGCATGGTTCATGGGAGTTTAGCAAGGGGGGATGTTTCTCCTACAAGTGATATTGATATAGTTGTTCCTTATGAGGTTTCAAGCTTTATTGTGGAGACTGCTTTAGGGCGTATGGATTACAGTTCTTTTTATTCGAAGATGATAGTTCAGGCGACGCCTAAAAGCGTTTTAAAGGCCCACATATATCTTGAACCTGAGGTTTCTGTGACTTTTCCTTTGATGAAGATGACGGAGCTTGAATATGAGTTTTATAGGTTTGGGGGTGCTTTGGAGTTGGAAGAGTTAAAGGATAGGAAGAGGGTTCCCGGCGTTGATAAGAGGCTTATTTTAATAGAGCCCACGGATGCGGGTCACAGGGAGTCCTCCGTGGTGGGGAGGGAAAGCGTTGTAGCGAAGAAGCTTGGTGTTAGTTTGTCTATTGTGAAAGAGAGGGTGAGGGTCCTTAAGAGACGGGATCAGGTAGGGCGTACTGGCGTTTATTTTAAGAGGGAGTTAGCGCCTTTTGAAAGTTTTGAGGAGGTTTTTAATGAGATTTTAGCCAGGGATCCTGCGATTAAAAGGAGGTTAAAAAAATATGGTAAGTAAGGGAGGTGATAGCGAAGGGAAAAAAGGGAGAAGGAGAAGAATACGAAAAAATATTGGGGGTTCCCCCTATATTGGAAAGCTTCCCAAAGGGTGTGAGCTTTGTTTAGAAGGGGCTAAACTCGTCCTCTTAGTGACAGGTCTTTGTGATTCAAAATGTTATTATTGTCCCTTATCAGAAAGGAGAAAAGGTAAGGATGTGATTTATGCTAATGAAAGGAAGATTTTGAGGGATGAGGAAATCTTAAAAGAGGGAAAGATCAGCGAAGCTGAGGGGGCTGGAATCACGGGAGGAGAGCCGTTTATAGCTTTTGAGAGAACCCTTCATTACATAAAATTTTTAAAAGGGGAGTTTGGAGCAGAGTTTCATATACATCTTTATACGACGGGGAAAATGGCGACGAGAGAGAGATTGAAGAGGCTTTATGAAGCGGATTTGGATGAGATAAGGTTTCATCCAGTGAGTAGAGTATCCCTTGAAAGGTTGGGAGAGGCTTTGGAGTATGATTGGAAGGTGGGTGTCGAGGTTCCAGCAATACCGCAAGAAGAGGCGAAATTAATTGAGATTGCGAGATATTTAGAAGAGGTGGGAGCACACTTTCTTAATATAAACGAGATGGAGCTTTCAGAGACCAATTTTAAGGAGTTAGAGAAGAGAGGATTTAGGTTGAGAGAGGGGACTATAGCTGCAGTGGATGGTAGTGAAGAGACAGCGTGGAAGGTCTTGGATTGGTGTGGGGAAAACGTTAGAAAACTTTCGGTGCACTATTGTCCTACATGGATAAAGGATGGTGTACAATTGAGAAATAGGTTGTTAAGAAGGGCGAGAAATGTTGCAAAACCTTACCAAGAGATCACGGAAGAAGGTTTGTTGTATTTTGGGATTATAGAGCCCATATCTTGTGGAGGAGATTTGAAGGAGAAAAGGGATCAGCTTGAAGGGATAGTGCGAATGTTAAGGAGGAGGTTTGAAGTTCCTATGGAAATGTTGAGAGTAAATCCTAAAAAAGGTCGGGTAGAAACTGCTTGGTATATCGTGGAGGAAATCGCACCTCACTTAAAGAGAAAGGGATTGAAATGCGCTACTGTGGAAGAATATCCCACGAAAGATAGACTGCAAACTTTGTATTTACCCTTGTGAACTACTCCCAGCTATTGCAGGAAGCTTCTCCCCTCGCACGCTGAATCCCTAAAAGTTCACTGTTTATTGGGGAGTTTTGGGCTGGTTCACTTCCATTTATTTATACGTGCCACAGGCACAGGACATCCCTGCTCTTGAACATGTAGCCCAAAAGCCTGTTTCATTAGAGTATAGAAAACTAAGATATTTAAGGCCTGCGGACTTTCATCTCCACCCTTTCAGATGGAGTCTTCCCGCCCGCATAGATAATGCGGGATGATCGAATCACGCCTATCCTGATGGTTAAATAAATCCTTAATTTATGCTGTTCTTACGGGAAAAGGTTTTAAAGGGATAGAAACTTAAATTTTTGTTCTTTTTTCTAAACAAAATATAGTTATTTTTTGTTTTTAAAGGACTTTAACCATGTTTTTTAAGTGTTGGAAGGTGGTTTTGTTTAATGGAGCAGTATGAGAGGCCATTTGGTGCTAGTAGACGTGCTGCTAAAGTGATTTGGTTTGGGATCTTTTTTGGGACTTGTGCTTATTTGTTAGTTGCTGTTTTTGTTGCAAGAGAAGTAGCTTTTGATACAGCTGAAGAAGATCTTAATCTGATAGTGTTGGGAGTGGGGATTATTGCCTTTTTTAACGCGGTTCTTTCTAAATGGATACCTGAACAGTTATTTATGAGCCTACGTAAGGATTGGAACCCTTTTACTGCATGGATAATAAGTTTAACCCTCGCTGATACCGTGGCGCTTTTTGGGATGATTATAGCATTTTTAGGAGCAGATTTAATCGTGATGGCGCCCTTTTTCATTACAGGATTTGGGCTTTTGATCTATTATCGTTTGCAGTTGGACAGCTATTGGGATAGGTTTGCTGAGAGATCCGAAATCTATACATAAGCAGAAAGCGTTCTATTAAAGATGTTTTTAGGTGTTTTTTGATGAGGATTTTAGGCGTATTGTTTGACTTAAACGGTGTTTTAGTTGATTCCCTTGAGTTACACGCCCAAGCTTGGAGCAAAGCACTTACCATAAACGCTAGGCCTATAAGTAAGGAAGAGATAAAAGAGCATCATTATTTTGGAAAGTATGGCGGCGTTGAACTTGTGAAGCTTTTAAATCAGGATATAAGCGATGACTTAGCGCAAAAAATAGTAGAGGATTATGAAAAAGAGTATAGAGAATTGGCGGAAAAGCACTTAAAATCTTTTCCTGATGCAGAAGAAACCCTTCAACACCTTGAGGGAATGGGACTTAAACTCGGAGTTATAGCAAATGACAAGCGGGAAACTATTGAAAAAGATTTAGCTAAAGTAGGGCTTAAGGACTATTTTGAAGTATTGATAGGGCTCGATGATGTGAAAAAGGGTAAACCATCCCCCGAAATGATTGTGTTAGCTTGTAAACGTTTATTTATGAAACCATATCATGCCTTTGTTATTGGGGATTCAACAAGTGAGATGATCGCAGCAAAACAGGTACTATCTTTAAGCATAGGGGTAACTACGGGTGCTTGTACAGCGGAAGAATTAAAAGAAGCAGGAGCCCAATTCATTGTCGACAAGCTGATAGAAATAGTGCCCATAATAGAACGTTTCGGCTGAAAAACAATAAATAAAAAAATAAGTCTCTTTTTTAGAAAAATCTCCCTTTTCTTTTTTTTAGGCAGGTATTGCTGTGAATATGTTGTGTTTTGTACGTACTATTTTTACGGAAAATTTTTTCCCAATGGGTAGGTCACAATTTATCACTTGTATGAGTCTTCCTCCAGATAGGGCTAAAACTGTTTTTGGAAGCCTCCCTAACCCTATTACTCTGGCTTCTACAACTTCTCCCTTCTTGAAAGGTTTTGGAAGGGATCGCCTTGGATGCATTCCAAAATCTTCTTTTCGAAGATTTAAAGGCTTAATATCAAGCTCCTCTTCAAGTTTTTCAAGATTTTCGTAAAAGCTTTCCATCTTCCTAAACCTTACTTTTTTAGGGCTCCGACCAAACCTATATCTTAAACAGTTTTGAATGCCTAATATGGGAGCTTTTTGAGGTTCTCCTTTCTTTTCGAGGAGGGTTTTTGCAAAAAGTACTAGCTCTTTTATGTCTTCATCATTGATTCCAGGAATCCACACTGGAGCGATTAAAAGATCAATTTTTGAATTGTTAATAATAAGCTCAGCTATTTCAACTAAATGTTTTATGTCATAACTTTTTGTTCCCGAGATCTTTTTCGCTTTTTTAGGATCTAACGAATTCATTGATAAGTTGATCCTTGTGAGACCTGCCCTTTCAAGATTTTTTATGAAACCTTTGTTGAGAAGGATTCCATTGGTTTGCATCGAGATAACTTCTACGCTTGGAATCTCATTAAGACCTCTTATTAGCTCTAAAAGATAGGGGTATATTGTAGGTTCTCCTTGAGAATCTATGTGGGCCTCTAAGTTGTGGAAACCCTTATGAGAAGCTACCTCTTTGAAAACCTCTATCAGTCGATCAGGATAGGCCATATAATCTACTTTTCTTGTTTTAGAGAGTGGACCTTCGTCCACGCTACACATGATACAGTTTAAGTTACATCCAGTGCAAGGCTTTACCTCTATTAGGTTTGTGCCTCGATCTATTATGCCTATAAAATCGCTCCCCATTAAGGGAAATGCCCGATCCAAGAAAATTAAACGCCTTCCAGTAAAGTAATTTTGAGCCGTTTCTCCTAAGGATCTTGAAGCAAACTCTTCCAAAAGTTTTACCAATTCGCTTTCATCCACCTTAGAAGAGGTTTCCAAATAAAAAACTAGGTTCCCCCCTTCCTCCTGTAAATCTATGGTTAAATCACTGCTTTCAAGCCGATTACAGAGGAAAGCATAAAGCTTCTTTAAATCTAAAACGCCCTTCACAGACCTCTTATAGGAAACAAAAACACTGTCTTCTAACAACTCTAAAGGAAAGAGGTCAAAAAGCGATGTTAAATTAAAAGTTAATAAAACCATAAAATACAACAATATAAAAATAATTAAAAAAAGTTGGGTTTTACAGAGAGATTAAATTGAGAGAAATTTTTGTTAATTTTTAGAAAGTTGTGGGTCATTGGGTCGCTTTGACTACGATTTGTGAGATAGAATCAAAGTTCTTTTGATTTCGGTAGGAGGAGTAAGATTCTTTGAAGTTGCTGAAAAGGTTTTGAGGAAGAAAAAGCTGATTATGTCTTCGTGTCTAAGCCCTTCATCGTGAATCAGAAATCATTAATTGATGGAAAATAGGATACCAGGAAAATTGATGTTTATTTCATGCAACAATCGTTTAGAAGACGGCGTTTCTGAAAAGTGGGGCGTTTTCGCCCAAAATCTGTTCACCTCTTTTATGGTTACCGGTCGGGTAATAGCACTGAGGAGTTTATCACCACTGATATGCGTTCTGCCTCTTGGGAGATTGGGACTAGTATCGGGATTAGAAATCCCATCGACGCTAAGCTCAACCCAAAGATGTTCCAGATTATCGCAAGAACCACGTTTTAGTTGAGCCTATTCTTTTTTCTTCCTTTAAAATTTTGACCTCTTTTAACGAAGAATAGCTTACATAAGCGGCTATTCGCTTTATTCAGGCCCGGCTAGATTTTCATACACCGATGAGTTTCTTGGCTTCTTCTATGCTTCCTAGGACATCGTTTGTTAGGAGGTCTATCTCCTCTTCCAGTCCTTTTATAAGTTCTATCGCGTCTTTTTCACTCATTTTATATGTCGAAACTAATAGGTCTTTGTTTATTAGGGGTCCTCCTATCATTATTTTCACTTTTTCTCTTAGGTCTGCTTTTTTCAGGGCTTCTATGATCTCTTTTATGGTGGGTATTGTCTTGGTGTATGCTGCTGATAGGACTAGGAGGTTTGCATCCATCTCTTTTGCTTTTTTAACGATCATGTCGGGGTTCGCGGCTTGCGGGAAGTTGTGAACTTGGAAGCCGTTGGCTTTGAAGATGGCTGCTAGCACTTCTTTTATCATGATGTGTCCTTCCCCTATAACACAAGCAAAGATCACTTTGCCTACGGGAGGCTCTGGGACCTTGATTTTCATGTTGATCTGCATCAAAACGTTGTACAACGCCATGAGAGATTCTGTCCACTTTTTCATCGCGACCTTTTCTTCTTCGCTGTACTCCGGAACCGAGCAAATCGCTTCCCCGATGTCAAGAACTGCCTTCAAAACACCGTCAACCAAGATGGTCTTAACGTCAATTCCCTGGTCTACAAGGGTATTAACGCTGGAAGAAGCTCTCTTACTATCTCCTTCTTTGAGGCCCTCAACTAAATCATTTAACGGAGGAATCGTCATTTCATCATCTCCAAGCTTTAACTATTCTCTGCACCCGCTTTTTGGTTGCTTTAATAGCTAACCTTTTACGCACCATGTTGCTATTTTGATCCTTTTATGGGTACTTTTTTTGGTGCGTCTTCTTTCCATATCGATATATTTAAGTATTTCGATATAATATTTTAAAATAAATATGTGTCCGCTATATACGTAAATCCGCTTTGATAACAATTGATATTGATGAGGAGTAAAAATGCATCGATTAGGACGTCTCGCCGAAGAAAAATTTTGTGACATAAAAAACGTTGAAGAACACAGAGATGAGCTCGTGGAACTGGGCACAAGCGTTCTCCAAGACGAGGCTGTTAAGAAAGAAGGCCATTTTTTTAAAGCTCTATCCGAGCCAAAGAGGTTGGCGATAATTAAGTTGCTTGAGATGCGGGAAATGTGTGTTTGCGAGCTTACGATAGCGCTCAACCTCTCTCAACCCGCCGTTTCCCACCACCTCAACATATTGGAAAATATAGGAATATTGAAGCGTGAAAATAGAGGAAGATGGTCCTTCTATGCCCTAACAAACAAGGTTGGAAAATCTGCGACTAAAACGATAAAAGACTTCGTTTCCTCCATCATCTGAAGACCTTGCCTCTACATTTATCTTTCCTGAAGGCATCGCGTCGTAATTTCAATCACAGCCCTATTCTTCAACCTTTGATCGAAGAAATCCTTTGCCTATCTGTATCATCGCCAAAACTAATGTTTTACTTTAAACTTCAAATTTGTGGTTGGAAAATCCTCGCGAAACTTTTGCCTGTTCCCAGATTACTGTACTTGAAGTTAACCCTATGGTGCAGCATCCTTGGATCATGAGCTTTAGGGGTTAAACCGTTTTGCTTTGTGTTTAGCGTCCAGTTTTCAGCTCATAGTAGGTCGATCTATGCATATAGATATATTTAAATATATTAATACAAGTATGTTGATACTTAAAACAAACGTCCTTGTTTGAAAACGCCAAAGGGTGAGTGACTCGTTTTGCCTGATGTGGTTGTTAGTAGACCTACTACAGTTACTGGCAGATCTTATGCGGTTGTCGGCAAGTTATCCATAATAGATCGTTTTCTCCCCGTTTGGATCGGCGTCTCTATGGTAATAGGGATTCTTTTAGGGTTTGTACCAGGGATCCAAGATTTCTTCCAGGCTGTACAGTTTGGAACAGTATCGCTTCCCATAGCCATTGGGCTTTTATGGATGATGTATCCCGTCCTCGCTAAAGTAAAATATGAAGAGATCTCTAAAGTTGCCAGCGAGTGGAGGTTATTTGGTGTTTCCGGTTTATTAAACTGGATTATAGGGCCTTGGCTCATGTTCACCCTTGCATTGATATTTTTAGCCGGCTACCCCGAATACAGGGAAGGCTTAATAGTTACAGGCTTAGCAAGATGCATCGCCATGGTTCTCATATGGAACCTGCTTGCAGGAGGACACAATGAGTACTGCGCTATCCTTGTAGCTTTAAACTCCATTTTCCAAATCCTATTCTATTCAATCTATGCTTACTTTTTCATCACTGTAATGTCTGGCTGGATATTCGGAGAATCAGCAACAGTAAGCATAACCATGCTTGACATCGCGAAAAGTGTCTTCATATTCCTAGGAATACCGTTAATAGGGGGGATAATAACCCGGTATGTAGGAATAAGAAAGAAGGGGAAAGAATGGTATGAAGAAGTTTTAATGGAGAAACTAGGCCCTACCGCCCTGCTAGGTTTACTTTTCACCATCGTAGTAATGTTTTCCATGCAAGGAAAAAGCATAGTAGAGCTTGGCCCAGACCTTGTTAGGATAATTATTCCACTCTTATTCTACTTTATTTTGATGTTCACTATCTCCTACGTGATCTCATGGCTCTTAAAATTCCGCTACGATGAAACTGCAACCCTTTCATTTACCGCTGCTAGCAACAACTTCGAGCTAGCCATAGCAGTTGCAGTAGGCACGTGGGGAATCACTAGCGGACAGGCACTAGCTACCGTTATAGGGCCCCTCATAGAAGTTCCAGTCCTAGTCGCCCTTGTTTACTTCTCCCTATGGTCTCGCAAATACTTCTTCACAGAAGACGGAACTCCGAAAAAATTCGGCGCTCCAAAACCATCACCAAAACCAGTAGTCCCCGAAAAAGTAGCCCCAGAACCGAAATAAGGGAAAAAACAGAAGGACTAAAAACGATAAAAAGAAAGTCGGTAAAAACTTATAAAAGTAGGTCTTACTTCGCTTCCGTTTTTATTATCCTATTTTCTCAAATTTTGAAAGAGTAGTAAGGATCACAAAATGTAAAATAAAATGATTGAAAGAGGATGAAAAAGGAAAGGTAGTAAAATGATGAGCGATTAAGGATTAGAAAAATTGATTACCATAATTAAGGTTAAGGTGATAATGAAAAAGCCTTATCTACGCTGATCTTTGATCGTTAAAGGGAACAAAAACACTGTCTTCTAACAACTCTAAAGGAAATAGGTCGAAAAGCGATGTTAAATTAAACGTTAATAAAACCATAAAATATCACATATAAAAAAAGAAAAAGTTGGGTAAAATTTTTTGTGTTTATTCTCCGAATAGCTTTTTTCTTTTTTCAAGAATGTGGGATTCTATTCCGTCTACTGCTTTTACTGGGTCATCTTCCCACACAACCTTACCGCCAGTTAAATCTTCTACACCTTCTGTCACTAAAGAGACAAGGTTTGGAGCTCCTGTAATAGGAAGTGTTGGAGATACGTGGGTATAAAGGCCGAAAGCTATCGCAAAAATAGCGTCTATTGTGGCTTTCTGCTCCATCCATTCTGGTGCAGTAGCAGCTATTGGAAGATCGGGTACTGGGACGTTTAGGGCTTCTGAAACCAAGCCCACTAAGTGGGCTGCTCTTCCTGTATCGGTACACGTTCCAAAACTTAAAACTGGGGGTATGTTTAACGCTTTACAAACCTCTTTTAGTCCTTCACCAGCAAGATCTTGAGCTTCAAGACTTGTCAAGCCACCAACTTGAAGGGCGCTAACACCACACCCCATCCCCAAAACCAAGATGTTTCTCTTTATTAGCTCTTTAGCTACAGAAATGGTTGTTACGTCTTGTCCACTGTTTTTAAGCGTTGTACAGCTTACCAAAGCCACGATTCCTTTAATTTTTCCTTCTTTTATCACCTCAAATAGGGGCGATAAAGAGCCTCCAAGGGCGTCTAATATGGACTCTATCGAGAATCCTACGATCGCTTTTTTCTTAATTTGTGGAACGTGGGACGGTTTTCCTTTGCGTTTTTTGAAATTTTCACAAGCAATCTTTATAAGTTCCATAGCTTGTTCTTCAGCTTTCTCTGGAAGATAATCTATCCTTTTTTCGCAACCTACAAGGCTTACAAGCTCAGATACAGGAACTACGGTGCTATTATATTTTTCAGCGTAGAGGCATAGGGTGGGAACGCTGCAGTTCATATCAGTAGGCATGAGGTCTACTGCTCCCGTAGCTAGGACCATCTCTTCATTTAACCAATTTCCAGTCATACCTACAAAGAACTCATCTCTAGGATATCTTTGGAGTAGTTCTTGTCCTGTTTCTATAGAACTGATGA
>JBHLKN010000046.1:6305-14561 GCA_048886645.1 Candidatus Hodarchaeota archaeon | reverse complement strand
TCTGCATCTCCAACACAGTTTGGAGGTGTAGGCTTCGTTTAACGGGATTACTGGAACCTCGTTCCATAAGGCTTTGTAGGTCAACATTTGTTTTATTTTGTAAGAGGGCATGGTGTGTATTTTTCGGTTGGTTTTTCTGCATCTTCTCTTCCCTGTAACTCTAGGCTGTCTAAGGTTTTTAAGGTCTCCGAAGACGATGACGGGTTCATATCCTGATCTTTTGAGCGTTTCAGCTCGATCTACTATCTTTGTTGTGGCTTTATGTAGGATGTCGTTTACTTTTCTTTTCTCCTTGTTTGCTACGCGTGTTTTGATCCAGTTAGCTGCGTGTTTTATCTTCTTTCGACCTATCCGCTTCTTTAAGTTGTTGTAATGCGCTCTAACACTCCTTATCTCCTTTCCTAAAAACTGGGCGTTTTTCCGCTTTCTTCCTTGATCCCATAACTCTACAGAAACAAGAGGGTTTGCTTCTCCGATATCGCAGGCTATTACAACGGTAGTTTTTTCAGCCAGTTCTGGTTTAGGAATTTCCACCTCTTTTTGAACGGTTATATGGAGGTAGAACTCTCCGTTCCTTTTGAAAAGTTTGGATTCGCAAATCTCCATGTCCACTTCTATTGGATAGTGAGGTTTAACGGCGACCCATACTCCGCCTCTTCTTCCAGCAACAGGAACCCTTGCCCAAAAGTTTGCTATCTTCGTGTTTTGCTTTTCCACTTTTAAAAGGTCTTTCCTGACGGATATGGGATACTCTTTGTCTGGTTTAATCTTTTTGTAGAAACGTTTGGCTTGCTGTTTGTTAGCCGAGTATAGTTTCACCGGTTCACCGTGCAGAAAACGTTGGAGATTATCATATTCTTCTTCGAGAAGCCGTTGTTTAACCTTAGTTAGATGCATGATTTTTGTTTTGATCGTTTTTTTAACTTTCAAAGGTCACAGACCTCAAACTTTTAATAGTTCAAATTCTAATTTAAGCTCATCTTAATTCATCTCCACCCTCTCAGATGGAGACTTCCCTCTAAGATAAAATACAAAAATTTTAATTTATGGTGTGATTATAAAAGTTATAATCCTAAAATTGCACCACGTTTTGTTAAATTGTGCAATGGGTTGATTTCCTTTAATGGGTTTTAATTTTTTGAGGTTTTCAAAGGAGTTGTGGTAAAGTGACTGAATATTCTTTACAGGTTGAAGAGTTACCAGGCAATAATCGAGACGAGTTTTTTTCTTTCCTTAAAGAAAAGTTTCAAGGAATTGCAGAAGTTTCTATAGCTGGGTCAAATATCACTTTCAGGTCTGCTGAGGAAGAGTTTTTTTCAAAACGATTGATAAGATTTTTTGCCAGAAAATATTTCCACAGAAGCGGTTTAAAACATGAATGTAAAATAGTTTCCCTTGGAAAACCCTTTTATCGTATTTTATACCGCCCATTTGAAGTTGAACTCGAAGAAGAAAGGATTGAAGAAAAAGAGGAAAAAGAACTCTTAATACCATCAGAAGAGGGAGAAATAATAGAAGAAGAAGCACTTGAAGAAGAAATAGAAGAAATGATGGAAGAAGAGGAGTTAGAAGAAGAAGAAGAAATGATGGAAGAAGAGGAGTTAGAAGAAGAAGAAGAAATGATGGAAGAAGAGGAGTTAGAAGAAGAAGAAGAAATGATGGAAGAAGAGGAGTTAGAAGGATAAGATATTTTCTACCATTTTTTGTTTTTTGGTGGGTTTTTTTGCGTTTAGAAGCGTTTCGGAAAGAGTTCCCTCTCCTTGAAACTTTTTCATACCTTGATTCTGCTTCCAATAGCCTTGTTCCTAAGCGTGTTCTTTTAGCTGTTAATGAGTTCTATGAGCAGTGTGGTGGGGTTTCTAATCGGGGACTTCACAAAATAACTGTTAAAGCTTCCCAAGAAGTGAAAAATGCTAGGGCTACCGTTGCTGATTTTCTAAATGCAGAAGATCCAAAAGAGATAATTTTCACCCAAAACACAGCGTCTGCCACCTCCATGGTTGCCTATGGTCTCCCCTTAAAAGAAAACTGTAAAATAGTGACCACAAAGTTAGCCCATCACTCATCCCTTCTACCTTGGATGAGGGCAGCTAATAAAAGGAGGGTGATGCTTTCATTTTTAGGGTTAACCCCTGAAGGTTTACTTGATGAAGAAACTGCTACTGAAATAATAACTGGTGGTGACTGTAAAGTTTTAGTAATCACCCTTACTCCCATGGTTCACGGTCATATTACTCCTCTAAATAAGTTGATTAAATTAGCAAAAGAAGTTGAAGCCCTAATTTTCATCGACGTTACACGGGCAACAGGTCATATACCTTTAAACGTTCACGATCTTCAATGTGATTTTCTGGTTTTTGCAGGTAATGTTGGCCTTTTTGCCCCCCAAGGCACAGGAATACTTTACGCAAACCAAGAAGTATTAAAAGATCTTGAACCACTTTTTGTAGGAAGCGGTACTGTTAGCAAAGTCACCCCTACCGGTTGTGAATTTGTGGAAACACCAGAACGATTTGAGGGAGGAGTCTTAAACGTTGGCGGTATTGTTGGCTTGAATAAGGCCTTAGAGATCATAAAAGAACTCGGATTAGAAACCATTAGAGATTATGAAAAATCCTTAACTAAAAGGCTGCTGGATGATCTTTCAAAGATTGAAAAAGTTAAAATTTATGGTTCTAAAGACGTGGAAAAAAGAATAGGAATTGTAGGTTTTAACGTGGAAAGATTTAACCCCCACGATATCGCCCTATTTTTGGACGAATTTGCAAATATTGGCGTGAGAAGTGGAAAAATGTGCTCTCACCTTCTTGTAGAATCTTTAGGGAAAAAAGAAAGAGAGGAGGGAATCGTTCAAGCCTCATTACACTGCTATAACAATTTAGATGACATAGAAAAACTTGTTTCAACAATAAAAATGATGATAGAAGAATTATCTAAAAACTAGGTTAAGCCTTTATAGAACTGTTTTTTAGGATTTTTCTCTTCCATAGTATCCTCCAGCTATTCCTGCTACAACTGTTGTAAATACTGCCCCTCCATCTCCATAACACTTTAATGCGACTGAGAGGAGTTTGAAGGAGGTTCCAAAGGCTATGTATCCAAGGAGGAGGGTTGTAAATAGGATAGAAATTCCTGCGCTTACTGCCGCGGTTGTAGAGTTGTTTGTTGTAATTTTTCCTCCAACTAAACAGCCTAAAATCCATGAGAAAAACCCTATTATAAGCATCTTTGTGCCAAATTCTTCTTCCACAGCAAAGGGGGCAGCTAAAAGAAAAGTGCTAGATCCAAAAAGTTCATCGGTATCTACAGTATTTCCTCCAGTCCAGACTTCTGCATAGTTTATTAAATCCCTGAGATGTATCTGAAGAATAGTGGTTATTGCTATAGTAAAAAGGAACGAAGAGGTTAAAATTATTATTGTAGTTCCAGAAACTTCTTTCCAAAACCCCATCCTATTTAGCTCCTTAAAAATCCAAAAAAAGTAAAAACCGATGTTTGTTAAAGTTTTAAAATAACGGTTTGATTTTATTTTATAAGTAATAGTAATAGTTTATCAATTTTTGGTGGTGTTTTTTATCGCCCTTGACTCTTTTATTAAAAAAGGTGAAAAGAAAAAATCCGAGGATCTAAAAACCGAGCCTAGCTCAAAAATAGCGGCGAACAATCAGTTTCTTAAAAATATTTCAAAAGAAGAACTTTGGGAAATTTTACGCGAAACCGTGAATAGAATTATTATGTTTCCTAATTATTTATCCTATGTTGAGGAGCATATTCTCCCGGAAAATCCTGAAATTTCTCCAGAAGAACTAGCTCTAACGTTGGGTATAAGTTTAGGGGAAGCAATAGTAATTCTTCACGATCTTTTAGAGAAAAAGGGAGAGAAAAAATAACGGTTTGTTTATTTTAGGGCTTTTTTTGCTTCTTCGGTTTTGTCTTCAAGAACCCACTCGTCTGCTGGTAAAAAGATTACTGCGCTCGTCGATACTTCTACTATGTGTTCTTTATCAACTTCTATCTCTACGGATTTCGTCATACGAACTGGATGAAATTGTGCGCATTCAGGGCAAAACCAGCCGCTGAAAATGTCTTCAGGCGCAGGATCTACTTTAAGTTTTGCGATAACAAATTTCATTTCAATAGGTTTTCCAAGTATCTCGGAACAATCTTCACAAATTTTCCATTTGCTTTTTTCTTCTGGCAATTTTTCACCCCATATATTATGAAATTTCATAAGTAAAACTTAGTTAGTTTTTCTACTTTCATCTTATTTTATTCTATTATGGTTTTGGCCATTGTAACGCTTATCACTCTGTATCCTTGGGTTTCCATCATCATGCTATTCGCTATTTTTACGAGGGTTTCATTACCGATTTTTTTTGCTGTTTCTTCCGCTCCTCTAAAGTTTTCTTCTGCAATAGCAAAGAGTTGTTCTGCGATTTTATAGTTTTTGCCGTCGAATTCTCCTAAACCTTTGCAATGAACACTCATGCCAAAATAGAATTCTTTTTGAGCTTCAAAGTATTCAATAATCTTTTCGACTCCTGTTTTTTTAGATATGTTTTGTGCTTCGTCTATTATTTGGGCTGCTTCTTTGAAGGGGATACTTGCAGTATTTGGATCTTGGAGGCTTCGCATATAATAGTATGCTAATGCTTCCTTCTCGCATGCAGCGTAGAGGAGTCCGTCGACTGTCATGAGTTCCCTCTCCTTCTCCGTAGCAATTTCTAAAAGCCTTACATGTACTTTTCTCGCGGTTTTAAACTTTTCAACAGCCTCTTCAAAATGTCCTTCATCTTGGGCTTTTATGCCTTCCATCCAATATTTTTCCGCCTTACTTTTTATGAACGTTTTAAGCCTAAGTTTTATAAGTTCCCGCACCTCTCTTTTTAGGTCTTCGCCCTTCTCCCTGAACTCAGGTCTCAAAAAACCTCCCCGGTTATACGCTCTAATCGCTTGAAGTAACATTTTCAAAGCCTTGTTAAGATCCTCCTTCCCTAAAAAGTTTTTAGAAAGTATCTCGTAAGCACGGGCTTTTGCAACGTTCTTTCTCACCTTAGAATTACTCCAAGCCGTGATATTACCAATCTCTTTTGCAATCTTTTCCTCCTCCTCAAAAGCTTTAACAGCTTCTAAAAGTTCATTTGAACACCTTTCTGAATCCTCATGTTCAACCAGTCTTGCCTCTATTTCGTTGAACTTTCCCGTCGAGTAAAACTGTCGCCGAGAAGCTTCTTTTACAAGTATTTCATTCGCTTCTCCCTTATGCCTTATAAAACGAGAAAAAAGCGTTGAAGCGTTCTGAAACTTTTCTAATGACTTCTCCAAGTCATTTTTTATGAAGCTTGAATCGCCATAAAACATCTCAAGCGAAGCTTCAAGAAAAGCTTTTAAAATCGGATTTTCCCTCCCAGACTCCTCTAACTCTTGAAGTCTTGCTTCGTATTCTGAAGCTTTAAAACCAGGATCATCTTCAAATTCATCATATTCCAAAATACCTTTTAAAGCAATATTTAACGTCTCAAATCCCAAAGAAAATCCCGCCAATAATATTCTCTTAAGTCCTAAAATTTAAAAACTAAAAACTCAAACGTTAAAAATTCTGAAAACTTAATACCATAATCAAATTTGCAAACCATTACATAATATAACACATAAAAAATTATATAGTTTCTTATAGGATGAAAATATTATGGCAGTAAAAGAAGAATTAATTTCCCCAAAAGAAGAAGACGAAAAAGAGCTCACAACTGAAGAAAAATTTGAAAAATACCGAGAAGCTGGAAAAATAAGGGCTGGAATAAAGGATAAAATTTTACCCTTTATAGTACCAGGGGCTAAAGTATTAGATATTTGCGAAAAAGTCGAAGAGATGGTTACAAAGGCAGGGGGTTCCCATGCTTTTCCATGCAACGTTTCAATAAACAATATAGCCGCCCACTATACCGCTACCGCTGACGATGAAACAACAATACAGGAAAAAGACTTAGTTAAAATCGATACCGGAGTTCATATAGATGGTTTCATAGCCGACGCTGCCTTCACCGTCTGTTTAAATCCCGATCATGAACCCTTAGTTAACGCCGCAGAAGAAGCTTTAAACGCAGCTATTGAAGCCCTAAAACCCGGCGCAAAAACCAACGAAATCGGCGAAATAGTAGAAAAAACAATCAAAAAACACGGATACCGCCCCATAAGAGATCTAACCGGACATACCTTAGAAAGATATGAAATACACGGATCAAAACACATCCCCAACATAAAAACCCCGATAGGACACACCGTGCAAGAAGGAGAAGCCTACGGTCTAGACATATTCGTAACAACAGGAAGCGGAAAAAGCCATGAAGACAAAACAAAATGCTACATATACACCCTCCTACCCATGAGAGTACCCTTGCGTTTTAAATCATCAAAAACCCTCCGGGGATACATCAATAAAAACTACAAAACCCTCCCATTTTGTGAAAGATGGCTTTTAAAAGAATTCCCTGCATCAACTGTAAAAATAGGCATGCGCGAACTTCTATCAAAAGGAGCACTCTACAAATACTATACACTCGTCGAAAATAAGGGAGCCGTCGTAAGTCAAGCAGAAGACACAGTAATAATAACAAAAGACGGAGCAGAAATAACTACTCGAGAATTGTAAAAAAAAACAAGATAAAACAAAAATCTGCAAAATAAAAAAAGGAAGGATAAAGCTTATTTTTCATGTTAGACAATGATATGGATCTCAAGCTGCCTTACAAGTTCTTTATAGCGATTTCTCACGGTAACTTCCGTTACTCTGGCAGTTTCAGCTATTTCTCGTTGGGTACGCCTTTCTCCTTCTTGTATACCAGCTATATAGATCGCTGCGGCAGCAAGCCCTGTTGGGTCTTTTCCGGCCGTTAATCCTTTTTCTTTCGCTTTTTCAAGTATTTCCGCTGCTTTTTTTTGGCAGGCTCCAGAAAGCTTTAACTCTGCGCCAAACCTGCTCAAATAATCTATCGGGTTTACTGGTGGGATACTTACATTAAGCTCTCTTATAAGTAACCGATAACATCGTCCTAGCTCTTTTCTATTGACTCTTGATTGGTCTGCTACTTCGTCCAAAGTACGGGGGACATGTCTGATCCTACTAGCTGCATAAACTGTGGCTGCTATCATGGCTTCTATGGATCTTCCCCTTATTAGTCGTCTGTCTATGGCTTTTCTGTACATTAGAGCAGAGGTTTCTTTTACACTTCTGGGTATTCCTAGTTGGCTTGATATTCTGTCTAGTTCTGCCATAGCATGGGCCAAGTTTCTATCTACTGAACTGTGAACCCTTGTTCTGATTTGCCACTTTCTGAGCCTGTAGGCTTGTGCTCTTTTGCTTGCTGAAAGTTTCTTGCCGAAGATGTCTCTGTCTTCGAAACCGATCATTGTACTTAGTCCTTTGTCGTGTACGGTTAAAGTCATCGGGGAACCTACTCTACTTCTGCGATTCCGTTCTTCCGAGTTGAAAGCTCTCCATTCAGGCCCGAAGTCCATTATTTTGTCGTCAAGAATTAATCCGCAATTACCGCAACATACTTCTGCTCTTGTTTCATCTTGTATAAAACTATCAGAACCACATTCAGGGCAGACCTTTTTACCAGTAAAGGTGCCATCTAATCTTTCTGATTCAGAACCCCTAGCCACACCACATTCCTCATCAAATTTTTTAAATATAAAAAAATCAAAACCAAACCATAGAGAGTATGTACTATCATATTTTAGGCTCTAACATAAAGAGTAAAATTTAAAAATACCAAGCAACCGATAAATACAAAAGTAATTATCAATTCCGCACTATAAAAACTTTTCTATTATTAAAGCAACATCTAAAACTTACAACTTCCCCCTAATACTTACTTTATTCCCGGGCTTTTTCTTCATCTACTTCTTTTTCTACTTCTATTTCTAAGTAAATGGGACCAATGTAGCCGCATTTGGGACAATAATACTGGTGGGGAACGAGCCAACCGCTAATGCTGCTTGGAACCTTTTCTACTATCGATTTTTCGCAAGCAGGGCAAATAGCGATTTTAGATACTTTTTCTTTGCTTTTATCTTTCCTTCTTCCAAGCCCTAATCTTTTTAATATACCCACTAGACCCACCAGTAACTTCATATGGTATTTATGCTTGGTTTCCTAGGGGACTGTTTTAACGTAGGGACTGTTTTAACGTAGGGACTGTTTTAACGTAGGGACTGTTTTAACGTAGGGACTGTTTTAACGTAGGGACTGTT
>JBHLKN010000046.1:0-6205 GCA_048886645.1 Candidatus Hodarchaeota archaeon | reverse complement strand
TTTAAGCTTTTCTTTTTTACTATTTTCTCCTGTTTTCTATTATCGTATGTCTATGTTATCAGCTTCATAGCCCATTTTTGCCAAGATTTCTAAAATTTTTTCCCTGTGGTCACCTTGAAGCTCAATACGGTTGTCCTTAACGGTTCCTCCGCAAGCTAGCTTAGTCTTTAGTTCTTTCGCAAGGGAGTTTAAGTCAACATCTTTCTCATTAATACCTTCTATGATCGTCGACATCCTTCCCCATTTCCTTTTATCGCAAAAAACTCGAATCCGTTGTTCTTCTTTCGCTATCTGGGCGCAAACACAAAGCTCTTGCGGCAAACCGCATACCTTACATATTGCCTGCTGTGTAGACAGAACATAACACCTTCCTAAAAACTAAAAAATTCACCTGTTCAATTAATCAAAGTTTTATTTTTAAACATTTTTCAAATTCAATTCTTAATTATAGTTTTATTTTTAAATAACTTATGGTTCTTTTTAGTTTTATTTTAGTTTCATTTTTAAAAGTTTCATGCTATTATATTTTTGACCTACAATGACCTGTTTCTTAATCGTAGACGCTTTAGCCTATGGATCAGGCCTTAAAAGGTTTACAAGAGATGTTATTGGTGCAGGTCCAAGAACCGTAGCAGGTATAATTGAAAATTGTGGTTATCCTGCTTTAATAACTCCTGCTGAGCTCCCTTTTAAAAAACCACAAAAAAAGCAAAAACTCCTCAAAAAATCAGATGTTTTATTTATTTCCGCCATGAGTATGGACCGAGAAACTGTGAAACGTACTGTAAAGTTTTGGCGAAAAATTAAACAAAACGCTCCTGTAATAGTGGGAGGTCCTATAGCTTCTGATCCAAAAAGTTGTTTAAAAATTGGTGCAGATATCGCGGTTATAGGCGAAGGTGAAACAACATTAAAAGAACTCTTAAAACATGGCTTAAAAGATGGCGAATTGTCTTCTTCACAACAACTTGATAAAATCTTAGGAATCGCTTTTAAAACCTATGAAGATAAGCAAAAAAAGCCTTTTTATAAAATAAACCCGCTTAGGCCTGCCTCTTCCAAAAAAGAATTTAACTCATTTAAAGCGTCTACTATCCGCGTCAAAGACTATCCTAACTTTAATGCAAAGAAAGCATATGTGGAGATAGTTCGAGGATGCAGTAACTATTACCGAGCGAAAATCGGTTTAAATCAAAATTGCGAAAACTGTGAAAAATGTAGAACCGGTCCCTTAGAAAACCGTTTTAACTGTCCTGAAAATATCCCGCCAGGTTGTGGTTTTTGCAGTATTCCATCACTTTTCGGCCCTGCAAGATCAAAAGACTTAAACCTGATAGTTGAGGAAATAGAAGCTTTAGCTTTTTTAGGTTGTAAACGCATAGTTTTAAGCGCCTCTGACTTTCTAGATTACGGGAGAGATTCCCTTGTTTATCCTCACCCCCTAACAGATCCAAGAACCCCTCAAGCAAACGTTGAAGCCCTCGAAAACCTTCTAAGAGAAGTTTCCCAATTTAACACAGCCGAAATCTCCATAGAAAACATCAAACCATGTTTATTCACAGAAGAAACTGCGAAAATTATCGCAAAATATCTCCCAGAAACAAGCCTTAACATTGGGTGTGAAACAGGCTGCCCAGACCATGCGGAAAAACTTGGCCGCCCCTCCACCCCAAAAGAAGCCCTCAACGCCACTGAAATATGCATAAAATACAGTCTCAAACCTCACGTATACTTCATTCACAGCCTACCAGGGCAAAACAATAAAACTGTTGAAAAAACAGTAAGACTAATAAAAAAGCTTGGAAAAATCGGCGTAGACAAAATAACCGTTTACCGGTTTAAACCCCTACCAATGTCTGCCTTCCACTCCTATCCCAAACCCCCCGCAGCCATTCATAACAGAGAAAGCCAAATGATCGTAGAAACTGCAAAAGAAGTCAACATACAACAAAAAAAACACCTCATCGGAAAAACCCTCCAAGTACTAATAACAGAACAAAGCTTTTCCAACCCCTCAATAGGAATAGGCCGCCCCATAAAAGACGGACCCCTAATCGCTGTTAAAGATGCTGGACACCTCCAAGGAAAAAAAGTCAACGTCCTAATAACAGAAATAATTTCAGACCGCCTGCTAGGAGGAAAAGTCATAAAAAAACAGAAAAAGCATTAAAGCCAAATCCGATTTAAAAAAGTTTAAAGATTAAAAAAAGTGTTAATAAAAACTAACTAATTAAAAAATAAAATTTAGGAGTCCTGTTTTTTATGAGTGTTTATGCAGAATATGTATGTCGGCACTGTAAAAGACCCGTTACACGAGAAGAACTTAAAACCATGCCTGGCGTGAAATGCCCCCATTGTGGAAGCCGTATCCTAATAAGGGTAAGACCGCCAAGAATAAAAGTAGTAAAAACAGAATAAAAAACCCAGATTTCTCGAGGTATTCTATTCTTTTATTTAGTTGGGATGGGGTTTCCTGATTCTTCGAATTTTATTTCGTCGTTTAAGAGTTTTTTAAGGACTTCTTTAATCTCTTTAACAGATACCCTTACTTGTCTTGTTGTATCCCTGTCTCTAACTGTTATGGTATCATCTTCGAAGGTTTCATGGTCCACGGTGATGCAGTAAGGCACGCCTATTTCATCAGCACGGGCGTATCTTCTGCCTATCTGTCCTGACTCATCATAAATAACGTCAAAATCTTCGTCTTTCAAGCTTCTGTATATTTCATAAGCTTTTTCTGGCATCCCTTCTCTTTTCAACAACGGATACACAGCTACTTGCACCGGGGCTATCTTCTTTGCGAGTTTTAACCAAGTCCACTTACGCTCAACATCCTTCCTATAGCTGTGCTCTAATATCGCATAAACTATCCTTTCAACCCCAAAAGAAGGCTCCACTACATGAGGGGTCACCATATCTTTCCCATGCTGAATCTTCAACTTCTCACCGCTAAACTTCGAATGATTTGAAAGATCATAATCTGTACGGTAAGCATTCCCTACAACTTCAGTCCAGCCAAAACTGAAAAGAATCTCCAAGTCAAAATTGCCCCTTGAATAATGGGGTGTTTCTGAAGGGAGCATGTGTCTGAACTTGAAAGCCTTATAAGGAATTCCAAGCTCCTCAAAAAATAGAACCTCTTTTGCTAAGAAGTAGGCGAGGGTTTTATTTGGCACAATCCCTTGTGAAACTGCTTCTTCTGCTGTTACTTCGAGGGGTTCAACGTCTCCTTCATCTTTTCTCTCTGCTTCTTGTTGCTGTTTCCGTGTAAGAATCCTGAGAGGTATGTTTGCTACCCTTTCAAAACCGGGAAAATGGTTTAACTCATTCTCGTGAACAAACATCTCAACTTCCATTTGAGTAAACTCACGAAGCCTAATAATCGCCTGTCTCGGCGATATTTCATTCCTATAAGAATGCCCAACCTGTGCTACCCCAAAAGGCAACTTGGCCCTCATACTACGTGCTATACGCTTAAAATCTATAAAAATCGACTGTGCAGTCTCAGGCCTTAAATAAGCTACATTTCCCTCAACAGATCCGATATTAGTCTTAAACATCAGGTTAAAAACGCGAACTTCGCCAAGCTCACCCCCACATTTATCACACCTAAGATCCCCTTCAACAATCAATTCGTTTAGCTCCGATGGAGACAAACCTTCTCCCTTCACCTCCAACTTTTTCTCCACTAAATGATCCGCTCTATAAGTCTCACTACACTTCTTACAAGAGATAACAGGATCAGTGAAATGATCAGCGTGACCCGAAGCTTTCAAAACCGCTTCAGGCAAAATAGTAGCACCATCAATCTCAAAAACATTATCCTCTCCCCGAGCAAAAAGTTTCCTCCAAAACTCGACCACCTTATTCTTCAAACCACACCCAAGAGGACCCCAGTCAAAAGCACCAGCCAAACCACCATAAATTTCTGATGTGGGTATGAGAAATCCCCTTCGCAAACAAAGCTCCATAATCACGTTCAAATTACACTCAATGACAACTTCTTCAAACACCGATTGCCCTTGTTCTAACCCTTCTTTCTTCTTCTCCACAAAAACCACAACCAAGTAAAAATTATCTCCACCGATTTTTATGGACATTAAGTAGAATAAATATTTTTGTTAAATACAACTACGAGAAGTAAAATCAAACAATATATTTATTTAATCTTTCGTTTTTTACCACCATCTCCCCCCTTTCACCCAACCATCCCTCCTCATTTAAAACTCTCATTTTAAACTAAAACAAAAAATAAGACTAAACCAAGCTTTATTTCCCTTTTTTTATGGTAATTTTGCTCAATCGTAAAAAAGAAGACTTTATTACCTCTATAAAAAAGTTCAAGAACTCTTGAACTCCGTTTTAACTTTTCTTTAAACATAAGCTTAAGTATAAGCTTACGAATATTATATTAAAGAAAAGAAGCTTTAAGCTTTCTTTCTAATTTTTGGTGAACCAAAATGAAACTTAAAACCTCAAAAAAAATACGATACCTAACAGTGCTACTAGCTTTCACAATGCTACTAACAATACTACCGGGACACTCAATCGCAACCACTGCTACGAGAGGCGAAGGCACAACAAGCTCTGGCTATGACTATAGTTACGGAATGAAAACCATAACCGAAACAAATGAAACCAGAGAAGAATCCGAAATAACAGAAATAGCGAGCTATAGAGAAGAACTTCTTAACACATCAGAAGTATTTCAACCTACTTGGGACGCAGTTAAATCAGTTTTTGAAATAGATACTGAATTTCACATAGATGCTGAGTATATTAATAAATATTCGTTTAGTGCTAGTGGCTATGTAGTAACAGTCAATGGATCAAACCTTGCTATGGCCTATGTTGGTCTAACCGAAATGAATGGAAACTTCAACTTTACAATAACTCTGGCAATGAATATAAACATGACAGCCTCCTATGTGATTAGCGGGATAAAAGACGATACAGAAACCGTTTTAGTAACAGGTGACATGACTTTTGGCGTAGTTGTCGAAGTTACTCTTTCCTTTGAAGTTGATTTGACGTGGTATGGAACTCTCCAGTTAATCAGTCAGGCAATTCGTACTCCAGATAATAGTTTCATGATTTGGCAAAACATGATGCAAGACTTCCTTGTATACAAAGATGTTAACGGTAATGATGTCTTTGACCTTAACCTAGAAATGCTTGATATAACGGACATAATGAAAGAAGAGTTCAAAGGCTACGGTTTGCCTGGAATATTTGATTTAGAAGGCAGCTTTGCAGTCGAAGCAGATATGTGGATGGACATGGTTGCAACGAATAACACACACGGAGTTATCGAAGAAGTACATCTTGATCCTAGCGATCCAGGAGGACATGAAGAAGCTTCAGAATCCATTGAGACAACCTATCCTCCTGGCTTTGATCCTAACGAAATAGATGTAAGCACCACCTGGGGCGTATCCGAAGCAGGTGGATTGACTACTTTCGAATGGAGTACAACCTATGAAAATATGCCTACAACTTGGAATGTTTCCGACAGTTCCGATACATGGGTAAATGAAACAGTTCCGCAAAATTACACATATGGTTATGAGTACGTTATTGACAATGCTGAGGGAACTGCAGATTTGTATACAACATTTTCGATGAGTGAGATGCCTGAAAGTGATATTAAAGATGCTGTTGATGGTTACGGACTTGCTTTACCGACTTATGCTGCATTTCTAGTAGTTGACCCTGTGGAATCTTCTCTAGATGACACATATACCCAGCCAGTTGAGGTATTCTCAGTATCATATCAAGACGAGACATATGCTGAATATAAATTCGGAGATCCGGAAAAAGTTGAATATGATTGGTCATTAGGTCTTGATTCAGCCAAGTATAATTCTACAGCTGCTTCTGTTAATGTTGCAGTGATTGAAGGTAGAATGCATGGAACCAACATGCTTGAAGACGACAGCGACGAAATATTAGACTGGTTAATATTCTCTGAAGGTTTAGCAGAGGCTTTACAGGACACTGGTGAAGAAGAATACGACTTTACTTTGGCTCTTAATCTTTTCACGACTAATTACCACAAGTGGGACGGTGGTGCAATAGAGCATGATCCGGTGATGCGTGCTTACTTCCTTTCAGCTGAGGAGGAAGGAGATGATGAATTCGAGATGCCTGCTGCGCTTGCTGTTGGTGTTCTTGCTGCAGTGATAGCTGTGTTGTTCTTTATGAA
>JBHLKN010000045.1:0-14664 GCA_048886645.1 Candidatus Hodarchaeota archaeon | reverse complement strand
GTTCCTGTAGAAGAGGAGAAAATCGAAGAGGTTCCTGTAGAAGAGGAGAAAATCGAAGAGGTTCCTGTAGAAGAGGAAGAAACAGAAGAGGAAACCATAGAAACAACAACGACAACAGAGAAAATAGATTAGAATTTGATATTTTTCTACTTTATTAGATATCACAAAGTTTTCATCTTACTTCACCATAATACCTCATTTTGGGTGTTGATTTTTCGTGAAGGCTGTTGTATTAGCAGCAGGCGAGGGAAAGCGTTTAAGACCCTTAACTTATACGCGGCCAAAACCTCTTTTTCCTGTGGCAGGGAAATTTTTTATAGAACATACACTTTCAGCCTTAAAATCCGCAAATATTGATGTATTGTTTCTAATAGTTGGATACGAGAGCAAAGCAATCCGTGATCACCTTTCTGATGGGAGCAAACATGGTATAAAAATCACATATGTTGAGCAAAAAGAGCAGAAAGGTACAGCTCATGCTATAGGGCTCTTAGAAAATTTCACTAAATCTGAGCCTTTCTTAGTAGTTTATGGTGATGTTCTGGTTAAACCAAAAAATTTCGAAAATATGATCAAAATGTGGGAAGAAAAAGAGGGATTGACTAGTTCTATTCTTTCAGTGACCCGCGTTGAAGAACCTTCTCAATTTGGAACAGTTGAAACTAAGAACGGAGAGGTTACTAAAATAGTCGAAAAATCTAAAAATGGCTCAACAACATCAAACCTTGTTAACGCTGGAATCTACTTATTCACTCAAGAAATATTCGACATCATTAAAAAAACGAAAATAAGTCAAAGGGGTGAATTTGAAGTAACAGATTCGATCCAAATAATGATAAACCAAGGAGGAAAAATTAAAGCTTATGAAATAGAGGGATGGTGGATCGACGTAGGAAGACCTTGGGACCTCTTAGAAGCAAACAAACTCCTTCTTGAAGAAAACAAAGAAAACCTCAAAATAGAAGGAGAAGCAGAAGAAGGAGCCCGCATAAAAGGTCCAGTGGGCGTTAAAGAAAACGCCATAATCCGGGCGGGAGCATACATTATCGGACCAACACTCATCGATAAAGACGCTGACATAGGTCCAAACTGTTTCATAAGACCCCACACTTACTTAGCAGAAAAAGTCCATATAGGAAACGCCTGTGAAGTAAAAAACAGCATCATACTAAGAAAAACCCAAATAGGGCACCTAAGCTACGTGGGAGACTCCATCATCGGAGAAAACTGCAACTTTGGTGCCGGTACAAAAATAGCTAACCTAAGACATGACGATAAACCAGTAAAAGTCCTCATAAACGGCAAAAAAATAAGCTCAGGGAGAAGAAAACTCGGCGTAATAATGGGGGACAACACAAAAACAGGAATAGGTTCTCTCATAATGCCTGGAGCTACCCTCGGACCAAACAGCGCCCTAGGTCCTGGCGCAATATGTTACGAACACGTTCCACCAAACACATTCCTCACAGAAAAAAGGGAAAAAGAAGAACTTAAATGGCCGCCAGAAGAATAAAAAACCATCTTTACCGTTTCTACGAGTCAAAACATGAAGCGAGGTTCATCCTCGCGCTCCTGCTGCTGTGATTTTAATCACCATGTTGTCTTCTAAGACATGATCTGCCCCCATCCTTGTATGTTTTCTTACATCTATAGCGTTTACAAAGGTTTTAGCAAGATCTTCATGTATCATTCCAGCAAACTGTTTCGCCGTCGTCCCTTTCGGAACAAGGAAAGCATCAGGCAGCACCCTACCTTCATGGTCCGTTAATTTATTTGCATCCTCCACAGGGAAAACAACGATATATCCAAGGAGATCAAACATAGCTTTATCAATAGCTTCTTGCACACCACAAGAACCGTAAACTTTGAGGATTTCCTCATCAATCCTCCCTAACATCTCAACCTCTTTATCCGAAAGTTTTGAACGATCAACTATGTTGAACCCAGAATCGCCAGAAACATAGCGAATAGTCTCTTTCTCAACCGTTTTTCTCAAAAAATATTCTGCCAATGCGCTGCAGGGAACCACTATAGACCACTCAATCTCCCGCTTTAACTCGTCAATAAATTTTTTGGAATAAGGCCTATCAACCTTGTTTAAAGCGATCAACATAGGTTTTGCTATCCGCCTCAAAACATTAACAAAGTTGTAAAGATCCTCCTCAGACCAACTCTTAGGTTTATCAGCGTCTGCTTTTAAACCTGAATCAAGCAGTGCCTGCAAAATATGCTCCCGTTTCACAGCAAGACCAGATAATCTATCCGCTAAAAGATCAGCAAGCCTTATCTTTTCTGTTTCAACCCTCCTACACGCCTTATCCCAATCACGTTTTATAATTTCAATAAGCCACATTGTTATTTCGCGCTCAAGAAACAAAACATCCTCCAAAGGATTACGGGATCCAGGCTCAACAGGATTTCCTTCAGCATCAAGGGAACCGGAACCATCAACCACGTGAATCAACACGTCAGCCCTACGCAAATCATCAAGAAACTTATTCCCTAACCCCCTTCCCTGCCAAGCATCAGGAACAAGACCCGCAACATCAAGAACCTCAACAGGAATCAAACGAGTACCCTCAACACACAAAGAGTTCCGCGGACTGTCCTCAACACCAAACTCCTTACAAACACATTCCCGCCTAACATAAGCAATACCCTTATTCGCTTCAACAGTCGTAAAAGGGTAATCAGCAACCTTAGCACTAGTCATACAAGACGCATTAAGAAAAGTAGTTTTTCCCGCATTAGGCTTACCAACAACACCAACCAAAACCATTTCAACCCACCAAACACAACCATTAAAAAACCTCTTCAAACTGAAGAGGAAACAGACTAAGAATAAAAACGGACCATACCTTTTAAGTTGATTGTTTTTTTCACGTTAGAGAAGTAAAAAATAATTATATAACAACGACTAATTAAGACGGTTTAAATTCTCTGAAAAAGTGAGAAAAATGAAAAAAATATTAAAAGACCCATCGACAGAATCAGTTATTTTAGCCATTGAAAAAAACCTTCATGATTTTTATATCAAATCTTCTAAACATCCTAATTTAACTTCAAACATAGAGAATAAAATAAGCTGGGTTATGGCTAAATATGCTACTTGGCCGAGTAGTATATTTCGAGCAAATTTTGAAAACCTTAACGTAGAACATGAAATAAAAAATGTAATAAAACAAATTCAAGAAGGAAATGCGCCCAATGCTTGGACAATCGGCCCAATGACGCGGCCTGAAAATTTGGATAGTATTCTTGAAAAGAATGGGTTTTTAGAAGTTTATCACCAGTCTGGGATGGCTGTGGATTTAACAAATATAAAAAATCAAACAGCAGATATAGAAAACTTTACTATTAAAATTGTTGATAACGAAGAATCTCTTAAACAGTGGGGCAAGAATGTTTCATTAGTTTTTAACCTAAAAGTAGACTTTGAGTTACTCAATTACTTACTTTCAGAGGAAGAACCTAGATTTTACATAGGCATTTCTGATGGAAAACCTGTTTCAACTTTAATGCTATATCTTTCATCGGGAGTAGCAGGCGTTCATGCCGTAACAACCTTGCCTGAATACAGAAGTAGGGGATTTGCCTTTACCATAAGTAGATCAGCATTAATTGACGCATATGAATTGGGCTATAGGGTTGGAGTACTTAAGGCTTCGGAAATGGGTGAAAGAGTATATCGAAAATTAGGCTTTGAAAAATATTGCGATATGATTTCATATGCTCTGAATGAAAATATGTAAATAAACAATCCCGTTTAAACCGGGAATTTTAACCTAAATACTGTTTTATCGACGTTTTTTAAGAAGATTTATTGGCTTGCACTGCCTTTCTTTGATTGCAGAGACTAAATCTTCTTCATCCTCAATCTCTTTTTCAAAGCTTGTACCAAATGTTCCAATCCTCTCTTTTATATGGGCGTCACTCCCCCCTATTTCCGCTATTTTCAAAATCCTTGCAGCTATTTTTGCCTTAAAATTCTCATCAGGAGTACAGTTTGGGTTTAAAACCTCAATACCGTCAAGCTCAACCTCATAAACCAAGTCACCCAAACCGATGAAGGGTCTAAAAGGGTGAGCAGCCACAACTACGCCTCCCCGTTTATGTACAAAATTTAAAATCTCAACTATAGGCGAATAGACAGGAATATCTTCCTTCACGCCAAAAATCAAAACTTGTCCCTCCCTCGTGTCAACCTCTATCCCTAAAAAAACCTTGATATCATAAGCTTCTTGGAGTTTAAGCGCTTCTCTACCACCATTAAAAGTGTTATGATCCGTAATACAAACCCCATCCAAACCAACAGCAGAAGCTTTAGAAAGCAATTCAGGAACCTTCAAACGAGAACAACGAGAAGCAGGAAAAGTATGAACATGCATATCAATAACAAAAACCATCCAAAAAACACCTTCACAAAAATAAAGAATAGTTAAAATTAAAAAATCGTTCGATTAAAAAAAAAGAAAATAAAAAGAAAAAGGGTGGAGATTAAAGTTTTTAACCTTAAGCCTTCGCTTAAGGTATCTCACTGATTTTCAGAACCATTTTCTTAGCCAGTATTTCTCAAACATAACTTTCCCTAAATGCCACATTCTACTGACCTTTGGTGTCTTGGTCTTTACAACAGGCTCAGGTTTGAAAAATTTAGCTGTTACAAAAATTCCTTTTCCTCCACCAACTTCGATAACAAACATTCCTTCTCCGTTAAATTTTTTCTTAGATTCTTTGCCTTTTATTTCCGCCACTATATTCTCCACAGCTGCTTCAGCTTGTCTATGGGCAAAAATCCCTGCTTTCGGTAAAAACCCACCTGCAGGAAGCTCTATATAGTTCGAGTCCCCCACGACATAAACATTGTCGTATTTTTCCGTTTTCAAGATTTCTCGGTCTACAGGTACCCAGCCCGTTTTATCAATCAACTTTGCTTTTTCAATCACTTCAGGACATTGATGAGGAGGAATCAAAATGAGGAGATCAAAAGCTTCCTTTTCACCGTTTTTTAAAACAATCTCCTTCTCCTTAAGATCCACAGAATCCACTTCAACGTTCGGAGTAAAATCGATGTCCCGTTTTTCAAAAAGTTTTTCAGTAACAGGTGCAGCTAACGGCGCAGGCTCCGGAATCATCAAATGTACAGAAACTTTATCCCTTAACTTCCTATTCCTGAAGAGATATTCTGAAACAAAAGTTGCTTCATAAGGAGCTACAGCGCCCTTATAAGGCAGACCTGAAACCAAAACAACAACTTTTCCACTGTCAAAACTCTTCAAACCATCCCTTAACCTCACAACATCCATTACATCGTAAAAATTATAAACACCATCAGAAACTCCTCTTAAATCTTTAGAACCTGTAACCTTTTCAGGCACTAAACTTGCCCCAAGAGAAATAACAAGATAATCATAAGACAGATCATCGCCATCCTTAACTTTTACAACGCCACCCGTAGGATCAATCTCTTCTACCTCAGTGTTCAAAAACTCTATACCCTTTTTCTCTAAGCGGATTAGGCTTTTGGAAATATCTGAAGGTTCCCTAGCACCTGTCATTATCCACGGAATCGACGGATAAAAAATGTGCTCAGAACGCCTATCAACCAAAACAACCTTGTGCTCTTTTCCCAACTTCTTACGCAATTTGTTAGCAGCAACAATCCCCCCAACTCCGCCTCCAAGAACAACAATACTCTTACTTTCAACCATTCTAACAAACCTCACAAACCGACCAAATAAAAACTAAAATGAATCTTCATATTTTTTGCAAAAACACTGAAAATGTGATAGCCAAAAAAACAATAACTGGAAAATATTAAAACGTTTTTTTTCGCAAAAAGTCGATAAAATCTCAATATTTATAAAAATCGTTAATAAACCCTCTATTTGTTTTAAAAAGGTAAATAAACAATTATGTTACTAGGTAAGTGTGGTTTTCAGTTTAAGATTTTTCGTTTTAGAGGTTTTGGAAAAATGAAAGTAGAACTTTTGTATTTTGAAGGATGTCCGACGCATGAGCAAGCAGAGAAGCTTTTGGGAAAAGTATTAGAGGAGGAAGGGATAGATGTTAAGATCGAAAAAATATTAGTTGAAAGCGAAGAAAAAGCAGAAGAACTCAAGTTTATCGGATCCCCTACTATCAGGATTGATGGTAAGGACGTGGATCCCACCGCAGAACAAAGAAAAAACTACGGGTTAACCTGTCGAATGTATTTTACAGACGAAGGTGCCAAAGGCTGGCCTTCTAAAAACATGATTAAAAAAGCTTTAGAAGAAGCAATAAAATAGATAAAAATGCCCTTCATCTATAACCTAAAATTATAATTATTTTAACCCTTTTTTTCAAGTTATAATTTTGAGAAGTGGGAAGTAATACACTTTTTTAAAATCCTTGCTTGAACTCGTCTAAAACTCCCTCTTTTTCCAAATATCTTTCACTAAAATAAAACTCCCATAAGCAAAGAAGGGAACCAAAAAAACAAACATAAAAAGCTCCAATACAGCTTCATTATATTGGTTAATTGTTATAGTAACACTCTTAGAATCGGAAAAATAGGCCGTCAAAAATGTAAGTAAAAAGATTAAATAAATTACGAAAAGGGCAGCTATGGTGAAAGCCCTAATAAAAACCTCTTTACGCCCAAAACCCGTACCTCTTTTTTCCAATTTATAGATATTCATAACCTTCAATCGTCATCCCCGAAATTTGAGCGCCAGCATTGCCCAAAGAAACCACGATCTTTTTTTCTATAATTTTTCTAAATTGCCTCTCCTCTCTCTTCCCTCAGTCTACCATGAACCGTGAAAATGAGATTCTATCGCCGTATTAGTTTTATATTTTGTTTTTTTGTTTTATTTTTTGTTTATTCTTATTTTGTTTTTTTTAATTTATTTATTTTGTTTTATTTTTTTATTTATTTTTATTTAATTTATTTTTTTTTGTTTTTTTTATTTAATTTCGATTAATCCTTATAGATGAGCCGAAACCATCCGAAACCGTTAATCTTTGTGAGGGTAAAAAATAATGAAACAATTAAATATTGAATAGAGATACTTTCAAGAAAGCTAGATACGTGCTCTCGGTGTTTTGAAACGGGCAAGACGATTGTCTATCTAATTGAGGAGCTGACAAAGGATTTGGAAAAAAAGGGTGTGAAGGTGACTTTCACTGAAACAAAAATATTAGAACTAGAAAAGCCAGTTGATTACACGAACATGCTTATCTTCAATGGAGTGCCTTTTATAGATCTCATCCCCGCAGCAATGACTTCAAAGTGCCGTTGCGATGCTTGCCACTGCCCTATTAAATCGTGTCTCTTTGCGCTTGAAAAGCAAAAGTTCTGTCTCTGCGGCAAAATATCTGAAATTAACATTCGCTGGGCTGTGTTTAAGACAATGGGTTTGATGTAAGCATTTTTTCTCGATAACTTAGCCTGAAAACGGGCTTTGCGAATCACTATGTTCGCCCAAATGCTGTGATTTGCAAAGTTCGTAAAATTTATACCAATAATAACTGAACGGAATTTTGGAGAAATTCTATTATAAGAAAAAGAGTAACTTGGAGGGAAATATAACGTAAAAACTTGTAAATGAGAAATTTTCAGAACTTTTTTGGATTTATAAACTTATCACCGTAATGTGCCCTCATCATCCCACATCAAGTAAAAGATTTCTGATGAATATTCCACGATACAGATTAAATGGCAAACTGTTTCAATAGATTATCGTGTTTCGTTTATTTTGTTATGATACAATCAATCGAAAAACTGGAAAATATTTCCCAAAAAGATGAGAAAACTTAAAATCTAATTATGCAAAATTTTAGTAACAATTTAGATTGGGCATATCGATATAAATTCAAATAATTATATAGAATTTTTTAATTAATTAAAAGTGGCGAAGTTCAAGAACAGATAATTTTATTAAGTAGTAGACATGCGCAATAAAAAAACTTTTACAACTTATGATAATATAAGACTGCTTATATTAAGTATTTGGAGTAATTTTAGCAGGTGGAGAACAAACGCATGAAGAAAAAGTCTTCAAAGGGCAAATCTCCACAAAAGGGGAGAGGCAATTTCGGGAAAAAGAAAACACTTGGACCCGTTCCCAATTTGGAAGCATATGTAGCCTCTGATTGGTGGTGGCGTATTTTCGATTCTATTTACCTTAAAACAGATTCGGATGTTGTAGATGATCAGAATATAACTAGGAGCGAAGTTGACTTATTTTCAGACATTCTCAAGTTATCCCCTGAGGATAAGGTTTTGGATTTATGTTGCAGTCAGGGACGCCATTCTCTTGAATTGGCAAGACGAGGGTTTCAAAATGTTGAGGGTTTAGATCGCTCACACTATCTGATTCAAAAAGCGAAAGCTGTAGCGAAAAAAGAAGGTCTTAATGTTAGATTCAGAGAAGGAGATGCAAGAAAACTCCCATATCCTCCTGATACTTTTGATTTTGTCCTGATCCTTGGAAACAGTTTTGGCTATTTTGAAACCGTAGAGGATGATATGAGAGTTCTAAAAGAGGTTTTCAGAGTTCTAAAACCTTGGGGGCAACTTCTCATTGATGTTTCTGATGGAGAATACTTAAGGGAACATTTTCAACCAAGATCTTGGGAATGGATAGACAAAAATCATTTTGTCTGCAGGGAGCGTTCCCTTTCACTGGACAAACAAAGACTAATCTCACGAGAAGTGGTTAGCCATGTAAAAAAAGGCATTATGGTGGATCAATTTTATGCAGAAAGACTCTACGACCGTGAAAGTTTGAACGAACTCCTAAAAACAGAGGGTTTCAACGACATCACCATACATGCCGAAATATCACCAGACTCACAAAGGAAACTAGATTTAGGGATGATGGAAAGAAGACTCATTGTAATAGCTGTAGTCAGAAAAGAATGGACTCCTCTTAAAAGGAAAAAAAAGCTAAAGAACATAGTCGTCATCTTAGGAGACCCTACAAAACCCGATATCCTAAAACCGTTTTGTATCTTTGATGAAGACGACTTCTATACCATTGATCAAATGAAAGGAGCATTAAGAGAAGTAGGCGGATATAATTTTACATATCTTAGCGATCACGATACTCTATACTACGATCTATTAAAACTAAAAACAAAAATAGATCTCGTCTTTAATCTTTGCGATGAGGGCTATAACAATATAGGTAGACAAGAACTTCACATCCCTGCTCTTCTAGAGACTTTGGACATTCCTTATACGGGTGCAGGTCCACAATGCATTGCTTACTGTTATGACAAGTCGCTTGTGCGTGGTATAGCAAAAGAAATGGGTATTCCGGTTCCAGAAGCCTTTTTCATAAAACCAGAAGATACAACGTTTGAACTTCCCCTCGGTTTTCCCGCAATCGTAAAGCCTAATTTTGGAGATTCAGGTTTTGGGATCACACAAAGAAGTGTAGTAAACAGTATCGAAGAACTTGTGAATGCCATTTCAGAAATAAGGGAGAAATTTGGCTACGATAAACCTATCATCGTAGAAGAATTTCTTACAGGAAAAGATCTCAGCGTCGGTGTTATAGGCAACCCGCCTGAATCCTATGCAGTCTTACCCATTATTGAGGAGGATTACTCTTCTCTTCCAGAAGGATTACCTAGAATTTGTGGTTATGAGGCTAAATGGGTTCCTAATTCGCCTTATTGGAACATCAAATCTATTCTTGCTGATCTTCCAGAGGAGATAGAAAAAGCCATCATAGAATGGTGTTTGAAATTGTTTGAAAGGCTTGAGTGTCACGACTATGCGCGTTTCGACTGGAGACTTGATGCAGAGGACAAACCAAAACTCCTTGAAGTAAATCCAAACCCGGGTTGGTGTTGGGACGGACACTTGGCAAAAATGGCAAAGATTGCAGGGCTTAATTATAATGAAATCCTTCACGCTATTTTACGAGCAGCCGAAGAACGACTAAGAAACCAAATGCTACACAAAAAAGAAGAAAATAAGAAACCAAATGCTACACAAAAAAGAAGAAAATGATGCAAAAAATGGGCCTAAAAATCTATAATAACCCAAACTAAGCTTCATTCAAATTCTGCTTACTTAGAACTACTTTTATTCATTCACAAGTACATAATAAAGAGCACCCAGTTCACCGGTAATATGGCCATTATTAAGAACTAGGTTGTAATCTTGATCATAAATTGCCTCTATTCTAAACCCAGCTTCTTGAACTAACCTCTTGAAATCCTCGAAGAACCAGAGTCTTAGATCATGTTTTTCTTCAAAAACAAACATTCTACCACCATCTTCTACCTTCATCCTAAAATTAACTTGTCTTATTTTATTTTTCATATCATAACTCTCAGGACACCATGTCGCTTCTATTTTAATCCCATCTCTTTCTGAAAACCAGGTTTCATCCGGCTTTTTCTCGTTCTTTATGTCTTCGCATGCACATGAGATTTCTACGATATAAAGTCCACCTTTACGAATACATTCAGCCATAGCTCTGAAATGCCTTATTAAATCGTTATCTGAAAAGCAATAACCGAGACTATTGATAAGATTTATTGCAGCATCGAATTTCTCATCGAACTTAATTGTTCTCATATCGCCCAATAGAATTTCTACCTTGTCAGTATATCCTGATTTCTCGATTTGTTCTTTTGCATAAGCGACCATTTTAGGACTGTAATCATATCCAGTGATATGGTATCCATGTTTGGCAAAAGCAGCAAGAAGAATACCGCTACCGCAAGCTGGCTCCAAAATTCTTTTCACTTCAAAACTCGCATAATTTTTAAAACAATGGATAAGAAATTCTACCTCTTTTGAAAGATCTCTTGAAAAGGCAGTATCATAGTACTTTGAAAAATCATAAAGATTGTAAACCATAATTCCACCCCGCCCTAATTAAAAACTCACCTAAAAACTATTAAAAGCGTTTTTTGTTCGTCGTTAACTCTTTCTAGTTTTTAGGAATCATAGCCAAATTTTTAGGATTTACGCTAAATACGATAATGAGCTACGGCTTCTGAAATTAAAAATTTTTCCGTTCAAGAACGAATGATGATCCTCACCATACCACAATAAAAACAACAAACCACACAGAAATATTAAACATAAAAAACTTGCAAATTAAGCGTTTTTAGAACTCTTTTGGTTTTATAAACTTACCACCATAGCATAACTTCATAATCTCTATCAAGTAGAAAATTTCTGACGAATGTTCCACGATACATATTAGGTGATAAGCTGTTTCGATTGATCTTGACGCGGTGAACACTCCATGTCCTCTTACAATGACCCCCAGATGTTTTGATAAAGCTTTTGAAACGTTTTCAGCAAGCTCTTGAGAACCAGGAGAACCCCCTACCACCGGTATTCTCTTCATCACGTGATTGCCTTCCGCATCTGGAGGAACAATCTCATCATAAAAAAATGAAAGAGCAACAGAATATGGAGGATGAGCATGCATAACCACGATATTATTGCTGTTCTTATAGATCTCCTTATGAACAATTGCTTCCGTTGAAGCGATAACATCATTATCAGAAGGCTTATCAACATAAACTCCAATCATATCTTCCCGTTTTACATCTTCAAGGGATGTACCATGTCTCGTTATCCACATAGAATTTCCCTCCCGAACGCTTATGTTTCCCCCATGAGCTGTAACATAACCTCTCCTCGTTAATTTGAGCGCATATTCTCTAACCAGTTTATAGATTTCAGGATCTAACTTTTTCATGTTTTATTCCACCAATAAGCTTTGGAGATCTACCTCTTCCAACTTATGACTCTTTATTTTGAGAGCCATTGTTTTAGCTCGTTTGGAAACAAATCACTATTATCTTCTAAAAAGGTGGAAGAAAGTTTTTCTTTGCTTTTTTCCACCACTTTTAAGGCGAAATCAGGACTAGTTTCGTAGATGGCATAGAGCAGGCGACCTGTTCCAAAATGGAGTTCAGGAGAAGTCTTCCCTAAACTTTCAGCGATAATTTCCGGATCACAACCATCTACTACCAACTTTGCAAGATCTCTATCACACACATTCAAGTTATAAATAAGACGTGCTGTCCCTAAGTGGTTATCTGGAAGAGTAGCTTCTATGCTTTTAATCAACGCGTTTTCGATTTTTTGGAAGACTTTTCTCGCAAACATCCAAAGCCAACCATACAAAGAAAATATTAAGCGAGAAGTAGCACTATGATACTTTGGAACTGTTTTCGCGATATTTTCAGCCAAAAGATCCAAGTTACATTTTTCGACCATCGACTGAGCAAAGGATCTATCACAGCTATAAAGCCAAAAAATTAAAGCAGCAGTACCTTCATGAAACTTTGGTTCAGTGTCAACAATACTCTTACATAAGATATCTTTGTCAAGTTTTTGCACAACTTTCCTCATGAAAAGGGGAGCTTCTCTGTAAAATAAGCGGATAAAGTCAGCCACTTTTTTATGACTAGAAGCAGGAATAATTTTAAAAGATAAACAACTTGAAATTAAACCAATTCTTTTTTGGATTAAAGAGCGATTTTCCTCTTTTTCTCTCTCATCTTCATTTTTAACTTTTAATAATGTCCTTTCAATAAAGCTTTCAGCATCTTCTACAAAATATCTATTATTTTTTCTTTTAATCAACCCCTGGTTTAATAGGTTTTTAAGGCCTTTTTCCACCCATTCTGAGGTCATATCCATTTTCTTAAAAACTTCTGTCAAAGTTTCTTTTTCCACCCCTTCTTCATTAAAAGCGATTTGATGACAATAAATATAAAGAGATATCAGATCAAAGTCCTCTGTTAAAAATAGATCATGTCCCTCTTCGTTTTGCTTTTTCAAAAAAACATAAGCCTCCAAAAAAGTCTTTAAAGTAGGTATAAGATAAAAAAGATTTAAACATTTTAAATCTCGTCATTTTTTTAAAAGAAAGTTAACTTTTTTTACCGTTATTTTTAAGAGATTATACGGAATGCATACCAGTAGTACTTAAATAGTCTTTATTATTTTCATATTTAGCAAGACCCATTATCCGAGGTAAATACTGTTGTTTCCAAGTAAGTTACCTGGTGTTTTGGAGTTTGACCCGAAAAATCCGCCTTCAGAACTGGCTGAAAAACTAGAACCGCTTTGGGGTTTTCGAAGGTTAGAAGAATGTTTCTCAACACTTTCAGAAGAAATAACAAGCGCAACTGATATCGTGAAAACCGCTGAAAAATGTTTAGAAACCGAATACATTATTCGCGGCAAGATGACCGGCGGTAAATGGAACCAGATTCCAGGGACACAAGAAGAAGGCCACGAAGTTTTAGTCATAATTTGTAGCGATAAGAGTTTTGCCGGGCGAATCATAGACGCTTTAGATCTTGTTATGAAATTTGGCACCCAAAAAGAGGTGATAGTTTTACCTGAATCTTGGAGCCAACAATCAGAAAGAAGGCTTCAAACAATGGCTTCAAGCTTCTGGAGAGAAGGAGTTATAGCTCTCTTCAGAAAGTTCCCTTTCTCCGACCCAATGAAAGGTTTTACTTACAAACCAGAAGAATAACAACTAACAGTTTTTATAAGAACTAAACTAAATATTTGCGACTTCATATCAACAATCACGACGATCTATAGAAATGGGGGAGGAAAAGGCAGAAATAAGAAATTAAACTTCTTCTATTTTATGGTGCGGATTGGTTGTTGTGGTTGGGCTGTAAAAGGGGGAAAGAAAGCCTACTTCAAAACTTTTGACCTGATAGAGCTTCAATCCACTTTTTACCGCTTACCTCGACTGCAAACAGCAAAAAAATGGTCAGAAGAAGCTCCTAAAAACTTCGAATTCACGGTAAAAGCATGGCAAGTAATAACCCACCCAAAAGAAAGCCCCACATGGCGAAGAATGGGAAAAAGCCCAAAACTCCCCTCAAAAACCCTCAAAAACTACGGATACTTAAAACCAACAAAAGAAAACATAGAAGCCTTTGAAAAAACCAAAGAAATCTGCAACATACTCCAAGCAAAAATCTGCGTGATACAAACACCCCCAAGCTTCAAATTTAGTGAAGAAAACCTGAAAAACATGCAAAAATTCCTCAAAAACATAGACCGAGGAAACCTAATGTTAGCATGGGAACCAAGAGGTGACTGGGACCAACACCCAAAAACGATAAAAGATCTCTGCAAAGACTTCGACCTAATCCACGTTGTCGACCTACTTAAAAGAAGCTCAGTCTCAGAACACAAAATCGCCTACACAAGACTCCACGGTCTAGGAAAACAAGAAATAAACTATCGCTACAAATACACCGAAAAAGATCTAAAACAACTATCAATAAAAACAAAAACCATAGAAGAAACAGAAAACGAAGTATACGTGCTTTTCAACAACATAAACATGGGAAAAGATGCACAAAAATTCAAAAAAATCTTTGAAAATAAAACAAAAACCAACACATAAAAATAAAAGCATTTAAATCCAAAAAACAATTCCGTGAGCTAAGTTAATTGAACAGCTAAACAGAGATACTTTATCTAAGTCGTGATTTTATGCAAGTAAAATCTACGCTATTAATTGCCGCTTTTCTCGGACCCTTTGCAGGTAACGCCGTCATCGCTCTTTTTACAACATTAGAAAACGAGTATGATGTGTCTGAATTCATAGTAGTTCTCTCCTTACCCCTTTATATGATTCCTTACGCGTTCATGCA
>JBHLKN010000044.1:0-15131 GCA_048886645.1 Candidatus Hodarchaeota archaeon | reverse complement strand
GGCTGTAGAACAACTTATACAAATATTGAAAGATGAAGATTGGGAGATTCGAGTGAAAGCAGCTAAAGAACTAGGAAAGATAAGAGACGAAAAAGCTATTAAACCTCTTATACAAGCACTAAAAGATGAAGATTTTTTTGTTCGAGATCGTGCAGCAGAAGCATTAAGTAAGATAGGAGAACCAGCAATAGAAATTCTGATCCAGGCCCTTAAGGATGAAGATTGGAAGGTTCAACAAGAAGCAGCATTAGTCCTTGGAAATATAGGGGATAAAAGAGCTATAGACCCACTCATACAAACTTTGAAAGATGAAACTAAGGATGTCCAAGAAGCTGCTAAAAAGGCTTTAGAGAAGATCAAAACGAAGAAAACCTAAATTAATGAAACAATTTTTATTTAGACAAACCACACAACTAATAACGAGGAAAAAAATTCAGAGAATTCCCTTCTTCTTTAAAAACAGCTAAAAAATAGAAAAAATAAACTAAAAAATAGAGAAACGGAAAGGGCTTAAAAGAAAAAATAATGAAGTCTATTTTTAAAAAAATAGACCTAGAAGCAACGGTGTATCACGGCTGCGCCAGCTTCAGAATACTCTTTCCTACTAACCCAAAGCTTACCGAAAGTCTTCAAAGACGACAGAATACTGCCTCCTATCCAAACGCTGTAGCGTCTTTCTGGCGGGGCTACGATGCGTATTTCGACTCCTTCGGGTACGAGTTCGGTTAGTTCTTTGTGTAGTCTTTCTTTTAGTCCGGGGAACATTGTTGATCCGCCGGATAGTACTATGTTGCTGTAGAGGTCTCTTCTGAGGTCTATGTCGCATTTTTGTATTGAGTTGTAGATTGTTTCGTCTATTGGGTCTGATTCAAGCCCTATCCAGCTTGGGTTGAAGTAGACTTCTGGTGCTTGGAATCGTTCGGGTCCGACGGTTAGTGTTTCTCCGTCTGGTAGTGTGTATGTTTTTTCCATGCCTGATACTTTTTCTGCGAGTCTTAGTTCTTTTTCGTGGTCTAGGGCTACGTAGCAGAGTTTTTCTTTGATGTCTCTTACGATTTCTCTTTCTGCGCTGCTGGTTAGTGAGTATCCTCTTTGTCTTAGTAGTCTTCTGAGGTAGTCTGTTATGTCTCTGCCGCCTAGGTCTATTCTTGTTATGGCGTGGGTGATTGCGAATCCTTCGTAGATTGGTACGACGTGTGTTACTCCGTCTCCGCTGTCTACTACTATTCCGGTTGTTCTTCCGGAGGCGTATAGGGAGAGTACTGCTTGCATGCTTACGTACATTGCTGGTACGTTGAAGGTTTCGAACATGATTTCTGCCATTTTTTCTCTGTTTTTCTTCGGGTTTAGTGGTGCTTCGGTTAGTAGTACGGGATGTTCGCTTGGATTTATTCTTAGGTCTTGGAAGAAGGTGTAAGACCAGATTTTTTCCATTCCGTCCCAGTCGGTTATTATGCCGTGTTCTATTGGGTATACTAGTTTTAGGACTCCTCTTAGGTTGAGGGCTTCTTCTCCTATGTAGTATTCTCTTACGTAGTGTTCTACGTCACTCATTACGCTTTGGTATTTTGGGTATCCTATTAGTGTTGGGAAGACTGATCTTGGTTGGTCTTCTCCTGCGAAGCCGTTTTTTGATAGTCCTGTTCCGTTGTCTACTACTACGGGTTTTCCTACCACTCCTTCTGTTGGTGTGGGTGCTGTTGCCATTTTTCATAATTCCCCCAATTTGGTTTTTTATAGAAGTATTGCATACTTATCTTAAAATACACATATATCTTTATTAAACCTATTGCTGGTTTCCTTGATTTTTTTAAAGGTGTTTTTTTATATTTTTTTATATTTTTATATTTTAATATTTTAATATTTTCTCGTTTTTTTCTACGTATTTTGTTTTTGTGTTTGTTTTTTTTCTATTTTTTTAACACCGTTAATTTTTAATATTATCAATGACGTTAATTCAATAGGTTAAGAATATGAATTTGGTCAAAGGGTTTGGTGAAAATGAAGCCTCCTTGTATGGTTGTTGTTAAGTATATTTTGCCTTCGATAAGGGCTTTGGTTGCAAGATCTTTGGTGGAAGAGTATAATATGAAACCTATAAAAGTAGCTTCTAAGATGGATATTACTCCTGCGGCTGTAACCCAGTATATGAAGGGTGTTAGAGGGATTAAGGAGATTGGCGCGTTAGAAGAGTCGGAAAAGGTTAAGGAATCTATTCGGGGGATAGTGGAAGCTTTATTCAAAGAAAATGTGGATGAAATGGAAGTTTTAGAAAAGATGTGTGAGGCTTGTAAAACGATAAAGAAAGAGGAAATACTTTGTAAGTTGCATAGAGAGGAGTTTAATTTTCCTAAAAACCAAGAATGTGACTTTTGTTACGGTTAGGGGTAGGTATTTTGTAGTTTTTTTAAAAATTTAAATGGAAACTTTTAATAATCCTTGTTTTTTTACTGGTTTAGAAGGATTTTTTCTTTTGATAGGGGGATATAGTTAAATGAGTAAGAAAAGAGAGGTAATCTTTAATGTTATTGGGGATTTGGTTGAGGAAGCTATTCGCGTATCGGGGTTGGAAGATTCTGTTGATCCTGATGATCCTTCTTTTGTTGAGTTTTTAGAGGCAAAGCTTTGTGAAGTTTTGACTCCTGCTTGTTTTGCTGAGGGTTATGAGGCTGATTTGGAAAAGGCTTTGAGGGAGTGTAGGGAAGAAAGTGAGGAGAAGTTGAAGGAGTTATTGTTGCTTTGGGTTAAGGCTTTTCCTGTGATTAAAAAGATTGAAGAGGATTGGGAAGAAGCTAAAAAACAGAGGAAGGGGTTGACAAAGGAGGAGGAAGATCTTTTATATGGTTAATAGTATCCAGTTAAGGATTCTTTCTTTTATTTGTGTTATTGTTGTCTTTTTTTTCATTTCATGTGTTTTTTTATGATTTCGTGGATTTCTTCGGGGCCTTTTAGTACTGTTACGTTTCTCATGGTTTTTATTTTGTTTACGTTTTCTACGTCTATTTCTCGTACGGTTAGGTCGAATTTTTCTCCGGAGGGTAGGATGGTGGTTGTGGTTCCTATTTTTTGGTCTACAGGAAGTACGTAGATTGGGGTTTTTCCTTTGGCGCATTGGGCGAAGGCGTTGGTTATTAGGGTGTCTGCGATTCCGTGGGCGATTTTTGCTGTGCTGTTTGCTGTTAGTGGCGCGATTAGAAAGAAGTCGTATCTGCCGTATTGGAGGTCTCCTGCTATAAACGGCATGTTGGGTCCTTCGTCAATAAGGGGTTCTTTAGGTGAAATGGTTTGGAGTTCTTTCCAAACTCTATACCATTTGGTAACTCTTACTGCTTCTTTAGATAGGGCGATGGTGATTTTGACGTCTTCTTTTTCTGAGATTTCTTTCATTATCTTTATGATTTCAGGCATGTAATCTCCTGAACCGGTAATTCCCCACATAAATTTCAAAACCATTTTGAATCACTCCTCTTATAATGGAAACTTTAGGTGATAGGCAATAAGCGTTTGAGTGAAAACTCTCTTAATTTTTTATAAATTTCTTTTGTAATTGTGTGAAGCGTGTTTTTTTAAATTTTGCGGGTTTTATGCGAATAAAAACATTAATAAAATAGAAAAAATCTTTATCTAGAAGAGGGAGAAATATCTTTTCGCTCTTAAAAAATAGAAGAATTATTATTTTTTTCTAAATCTTTTGATTGAAAGGTTAAATGTTTTTATCTAGAGTGGGATAATTAAATGCCAAGGATCGCGGTTTTAGATTTTACTAGGTGTAAGCCTAAGAAATGTTCAAAGGAGTGTATGAGGTTTTGTCCTGGTATTCGTACAGGTAAACAGGTAATTACTCTTGATGAGAAGACGGGGAAGCCTTTGATTTCTGAAGAGCTTTGTTCAGGGGAAAAATCGTGTGGGATATGTATTAAAAAATGTCCCTTTAAGGCTATTTATATCGTAAATATTCCCGAGGAACTTGATAAGGATCGGGCTCATGCTTACGGGAGAAATGGTTTTCGTCTTTATCGTCTTCCCATACCGAAACCGGGGAAGATTGTAGGTTTAGTTGGTCAAAATGGGACGGGTAAGAGTACTGCTTTGAAAATACTTGCAGGTGAAATAAAGCCAAATCTTGGAGATTATGAAAACGTTCCTAGTTGGGAGGAAATAGTTAAAAATTATCGTGGTTTAGAGTTGCAGGCATATTTTCAGAGGTTAGCAGAAAAGGAGCAAATAGCTATTCATAAGCCTCAATATGTTGATAAGATACCGAAGCAGGTTCAAGGGAGTGTCGGTGATCTTCTTGATAAGGTAGATGATAAAGGGAGGAAGGAAGAGATAGCAAGGGAGCTTGGGATAGATCACATATTAAAAAGGGAGATCGATGTTTTAAGCGGTGGAGAGCTTCAGAAATTCGCCATAGCCGCTCTTATTTTAAAAGAAGCGGATGCTTATCTTTTTGATGAGCCGACGTCCTTTTTAGATATTTCAGAAAGGTTACGGGTTGCAAGAGCGATTCGTCGTTTAGCTGAAGAAGAAGGGAAAACTGTGGTGGTGGTTGAGCATGATCTTGCTACTTTAGATTATCTTTCAGATTATGTGTCTATTTTTTACGGTGATGCGGGTGTTTATGGTATTGTTTCTCATCCTCATGGTGTTAGGGAAGGAATAAACATCTTTCTTAATGGTTATATACCTGATGAGAATATGAGGTTTAGGTCGGAGAGTATAACTTTTGATTTTGCTCCGAAGCCTGTTCAGTATCAGGCTGGAGTGGAGCCTGTTTTAGAGTATGGGATCTTGGAGAAGCAGTTGGATAGGTTTAAGTTGAATGTGGAGGAAGGTTCTGTTTATTCTGGTGAAATAATTGGGATAATTGGGCCGAACGGTATAGGGAAGACGACTTTTGCAAGGATTTTGACGGGGGAATTTGAGCCAGAAAATGGGGAAAGCCCTGCAAAGGATTTGAAAATCAGTCATAAGCCCCAATATATAACCCCTACTTTTGAGGGAAGTGTTTATTCTTACATCTCTATGGCTAGTAAAAACGTGTTAAGCCAATCATGGTTTAAATCAGACGTTATAAAACCTTTAAACATAGAACCGTTGTTGGAGATGGATGTGGAGGACTTATCAGGCGGAGAGTTACAAAAAGTAGAAATAGCCACTTGTTTAGCCAGAGAAGCAGATCTTTATATTTTTGACGAAAGTTCCGCCTATATCTCAAGTGAAGACCGTCTAACCGTGGCTCGTACAATCAAACGCTTAATCCAGAATAGGCAAGCTGCGGCTTTTTGTATTGAGCATGACATAGTAATGTGTGACTATTTGAGCGATAGGTTAATGGTTTTTGACGGAAAACCAGGTCTAGAAGGTCAAGCCCATTCCCCAATAGATCTAAGAACGGGGATGAATTCCTTCCTTAAAACGATGGATATAACGTTCAGAAGAGACCCAACTAATGGGAGACCCCGTGTCAATAAGTCTGGCTCAAGACTTGATAGGGAACAAAAAGGGATTGGCGAATACTACTACATGCCAATAACTGAGGAAACATAGATAATAGTGAGATAAAAAAACAAAAATCTCATTAAAACCTAAAGGGCATAACGACTATCTGATTCTTTAAAGAAGAGAAAAAAAGGGTTTAGGGTTGTTTTTTTAAAAACTTAAAGAAGTGATGTTTTGCATAAAAATATGCACGGAAGCACCTCTTAAGAGTTAACCCTTTTCTTATTATTTGTTTTTAGTCGGGGATTTCTTAGTATCTGCGTTGTCTTCTTCTACCACCGTAAGATCCTCTACCGCCGTAGGAGGAACCACCGTATTGTTGGCCTCCACCATAGGAGCCATATCCCCCTCGTCTTGGGCGGCGTTCTTGTGCATGTTCTTGTGCTGAAAGATCGTTTTCTGTGTCAATTTCTTCAAACTCTTTTTCTATTGGTTCTAATTTGCCATATTTTCCGACATTAAGCCTTAAATGACCTTTGAACAGGTTAGTATAACCGTTTTCAAGACGATATGTGTTCTCTGCTTTTACCTCATCGATTGTCTGATCCCAAAGGGTGAGTAAGACGTTTCCGGTTTCGTCTGCCACTTTTGCTTCGGTAACACTGTGAGATGAATTGTCGTATCTTGAAGTTACTTCTCGTTTTTCACCTAGTTCTAAGACTTTGAAATCAACTTTTACGTTTCTCATTCCTGGTTTTAGATCCCCAATTTTTGATTCGTTACTTTCTTCTGTTTCATACATTGTTATGCACGGCTCGATTCAAAATGCTATTTATTAAAAAGAGACACAACATATCTTGTAATGAAACCTCGCAGGTAAACAAGTTCATCGATCTCAAAAAGAAAGTTATTTCTCTTAAAAAATTACTTTAATACTTCAGTATAAGAAGGTTTCTAATTTAGTTCTTTTTAAAAATTTTTTCTTAAAGCTAAATTTTAATTTTTTTCTTTTATTTTTTTACCTTTGCAAGACACAGGAAGATCCACGCGAGGGGTGGAGATGATTTTACGGTGAGCTTAAATTAGAATTTGAACTATTAAAGGTTGAGGTCTGTGACCTTTGAAAGTTAAGAAGACAATCAAAACCAAAATCATGCATTTGACTAAAGTTAAACAACGGCTTCTTGAAGAAGAATACGGTAACCTCCAACGTTTTCTACACGGTGAATCGGTGAAACTATACTCGGCTAACAAACAGCAAGCTAAACGGTTCTACAAAAAGATTAAACCAAACAAGGAATATCCATTATCGATTAGGAAAGACCTTTTAAAAGTAGAACGGCGGAACACGAAGATTGCTGAGTATTGGGCAAGGATTCCTGTTAAAGGTAGGAGAGGCGGAGCATGGGTTGCTATTAGGCCTCACTGCCCGATAGAGTCAGACATGGAAATCTGCGAATCCAAACTATTCAAGAGGAACGGAGAGTTCTAAATCCATATAACCGTTCAAAAAGAAGTGGAAGTCCCTAAACCACAACCAATAACTAACAAAACCATCATAATAGCTTGTGATATCGGAGAGTCAACCCCTCTTGTTTCTGTAGAGTTATGGGATCAAGGAGAAAAGCGGAAAAACGCCCAGTTTCTGGGAAGGGAGATGAGGAGTATCAGGGCGCATTATAACAGCCTAAAGAAACGTGTAGGCCGAAAGAAGATAAAGCATGCGGTTAAATGGATTAAAAAACACGTAGCAAACAAGGAGAAGAGAAAAGTAAACGACATTTTATATAAAGCCACAACGAAAATAGTGGATATAGCTGAAACGCTTAAGAGAGCAGGATATGAACCTATCGTCGTCTTCGGAGACCTTAAAAATATTAGACGTCCTAGAATTAAAGGAAAAACAAGATGCAGAAAAAACAACCGAAAAATACACACGATGCCGTCCTATGTGATAAAACATATGCTAACTTACAAAGCCCTATGGGAAGAAGTTCCAATAATCGCGTTAAACGAAGCTTATACATCCAAACTTTGTTGGAAATGCGGAACCTTAAACACCGAAATCAGAAAAAGATTTTTCAGATGTAAGGATTGCGGGTTAGAATGTAACCGAGACTTAAACGGGGCCTTCAATATAGGAAACAGGCTCTTAGGCTACATGCTTAAGAGCAGGGCGTCTGTGAACACGCCCCAAATCTCCCCCAAAATTCACTGCTCCGAAAGGAGAATCTTTAGCGTTTCAGAGAGCGAGGGAGGAAGCCCCTTGCAAAAGCTGGGGTAGTTCACCTTGAAAAGTTCCATTCTTTTGTTTTGTATCTTAAGTTTACTAGTTCTTTTGCTCTTGTTAATTCTTCTTTTGTCCAGGCTTCCATCTCATAATTTTTTCCTTTAGTGAAGGATTGAATAAGAGCTTCGGTAACATCTTTCATGCTTATATTAACATGGTTTAGGAGGCGTGTTACTCGTTCTTCAACGCTTTTTATCATTTTGTCCGATATCTTCTCTTCTCCTACTTTTAAAACGGTAAACATCGTCTTCAAATCAAGATTATAAAGAATAGTGCCGTGTTGTAACAAAACATCTCCACGTCTTGTCTGGGCATTACCCGATATCTTTTTCCCTCCAACAATTATGTCGTTTACGGGCTGAAAATATCCTTCAACCCCTAAAAGCTTTAAGCCGCCTATAACCCACCCACAAATAACCTTGTACGACTCCGTAATACCTTTAGGGAAAAAGCTCTCAGGAGCTATCACGCTATACGTTATTTCGCCGTTATAATCGTGATAAACCGCCCCACCTCCAGTGCGTCTTCTAACGTAATCTATTCCAAGCTCCTCGCATTTTTCCACATCAACTTCATCCACCAAGCTTTGAAAACATCCTATAGAAACCGCGTTTGGCTTCCACCTATAAAACCTTATAGTTGGTGGAGAAATCCCTTTGCTTACTCCCTCGCTTACTGCTTCATCAATAGCCATGTTCATAAAACCATCATGAACCTCTAATCCCACTACTCTCCACTTCTCAAACAAGAGGAAACCGCCTCCTTAAAAATCCTCACAAGGCCTTCTGCAGAAAAACCAACCAAAATCGCTTCTCTCTCCTTTATAACCCTCTTCAACCTTTCTAAAATCGTTTCCTCTTCCTCAAAAACCCCAACACCAACAAGGCTATCCTCCATCTCTTTAAGAACCTCTTCAGGATGTAAGAAAAAGTCACCTGTAATTCTCACTTTCTTAACTTCGTCTTCATCAACTTCTACCCTCACTTGGACAAGTTTTCCCCCTTTCTCCTTCTCACTAGCAAAACCTCTCCTCACCAACAAAAACACGCACCAAACTCTTTCAAAAAACAAATGAAAAATAAAAAAAATAAAAAAAGTTTTTGAGAGCCAAAAGATTCCTCTCTAGCCTTCCTTACTTGGATATAGCTGTTTGCCGATAATCCCGCCTATAGCCCCAAGGATCGCACAGGGTATTATTAAGATTATTACTAGGAGAATCATAAAAATGTAAAGTATTGTAACAGCTATTGAGACCCCTAAAGCTTCGATCAAGCCTGTTGGTTCATAATCTTCTGTTAATTTGTCAAAACTTATCAATAATATGGCTAAAAGTGCTAAATCAACTAAAATTCCAGCCAAAGCACCTTTTCCTGGACCTCCAGCAATTATTCCAGCAACAAAAGCCCCAATAAGTATTCCTTCGAATAGAAGTTCCTCTCTACCGAGCACTATCATTATTGCAATGCCGACAATTGCTCCTAATAAGACCTTGCCAGTAAATTCCATTGCTTCTCTCATTTTTCACAACAACCTAAAAAGCACAACATGGAAAATGAAGTAGAAGAATAGAATAAAAACTTATTTTTTGCTTTTTTTATTCTGCGATCTCTTTCCTTTTATGGTGAGAACATTAGGAGGGATCCTAAAAGTCATAGCAAGGGAAAATCGATACAAGACATCCCTTTTATCCTTACTCTCTTCGATATATCTTTTCGCCGATGGCTCCGCCTATAATCCCGATGATCGCACAAGGGATTATTAAGATTATTACAAGGATAAGGAGAAAAATGTAAGCAATAGTATAAACCACTGAGACAACTATAGCTTCTATTATACCTCTCGCTTGATAATCGCCCATAAGGTCGCTAGGAGGACTTATTAATAATAGAGCTAAAAGCGTTAAATCAACCACAATTCCGGCCAAAGCTCCTTTTCCAGGGTCTCCCGAAACTATTCCTGCAACAAAAGCCCCAATAAGCAAACCGTGGAAAACGTTTCCCACTCTACCAACCACTAACATTATAACTATACCAACAAGCGCCCCTAGCCAGAAACTGCCCCTAAATCTAGTTCTAGTCACTTTACCTTTTTGTGAAAGGTCAGCACCACAATTTTTACAAAAATTATGCCCTTCTTGTACGGTAAAACCGCAAAAAGGACAGAAGGAAATACTCACCCTAAAACCACCCTTTAAAAAGGTAAAAACTTTAGAAAATCCTTTCTTGATCTCATCTAAAAATTTTACCCTCCATTTTAAAAAAAGGGGATTTTATATCGAAGAGAAACATATTATAATAAACGTTTAACATAAAAAATTAACGGATCTTATTTTTGGAAAAATTAAAAAAAGAGGTTTTTGATTCTTTTCTTTCAACTTTGAATTTTTTCCTCTTTTATGAAAGGTATTTGGGACCTTTTCCTTTCTTTTTCTATGATAACACGTTGTTGAGACCATAACTCTTCCTTTAGTAGATCGCGAACAGCGTTTCTTATCGCTTCTGAACGGTTAGGATATCTCTGTATTCGAACCAAATAATCCAATCCTTCAATAAATTCCGCCGGTAAATGAACAGTAACCAACTGCATAGAAAAAACCTCCTTATAAAACAAGACAATAAATCTTTTAATTTGGATATTTATAACAAAAGGTGAGTTTTACATAACATCCTAGTTAATAGTATCTACACTCACCTATCTTCAAAATAAAAAAACAAAGAAACAACACAAAAAAACAAAAAAAGAAACCATCAAGCTCATAATAACAAAAAATAAAAGTGAAGAATTAATATTCAGCTTCCTCCAACCATTGCTCACCAATATTTATGGTTAGTAATGTTTAAATACCTTCAAAATTTATCTAAAAGATAGGCTAGAAAAGATGGAAGTGTATCGCTTGGACTGGAAATAACTTCTAACGGATTTTTTGTCGAGAATTTCTCAGCGATACCTCCAAATGTTTCCCTACCTTCTTTTAAAAATCTTTTAAAGCAGAGAGGAGATGCTTTAATTCTAAAACCTGCCTCTCTTAGTGAGTATTGTCTTCATTCTACCGGTTTTTATTTATCTTCTTCTCTCTTTTTGTTGCGTTCTTGGTGGTGGATGTAAAAACTCCACCCTTTTAGTGTTTTAGTTTTTGCTTTTCTTTTGCTCATTTTCAATTTTTAACGCTAGTTTGTGTGGTGTGTTTTTATGGTGGTTTTAGATTCTGTTTGTAAAAATTCGGTTCAGGATATTCGGCATTTAATAAGGTTAGTGGTTGAAGGGGAAACCCTTTCTGAGGATTGTGCAGCTGAAGCTATGCGATTAATCATGGAGAATGCAGCTACTCCTGCTCAGATTGCAGCGTTTTTAACGGCTTTGAGGTTTAAGGGTGAAACGGTTACTGAGATTGTTTCGATGGCCCGTGTTATGCGGGAATTTTGTCACAGGATAACTCCCCGAGTGAGGGAGGTTCTTGTAGACACTTGCGGTACCGGAGGGGATAGTGTGAAAACGTTTAATGTGTCGACAATTTCAGCGCTCGTTGTTGCGGGTGTAGGTGTTCCAGTAGCCAAGCATGGGAATCGTTCTGTAACAAGTAAGTGCGGTAGCGCTGACCTCTTTGAAGCTTTAGGGGTGAACATAGCGGCAAGCCCTGAAACTGTAGAGAAATGTATTGAGAGGATCGGCATTGGTTTCATGTTTGCCCCCGTGTTCCACCCTGCTATGAAGCATGTGATAGGGCCAAGAAGAGAGATTGGGATTCGCACCGTTTTCAACGTCCTTGGACCTTTGACCAATCCAGCTGGGGCAAAAGCCCAAGTTGTTGGGGTTTATGATCCAGGATTAACGGAGAAACTTGCAAAGGTTCTTTCAGGACTTGGAGTGAATCGTGGTTATGTTGTTCATGGGTTGATGGGTCTTGATGAGATTTCAACCATAGGTCCCACAAAAGTCTCTGAGGTTGACAATAATGATGTTCGAACCTATGAGGTTTCAGCGAAAGATTTCGGCTTAAAAGAGGGTGTTTTGGAGGATATATTGGGGCAAGATGTTTCTGAGAGCGCTTTAGTTGCTGTTCGTATCCTTAAAGGGCTTGAATCCCGAAAAGAAGACATAGTTTTGGTTAATGCTGCTGCTGCCCTTTCTGCTGCAGGAAAAGCTAAAGATTTCGTTGAAGGGGTTCAGATCGCGAAAGATTCTTTGGAAAGCGGTGCTGCCTTTGAGAAACTTCGACAACTCATAATTGAATCGGGAGGAGATATCGTAAAACTTGAAAGATTGGAGGAAAAACTTTGAAACAGTTCAACAATGTTCTAAACACGATTTTAGAAGACGTAAAACACAGGATAAAAAACAATCATCTGGATCTGGAATTTGAAGCCGTGACAGAGAAACATCTCACACGTCATATAAAGAGCTTGTATCAGGCGATTCGCAGCGAGAAAGGTGTGTCAATAATCGCGGAAATAAAGCCTAAATCCCCCTCCAAAGGTGTGCTCCGAAAGGTGGAAGATGGAGGGAGCTTAGCGCATCAATTAGTTGAGGGGGGAGCCGTGGGCATTAGTGTGCTTACAGAACCTTCACATTTTGACGGATCTTTTTCCCTTTTAAAGACGGTTAAAGATGTTGTCCAAACACCTGTCCTTGCAAAAGATTTCTTTCTATATAGGAAACAGATGTTTGCAGCTTTAAAAGCAGGAGCTGATGCGATACTTTTAATCGCTGCAATCCATACATCAGAATCCTTAGCAGAGTTTATACGGTTAAGCGTAGATTACGGAATTGAGGCTTTAGTTGAAGTCCATGATGAAGAAGACCTTGAAAAGGTGGTAGAGGCAAGGGTTTCACCCCGACTAATTGGCATCAATAACAGGGATCTCAGGACTTTGCGAACAGATCTTAGTGTTACTGAGAAGTTGGTGCCCTTTGTGCGTGAACTTTTTGGTTCGGATGTGGTGGTTGTAAGTGAAAGCGGCATCTCTTCAGGGAAAGATGTTATTCGATTGAAAAAACATGAAGTTGACGCTGTGTTAGTAGGTTCGGCTATTATGGAGGCAAGTTCTCCAAGGGAGAAGGTTCAAGAACTTCGGGAGGCTGGAAATAGATGAAAGATCAACTTTTTTCCTCTTCTTCTGCTTCTCCTCGGGTTAAGATTTGTGGTTTGACCCGTAGGGAGGATGTTTATTCTGCAATAATTTCTGGCGTAGAAGCGGTTGGTTGTGTTGTAGGGGTATCAAGATCCCCAAGAAATGTTTCGTTAAACCGTGCAAAAGAGCTGTTTTCAAGGGTTCCCCCCTTCAAGAGCACGGTAGTCGTCATGGTTCCCCCTTCAGTGAGGGAAGTTTTTGAAGTAGACAAAAGAATAAAGCCTTCCGCTGTTCAAATTCACGGCAACTACTCTTTAGAAATGTTAGACAAGCTAAGGGGGGAGATTTCAGCAAAACTGATAGCTACCCAAAGCATTGATGTCGCCTTATCTCCTAATAAAAACATGATAGAAACGTGTGTGAGTGAAGCGTTAAAAATCTCAAAATATTGCGATCTCCTCCTCCTTGATTCCGGGATAAGGGGGGTTTCTGGCGGTTTAGGGGTGGAAAACAACTTTAAAATTTGCAAGATTATCCGTAAAAAACTTTCCCAAACAGGAAATCACATAGTTTTAGCAGGAGGCTTAAACCCGCAAAATGTTGGGCAAGCGGTTAAGGAGGTTAGACCTTATGCTGTTGATGTCTCCTCAGGAGTTGAGACTGCGCCAGGAATCAAAGATGAAGTCTTGATTAAACAGTTTGTAAAAAACGCTAAACTAAACAGTACAAAGGAGTGAAAAAACATGGTAAATAAGAATAGGAACAGCAATGAAAATTTTTCATGTGTTGATGAAGGTAAAAAAGAAGAACTGATAGGGGTTGATTTAAGCTATCCTTATCCCGATATTAGGGGCAGGTTTGGGGAGTTTGGAGGACGTTTTGTACCAGAAATACTTATGCCTGCGCTAGAAGAGCTGGAAGAAGCTTTTAAAAAGATCTACCCTACCCCCAAATTTCAAGAAGAATTATCTTATCATTTGAGGGATTTTGCAGGCAGACCAACACCCCTGTATCTTGCTGAAAGGCTTAGCGAAGAATTTGGGTGTAAAGTCTATTTAAAACGGGAAGATTTGCTTCATGGAGGCGCTCATAAACTAAACAACACTATAGGCCAAGCTCTATTAGCAAGGAGCATGGGGAAAACACGACTGATAGCTGAAACTGGGGCAGGGCAACACGGGTTTGCAACAGCGATAGTTGGCGCTAAATTCGGCTTCAAAACAAAAATATATATGGGTTTAGAAGACGTAAAACGCCAAAAACATAACGTCTACAGGATGCGTTTGCTCAGAGCAGAAGTCTGCCCAGTATATTCCGGATCAAAAACTTTGAAGGATGCAATAAATGAAGCTTTACGGGACTGGATAACCAACCTTGAAACCACTTACTACCTCATAGGGTCAGTAGTGGGCCCCCATCCTTACCCCCTCATTGTAAGGGAATTTCAAAGGGTTATTGGACGTGAAATAAAAGAACAAATACTTAAAAAGGAGGGAAGGTTTCCCTCAGCCTTGTTTGCTTGTATTGGGGGTGGAAGTAACGCTATAGGGACCTTCTATGACTTCATTAAAGATGAAGAAGTAGAGCTTATAGGCGTAGAAGCAGGCGGGAAAGGTTTAAGCACAGGTCTCCACTCAGCCTCACTAAAAGCAGGTACCGAAGGAGTCTTACATGGAGCTTACACCCTTCTCCTCCAAGATAAATACGGGCAAATCGCACATTCTCACTCCGTTAGTGCAGGTCTTGATTACCCAGGGGTTGGACCAGAACACACATTCCTAAAACAAATACATCGCTTGAGAGTAGAGACAGCTACAGACGATGAAGCCCTAGAAGCCTTCAAACTTGTTTGTAAGTTGGAGGGAATAATCCCTGCTTTAGAACCTTCTCATGCCATAGCTTATGCAAGAAAAATCGCGGAAAAATTTGACCAAGACGACATAATAGTAATCACTCTCTCCGGGTCAGGAGCAAAAGACCTAGACATTGTCCGAGAACATTTCGACATCGAGGAGCGTGTATAACATGACCATGGTTGAAAGAATAAAACAAACATTTGAAGCCTTAAAAGAGAAGAATGAGGCCGCCTTCATACCTTTCATCACCCTCGGAGACCCGGCTCCCTCATTCTCAGTTAAAATAGCAAAAGCACTCATCAAAGGAGGAGCAGACATAATCGAGCTTGGAATACCTTTCAGCGACCCGGTAGCAGATGGTCCAACCATCCAAGCCTCCACTACCAGAGCCCTTTCACAAGGAATGAACACAGATAAAGCCTTCGAACTTGCAAAAAAAATCCGTAAAATTGCTGGAAAAACCCCGCTTGTATT
>JBHLKN010000043.1:13351-15310 GCA_048886645.1 Candidatus Hodarchaeota archaeon | reverse complement strand
TATAGTGGAAGTGGTGGGGGTAGGTTTGTTACAATAACTGATACAAGCCTTTGGGCTAGTGTTTGGGACTTTGACTGCGATGGCGATCTAAACTTTTATGATAGCGATAATGAAATTCTTGCCGTTAACACTATCAACTGGCTTGCTGAATCCTTAATAGTGAATAATCCTCCATCTATTGAAGGAGTAGAGTTAAATACTTCCATGATCTATCGTGGAGAGGGTTTGGGAATCAAGGTTTTTGCAACTGATCCTGAGGATGGTCTTGATATTACTGTTTCAGGGTCAATTTTTGATCCTTCAGATAACCTAGTCACCACCTTGGATGATTGGGTGTTGATTGATGATTATTTTGAGGCTTCTTGGTCTCCATCTTATGGAGATCCTGTTGGCGAATATGCTATTCACATCCTTGTGACAGATAATGATGGTGAAACTACAGTTGCAGTTTCAGGTTTCCAAGTGGATAATAACCTCCCATATATTACAAGTGTAAGCGCTGATCCTGCCCAAATTTACCGAGGTCAGAGTTTAGAAATTCATGTCTATGCTGGCGATTTAGAAGACGGTCCTAATATTCTTATTAGGGTGGATATTTACGGCCCCGACGGATCCCAAATAGACACTTTATATTTAGATTACCAGAGTTTTAACGGTGAGTATTTTGTCACAACTTGGAGCTCTTCAAACGATGCTTCTACAGGTTTTTATAACATCAGTATAAAGGTGAATGATCTTGACGGTGGCACTGTCTCGAAAACATATTCAAATGTTTTCTCAATCGAACCTCCACCAAAACCCCAAAGTGTTCCCACGGGCGAAGAAGGGGGAATATCTGTTTTATTAGCTTTAGGTGTAGCGTCCATAATAGGAATTGTAGTAGGCGCTGCAATATTTTACTCCAAAAAGATAAGACAAAGCTCTTATACCAAAGATTACATAATTTAAAAACTAAAAAGACCCCTTTTTGGTGTTTCTATTAATTTAGGGGAGAAATCCATTGTTTTTAAAAAAGACTGATGATTCTTCCCTTTTAAAGGATACTATTAGTTCTAAAGCAGAAGACGCCTCTCACCAAAACAATCTTAAAAAAGAAAGTGAAGATTCCGACTTTGTTGTTCCAGATACTCGTTTTAAGTGTACTCATTGTTGTAAGTGTTGTAGGCGTAGTGTTGAACTTTCAATCTCTGAAGCAGAAAAGATCTGTAATGCTTTTCCTGCCCTCACTTCTAAGATTATTCTGCGTTTTTCACATCATTTTGGAAAAGAGACTCTTGCCACAGGAAGAAATCCAGATGGTTGTGCCTTTCTTCAAGGTAATTTGTGTATTCTTCATGGAGTAGCGAAGCCTTTTGCTTGTCAGTTGTTTCCTTTTAGGTTTGTGCCCGAGGAAGTGGTCATAGGAAAGGGCTTAAAAGTTACAAAGAATGCTGTTTTTGAATCGATCGATTTTAAAGGAAAATTGTTTAAGGGTTATATAATGTATGATAGGCGGTGCAAAGGTGTAAACAAGGAAAATGGAGGGGATATTGATACTAAAAAGATTGCAAAAATGAGTTTAGAATACGTTTTCGACATCTTAAACTCTAAAGAATCTGAGGCAAAAAACGTCTTCCATAAACTAAAAAACGATTTGGTAGATGAAAAAACAATATCTTCTCCTAAAAGATTAAACTTCCTTTATAATCCACAGGGATAATTTGTTTTAGAAATTTGATCTTTTTTTCTTTTCTGAATTTTTCCGATATTCTTGTCTTGTTAATAAGTTCAATTAATTGTTCTACGGTTATTGTGGCAGGGAGTGAGGATTTTACTTGTTGTTTTTCATACTTTTTTTTAATTTGGAAAATGCCAAATATCAAAGTTTTAAACTTTTTTAACTTAAATTGTGCGTCTTCTTTTTCCCTTTTTCTTTCTGCTTCTACGACTGGTAAAATGGTTGCTAACACCTTTGTGTTT
>JBHLKN010000043.1:0-13251 GCA_048886645.1 Candidatus Hodarchaeota archaeon | reverse complement strand
TCTGTGGATAATTCTTGGTTAAGCTGTGTCGCTATGCACGAAATTAAGGCAAAATAGTTCTCCCCCAAAACTTCTTTGTTAAACGCAATAAATCCTCCAATAAAGGTTGAACTTCCAGGTAAAGGTATCTCTATTTTTGTTAGAGTAGCTGTTTTAACAAAATTATCCAAGAACTCTAACCGCCTCTTTGTCTTATGCTTTAACTTTCTTAAAAGTCCTTTTGGATCTTGATTTTTTGTTTTTAAATGTTCTAAAGAGTTCTTTATAGTCGCCTTAGCTATTTCTTCTCCGTCAACTTCTTCTCCCTCATCGTTGTTTACTCCAGGGCATATTTTGGCGTGCATTATATAGCCTCTAATTTCAGTTTCCATAAAATATATGATCACTTTTAAGGCATCTTCTGGAGGAGTTAATCCCCTTTCTTTAACGGTCTCTTCAAGGATGAAAGTAAAAGGGTAACGCTGACAGGCAAGAGGCTTCGCTACACCGTGTAGAACACACTTATTGTCTTCCAAAAAACTGCATTTCATCCGCTTTTTAGGTTCTTTTATAGGGGTGAGGATTTCTCGCTCATAATAATCTGAAAAAAAAGAAACTATTTTAAAAATATACTCTGGGGCAGCCTTGTAAATCTTTTTTAGATCATAAATAGTTATAAAAATCCGCTCAAGCGAGCAACACTTAGTGCATAACTTACATTTAAACCGAGTTCCTTTCCGCGTAAACTTCAAATAATCCTCTGCAACTTCCTCCCAAAACATTTTTTCATCAGTGTTAAAAGAAATCACCCTCTGCTATCTTATTTCTCTTCTATCATAGTTCTGTGTGCTTGAAAGCTCCACGCTCCTTTTAAATTGTTACAAGGACATTTTTAATGTTTGTCTTAATGGCAAGTTTTTCTCATCTACGGGGATTATTTGTTTTAGAAATTTGATACTTTTTTCTTTTCTGAATTTTTCCGACATTCCTACTTTGTTAATAAAGTTAATTAGTTGGTTTACTGTTATTTTGCTAGGAATTATGGGTTCTGTTTCTCGTTTTTCATACTTTTGTTTACTTTGGAAAATGCCAAATATCAAAGTTTTAAATCTCTTTAAGTTAAAATCTGTGCCTTCTTTTTCCCTTTTTCTTTCTGCTTCTACGACTGGTAAAATGGTTGCTAACACCTTTGTGTTTTCTGTGGATAATTCTTGGTTAAGCTGTGTCGCTATGCACGAAATTAAGGCAAAATAGTTCTCCCCCAAAACTTCTTTATCAAAAGCGATAACTCCCCGAATAAAGTTTAAGCTGTCAGGTAAAACTATCTCTATTTTTGTTATGAAAGCTGTTTTAACGAAGTTATCCAAGAACTTTAACTGCCTATTTATCTCGTATTGCAACTTTCTTAAAATTCCTTCTAGGTCTAGGCTTATTGTTTCTAAATGCTCTAAAGCATTCTTTAGAGTCAAATTTACTATTTTTTTCCCTTCGACCTCTTCTCCCTCTTCCATGCTTACTCCTGGACAAGTTTTTCCATGCATTATATATCCTTTAAACTTATTTTTCAATAAATACATGGTCTCTTTTAAAGCATCTTCTGGAGGTATTAATCCTCTTTCTTTAACGGTGTCTTCAAGGATGAAAGTAAAAGGGTAACGCTGACAAGCAAGTGGTTTTGCTATGCTGTGTAAAATACACTTATTTCCCTCTAAAAATGCGCATTTTTCCTCGTTTTCATTTACCATAATGGGTGTGAGGACAACGCGTCCGTAATGATCTGAAAAAGTGGCTATTATATTAAAAATATGAGCTGGAGCAACCTTGTAAATTCTCTCTAAATCATAAACCGACATAGAAATATAAAGCTTGCAACAGGTAATGCAAAACTTACATTTAAACCGGGTTCCTTTCCGCGTGAACTCCAAGTTCTTATCTACAAATACTCCCCAATTTCTGTCTTGTAAGGAAAATATGGCGCTTTTTGACGCCTGCATACACACAACCCCCTAAAAGTGCGAGACGCCAATTAAAGCTTCCAATACAAAAGAATGTTGCCTTTGTCAAGATGTGAGATTGTTATCTCTCCCACGCTATAAAAATCTCTTGTCATATGGAAAGTTTTATTTTTACTCTTTGATAGTTGTTTTAACTATTTCTATTTTTATTTTTGGTGATTTTCGTTTAGTTCTTCTAAAAAAGATTTTGATCAAGATTTTGAAAATTTAGTTAAGGAGTTTTTTGAATACTATGTAGAAAAGTTTCCTGAAGCTGCCACCGCTATGGGGCTTCACCAGTATGACCATCTTTTATCAGACATCTCAAGAACAGCTTTTCTCCAAAATATTAGAGAATTTAAAAGTTTTAAGAAGAAAATTGAAGCTATAGATCCCTCAAAGCTTCCCTCTCAGAATCGCCTTGATCGGGATATTTTACTCTATTTTTTGGATAATAGGTTGTTTGAGATAGAGGTTTTACGTGGGTGGGAGCGTAATCCTGATCCCTTTTTCCCGGATAATGTCCCAGTTTATCTGGGTGATGCGTTGTTTGTCCGGTTTATAAGGGATTATGCCCCCTTCGAAGAACGCTTGAAAACCATGATTATGAGGCTTGAGAAGATAGGGACGTTTTTAGAGCAGAAAAAAACTTGCATAATAGATCCAGTGAAACTGTGGACAGAAACCGCCATCGAAAGTTGTCAAGGAATGCTAAGTCTTTCAGAATCCATCCTCGAATTTTCAAAGCTTAGGGTAAACATTGCTGTTTATGAAGATTTTTATGCAGCTGTTAAATATGCTTCTGGCGAGATAAAAAGTTTTATTCAATACCTTAAGGACGATGTTCTACCAAAAGCTAAAGATGATTGGTTTATTGGCCGTGAGAATTTTGAAAAACTTCTTGAGCTCCGTAAATTCGAAATGTCTTATGATGAGATCATTGAGGTTGGAAAAAAGCATTTGGATGATAGCGCTGAACAGATGAAAAAGATAGCAGAAAAATTAGCTCCAACTGGAGACTTAAAAGAAGCACTTTCTTTGGTGTGAAGCAAACACCCAAAAACTTTCAAAGAAGCTCTCAAAAAGTATGAGGAAGCTGTAGAAGAAGCGAAAAAATTCCTCATAGAACAAGAACTTGTAACGATTCCCGAAGGGCATGAGCTTTTGGTTACCGAGACACCGAGTGCTATTCGTCACCTCATACCTATTGCTGCTTATTTTACTCCCGCAAGGTTTGAAGAGCCGCAAAAAGGCATTTATATCGTGACCCCTCCAAGTTCTGAGGAACTGTTAGGGTTAAACAATTATGCTGAAATAGTTGCAACAACCGTTCACGAGGCCTATCCTGGTCATCGCTTACAACTGGTTTATACCAATAAGAATCCTTCACTGATTAGAACATTGGCTTCCAGTTTTGCACACGAACTTGTCGAGGGGTGGGCTCACTACTGTGAAGAACTTATGAAGGAGCATGGTTATGCAGACGACTTGGAGACCCATTTTGTAAGAGAGAAAGATCGTGTATGGCGTGCTGCCCGCGTAATAATTGATTGTAAACTTTCAACCGGGGAAATGAGCTTTGAAGGCGGGGTAGATTTTCTGATGAAGCATGCCAACATGGAAAAAGTTTCAGCTATAGTTGAAGTGAAAAGATATACCCAGACACCCAGTTATTAACTAAGCTACCTAATAGGTAAACATTTGGTTAAAAAAATTGAAAGAAGAGGGCAAAAACAGGATGGGAGAGGCTTTCTCAGAACGCTTTTTCCACGACACTCTACTTAAGGCAGGTAATATGCCATTATATTACCTAAAAGATTTTTTGAAGAGAAAATTGGAGGGCACTAATACTTTAATATTTTTAAAAGTTTTTACATTTTTATTTTTATCTTTTTATCAACCTTTAAATATGGGCAAGTAGCAGTATAATATTTACAACTTTTGAGGGGCTTTTTTTGGTAGAAGCTAGGGTTAATAATGGTTTTATACGCGTTCCTACTAAATTAAAAGAGAACAGCAAGATTTACGTTGAACGGGTTGATGAACAATCTATCTTGTTAATTCCAGTATCTTTGGATTTAGAGAAGGTTTACATTGAGCCTACTACGCACTGTAATCTTTCATGTATTATGTGTGTTAGGAATGTGTGGGAGGATGACCATACAGAGATGGCTTTCTCCGATTTTGAGAAAATTGTGGAAGATTTGAAAGAGTTTCCCATGCTTGGGGAAGTAACGTTTGGGGGTTATGGAGAGCCTTTTGCCCATAAAAATATTTTAGATATGGTGCGCCTAGTTAAGGAGGATTTGGGCGCCAAGGTTCGGGTATCCACTAATGGCACGCTTATTGGTGAGAATGCACAAGAAATCATAAAAAGTGGCATAGACACTTTAATCGTTTCTTTAGACGCGGTTTCAAGTGATAAGTATAAAGATATTCGTGGTTTTGATATAAACTCAATAGAAAGTAATATTCGTACCGTGATAGAAGAAAAAAAATGTTTGAAAAGCAGAATCCCAATAATCGAGATAGAATTTGTAGCTATGAAAAACAATATTGATGAGTTAAAAAAGGTTATTGATTTCGCCCATGAAATTAATGATGTTGACAGGATCTTAGTGACTAACGTTTTTGCTCACACAGAAAAAATGAGCGAAGAGAGACTTTATCCCGGTGATAAGGAAGTCCTTTTTTTGGATTTTTCCAAATATGCCCTGTCCCGTCTTATGAAATTGTCCCTTCCGCAAACAGATATCACAACGGAAAGATATTGCCAATTTATCCTAAACAATTCTTGTGTTATTTCCGCTACAGGGAATGTTTATCCTTGTTATCGTCTAATGCACACATATCCTGCCTATATACAAGATCGCGTGAAAAGAGTTGTACATCATCCCTTTGGGAACGTTTTCAATGAAAAATTGGGAAAAATATGGACCTCTGAGGAGTATGTTAGGTTTAGGAACAAAGTTAGAAGGTTTGGTTTCCCTTCCTGTCCTGATTGTGTTTTTAGGGATGGGTGTTGGTTTGTTGAAGAAACTGTTCTCGACTGTTGGTATAACTCACCGTCTTGTGCAGATTGTCTTTGGTCGCGAGGGATAATTAGATGTCCTTAGCGAGCGTTTTCAAGGATTTTTTATTTTTATTTATTGTTCATTTCTAGTTCTTTTTCTAATTCTTCTGGTTCTATTGGTTTTTCGGTTTCAGTTTCAGCTTCTTTGGGTACTTCAGGTATTTCTCTTTTTAAAAAACTTAAAATAGCGACACGGATTGCTTCACTCTTACTTGGGTAAACCCTTTGATTAACGAGTTTTTCAAGCTCTTTTTTCAATTCTTTTGGTGATTTTAGACTGATACGGAGAACTGAACTTCTCGCGTTTTTATGATAATGATGATGGGGGTGGTGATATTTTCTTAAATATTCTATGGATTGGAATGGCGGCGTACGATCTTTTAAAAGATCTCTTATTGCTATTCTTATTATTTTAGACCGGTTGGGATAGTCTTCATTTCTAACCAATGTGTCAAGCTGTTCTAGAAGCCTAACGGGGATTATGAAACTTATAGTTACCATTACCATGAATCGACCCCTTGCCCTATGTTTTTATAAACGCCTTTATAAAGGGTGAGTAAATAGAGTTAAGAGTTCTACAAAAAATAGTCTTTTTTTATTTTCAACTTTTTGCCAAAGTAATACTTGATTTTTGATAAAATTATTTATTTTATTTAAATATTTTTTACCTTAAGCTTTAATGATTATAAAAACGTTTATTAGACTGCATTTCATACGCGTGAAAACAATGAAAGAACTTGTTTTTAGCGGGGATGACCTTTTAATAGTTGATTTTCTTTCAAGAACGAGAATAGTTTATCCTCCAAAATCATTATCTCCACCATTTGATGTTATGAAAAGTATAGATGATGCCCTCAGTTATCCCCGGGGAAGCGATCCTCTTCAAAAACTTGTTAGTGGAAATTCTAAAGTGACAATAGCTTTTGATGATCTTTGTCTTCTTTTGCCCCCCATGAGAGATGATGTAAGAGCCCATGTTATTGAATCCGTATTAAAACAGCTTTACAAGGCATGTGTAAAGAAGAATAACATAACGTTAGTTTGTGCTAATGGTCTCCATAGGAAGTGGAGTAAAAAAGAGCTAAAAAGCATTATTGGAGTAAGAATTTTTGAGGAATTTCCACCCAATAAAATCTTTTGTCATGACGCTGAAGATCCAGAAAACATTATCTCCCTTGGAAAAACAAGTAGTGGTTATGAAGTTGAAGTTAACCGCTTTGTTGCAGATTCAGATTTAACTGTTTATGTTAATATCAACTGGACAAGCATGAATGGCGGTTGGAAATCCATCGTAGTGGGTTTGGTTACTTAAAAAAGCATCCGCCACCACCATAATCCTAAAATCCTAGAGAAAAGCCTCCTTTTAGACCCTAAACGTTCAGAAATGCATAAAATATATAACAAGATGGGGGGAATTGATCGAAAAAAATACTAGAATTTTTACCATAGAAACGGTTTTAAACAACGATATTTTCCCCCCATATTTAGGAACCTTATATATAAAATTTCTTCGAAAATCTCATAAAAAAGACGTAAAAATATCTCCCCTTTTGAAATGTTGGTCCTCTTTACCTAAAAAGTTTAAAGGAAAAATAAGAAGCCTTCTCAAAAGTAACTATAAGCCCATTGAAGTGAACGCGGGAAACGTCAACGCGGTTCATAAAAAAACCTTAGAAAAGCTTAGTAGGCAACAAAATGTTACTGTTGAAGGTCAATCGGATGTCCTCGTAATCGGCCTTCCTAATATAAGCCCTTATAGTGCTTTTTCTTCTATGAATCCTGTTTTAGTTGCAAACCTAGCTTTAAGCTATGCCTTCAACCTCTATCTAAATAAACCTCTAGTTAAAAGAGATGGAGTTTTTATTATCGCTCAACCTTGTTACAATAGTTTTAATGAAAAACATCACCCAAGCTATATAGAGTTCTTTAATAAAGTCCTCAGGGAGACGAAGGATCCTTATGAAATGGAGAGGGTTTTCGAGGAAGATTTTGCTACCTGTTCTACCTACATTCAAAAATATAGGCATGAAATGCATTTTACGGCGTTCATCCTTTCTATGCTTGGTATTTTGGGGGTTTATGCTCTTAAATATCTTGGAAACGTGTTTTTAGCCGGTGTAAAATATCCAAAAACAGTTAAAAGACTCGGCTTTACTCCTATTAAGTTTATTGAAGAGGCGGTGAAAAAAGCTGAAGAACTAAAGGGAAAAGATTGCACGATAACCTACCAGTTTATACCCCCTCTCTTTGCATGCGAAGTAAAGTAGGTAATTCTAATTCTTTTCTTTTGATTTTTTCGTTATTATTCTTTTTACTTTTTCTTTTAAAAATTCTAAAGCTTCTTTTGTTTTATCTGTTCGAGTTCCTCCGCCTATTATTAGACCTTTTTTACCTCCTGCCCCTCCGCCAATCATCTTCGATGCTTCGTTCATAACTTTTCTCAATTCCTTTTCTAACTCTGGCGGGCTTGTTCCCACTAGTGTAATATTACTGTTTTCTATCCCTAATAAAATCAATAAGAAGTTCTTCTTCCCGCCTAATCTGGTGCATATCATGATCATTTCATCTTTCCCGAGATCATGTTCTAAGTTTACGTATGTTTTTATCCCATCAACCTCTTCTGCTTCTGCTTCTATCTTTTCTAAATAGATATTTGCTATTTTTTCTCGGAGTTTTTCAACCTCTTTTCCCCTCTGTTTCCACTCATTGAAAAACCGCTCAGAAGTGGCAATTACCTGGTCTACCGGAACCCTGAGAGATTTTGCTGTTTCTTCTAACAGTTTCTCTCTTCCTTGAATGTATTCTATTGCAGGTTCTCCAGCGTGAAATTCAAACCTCACAACCCCGTCTGAAATACGCTCCACTTTACTTATCTTTATCAAACCCGCCTCCCCTGTCTGGGAGAGGTGCACACCACCACAAGCCTCTACATCCCAATCGTCAATATCTATTATACGCAAAATCTTTCCCGGTACAGCCCCTCCTTGATAGATAACGAAACCATACTGTTCTTCAGCCTTATCTCGCTCTACCTCACTTATAGTAACTTTTAAATTTTTCATAACAGCCTCATTTGACAACCGTTCTATCTCTTCTACCTGTTCTGGAGTAGGACGTTTAAAGTGAGAAACATCTAAACGAGCCTTTTGAGGCGTTTTGTCAGCCCCCACCTGCCAGATATGCTCGCCTAAAACACGCTTTGCAGCCCCGTTTAAAACATGAGTTCCTGTATGGTGCCTCATAAGAGCTATCCGCCTATTCCAGTCAAGCTCTCCCTCGACTGTATCTCCTTCCTTTAAACCTGAAACATCGCTTAACTGATGAAGGACGACCTTACCCACTTTAAACACTTCTTCAACCTCCCTACCGTTAATTGATCCGGTATCGTAAAGCTGTCCACCGCCTATCGGGTAAAAAATTGTTTTATCAAGGACTAAGTACTTATCGTTTATAATCTTCAAAATTTTAGCTTCTAATTTCCACCTATATCGCTCTTCATAATAGAGGGGTTGAGTAGGCGGTAATCCTTTGACTTTAGGGGCCAGATCCTCAACCTCTTCCTCTTCTTCCTCCATCTTGGTCGCGGCAACTGGCTCTGTTATTGTTGCTCTGGTGTAAAAATTACCCGGAATCGATACAGCTTCTCCCCTTTCTTCTAATTCGGCTATCTCTTTAACCATTTCAGGCGTTATTCCCCTCGAACGATACATCTCATACAACATATCTTCAGTTATCTTTTCCTTCTTTTCTAGTAACCTTCTAACATACGTTCTACCCTTTTCCATAGTCGTCCCATAACTATTTTTTTCAACCTCAAAAAGCTCTTCTATAATGTTTGAAGCTTTTTTAAGCCTAGGATAACTCTTACTAAAATACTCTATCTGCTTATGCATAAGCTCTACCAAATCAATTTCAAGGTTAAAAGTTTCAGCAAGACTTACAGCCCTTCTAAGAATAGTTCTAAGATTATAACCACCGCCAACATTTGAAGGAATAGCACCATCAGCCACAGCAGAAACCAAGGCTCGAGTATGATCAGCTATAGCATAAAGAGCCTCAATAGGCCCAAGCTTTTCTTCAAGCTCTTCATAAGTCATTTCAAGTTGTATGGCAACATCTTTCCTCGCCTCAGAAATATTTACTTCATCAACATTCAGCAAACCCGCCAAAACAGAATATCTCGAAGAAAGATCTTTATCCACTTCAACTCCTGTTTCTTTAATCATCCATTCCAAAACAGGGCCAAACGTTGCCTCATAAATCGTCGGAGTACCTTGGGTAAACCATGCAATACGCTCTAAACCCCAACCAACATCTATCACAGTCATATCCATTTCTCTATAAGACCCGTCTGGAAGAATCTCATACTGAGTAAACACGCTATTAACGATCTCGTTACCCCTACTAAAGCTCTCTAAGCTGGGACCAAAGTTTCCTCCTCCCACCCAAACACTCGGCATGTAGATAATCTCTTCCTTAGGAATCTGCATATCTTCCGTTAAGAACTTGAAGTTATGCTCGATGCATCTGTCCATCCAATAGCCAGTTGTTAATCTTTTAGAGTTAAAAGCATGCTGCCCACCCATCACAAAACAGGTAAGGTGTCTCCCCGTCTTACCAATATTGTCTATATCGCTAAATTCTCCCCCAAACCTCAAACAAGGCTGGGCTACAACTAAAGGATTGCCAGGAGGATCAATGGTGCCGTTAAGAACCCAAGGCTGAAAATCAGCAATAGAAGCTATGGTGAAATCCATATCGTCCCTCCAACGCGACACAATAGGATACTCCTTTATTCTCTTATGCCCGTTTCTTTCAAAAAAGCTATACCAGCGTTCTATGGACTCATGAAAATCCCATCCTCCAGCAGTCTTACTACCTAAGAATTTATAACCTCCCTCACAAACAGTCTCCCCACAAATATCCCTGTCGGAATCAAGGGTCCAAAAATTGTGACCACATTTTTTACAAGTCTTCCACATATAACCTACTTCTTCAAAAAGCTTTACAGTATACTGTTCTTTACCAAATATTTCCATCAATTTCTCTTTAGACAGAGACATCTCAAACCACCAATTCTACCCAAAAACTACTCTCACAAAAAAATTTGGAAAGGATAGACCGCAAAAAAACTATAAAACCTTATTAAAATTTGAAAGAAATTTTTACTTTCACTTCTTTTTCGGCATTTTTTCTGCCCGCTTTTCTTTATAGCTTCCCCATGCCCCAATTATAAATATTACTAAAATAAACCCTACAATGCCGATTATAGCCGCTGTGAGTAAAGGCGTTCCTTTCTTTGGGGGCGTTCTAACGGTTAGAGTAGCATTACTTGATTCTTCAAAATTAGCTGTTCTAAACCCGATAACTACGATGTATGTGCCGGGTTCAAGTTCTATTTCTCCTTTTATCACATCTGTTTTTGTCATGTTCGGCGGCACTCTTCTAGTAAACTCATCAAAAGATTTTGTGTCATTCCACGCAGTAACATTATCCTCAGGACTTGCATATACATACACAAACATTTCCGAAAGCGTAATAGTAGTGCTTGTGTTTGTATTTTCAATACTCGCCCAAAACTCAACACTATCCCCTGAATCTATCTCATCAGGTATAACCATTACAGTATAAACAGAAGATCGACTACTATCTGCCTCCAATCTAGGCACATGATAAGCGTTTAAAAACATCATAATGATAAGAAAGAAGACAAATATTTCAACCCTATTTTTTCCACGTTTTTTCTTACGCGTACCTTTCAACCCCATGAGAAGAATAACTCGTCTGTTAAAGAAAGAAGTGCAGAGGAGAATTATATAAAATATTCCCTCCCTCTTTGAAAAATTTAGGTTTCCTCGAAAAGAATCTTAGCGATCTTTACCCTTAGATCACGGTGATCACGCTCTAACCGCGCCTCAAACGTATTATCTATAACTATGCTTCCATCCTTCAACTGGACTATCGCACCACCAGCACAGTTAATATTCTCTCCCGAAAGAGAGATCGTTGTTGCATTCCCCGTCTCTTTCGATATCGCCTCAGCAAGCTGTCCCGTGTTAATATCTTTAACATCCTCTTTTCTCGCTATTACTTCAAGCTCCCCTCCTCCCAAACCTATTCCACCTTCCACAATGAAATTCGCCAAAATCTCTTTGTACTCCGAAGTTCCAGTCAACTTTTTCAAACTTTCCAAAGTTTGGTCAAAAGCCCTATCTATATGCGACTCCATAGCCTTTAACTTCCGCATCTTCTCAGCCAATCTGACCTTTCCAAGAGACCGCCTTTTTTCCGCTTCTAAATCTTTTTCTCCTCGCATTACAATCTCTTGAGCATCCTTTTGCGCCTTCTCCTCAGCTTTAGCCGAAATTTCTTTCGCCTCAGCCATAGCCTTCTCAATAAATTCATCCGCCTCAGCCTTAGCGTCTGCGAGAATTCCTTCCCTCATCTTCTCTAAGACATCCATCGAACTCACTTTTTTAACCTCGTAACTATCTTTATTTAATTCTTATCTCTTTTTTTTGAGGGATTTTTAATTAAAAGTTTTTTGTTTGATTTTCTGTGAATGTTATACTATAGGGGGGCTTTTAAACTCTTCTCAAGCACAACCTCACAGAAAAATTAAAAGGTGGTGTTTGAGTTGGATAGCGAATTTCTTGATCAATACTATATATATTCAAACTCTAACCAAAAACAAGAAACAATAAAAGAACAAATAGAAGAGGTAGAAGAAGAACAAGAAGAATGGGAGGAAGAAGAAACAGGAAAAGAGGAAGACTTTGAGAAAAAAGAAGAAGAACCAGAATACGTGGAAAAAAAGAATGAGTGAAGAGCAAATAGAGCAAGAAAAAGAAGAGATAGAAGTAGAAGATGTAGAAGAGGAGGAGGAGGAGTAGAAAGAAGAAGAGCATCCTTCTTGTAAAGATGTTGTAAATGAGAATAGTGATGATATTTACAACCTTTTCCGAGTCATTATCCCTTACGGTGACGCTGTTAACTTTGCTAAAATAATAAACGCTTTATCCTTCTGTTTTGATGAAGCATACATCTATTTTCAAGAAGACAAAGGGTTATTCATCCGAAATATGGATCCTTCCCACGTTGTACTCGGCGTTCTCTTCATCCCTTACGAAAACTTATCAGAATACGAAACATATCAAAAATACGAACACGTTAAAAAACAAATATACGCAAATTACAAATTCCCCGAAGGTTCTATTTTCCAAGTTGATCTTTCATCTCTTAAACCGTTATTAAGTAGAGCCAGAAAAGATGATGCTTTAACTATCACGTTTAACAATCCACAAGAAAAGGAAGAAACTGAAACCGAAAAATCCTATTTTTACAGTGAAATAGAACTCGTTCTTAAAGGGGGGAGGGGAGCCAAAAAAGAGTACGTTCTAACAGCGCGTTCTGAAGATGGAGTAGAAGGATTAAAAGACCTCACGCTTGAACATGACGCAAAAATAGAATTTGTAGCGGATGGATTAAACGAGGCAATAAAAGATATTGCCATAATAAAACCAGAGTTCGTATTTTTCGAAACAAACGGAATTCACTCTGATGGGCAAGTTTTAGTTATAAAAGCAGAAGAAGATGAAGGGTACGCTTACGATGTTAAGAGAAAAAAAGCACTGGTAGAGTTTGAAAGATACAACGAAACATTACTTAACAACACAATATGCAAAGAAGCAAAAACGTTATACAATTTCGACATGATACAAAGAATCTTCAAAGCAGCACCCCTAGCAGAAACAATAGAACTATGTTTCTCGACCGGTATGCCATTACAAGTTACCTTCAACCTTACAACACAAACAACAAAAAGCAAAGGGAGAAAAACCTACGGCGGACACAATATAGGCACGCTAACATACTACTTAGCCCCAAGAATCGAAAAAAAAATAACCAAAAAGGGAGGGCGATTTAAAGATGGAAAAATTTTACTTGACTTTGGACAGTTCCTCGATCAACAAGCATATAGATTGGAGCCACGTTTTTTTTCCACCATTTTTATTCGATTTTTTCTTGTTTGAAGGTTTTTAAATTGTGTTTAATGTTTAGTGCTTGGAGATCATGGTTCAAACAAGGAGAAGAACCTAAAAGAACAACGGAAAAACAAAAACTGACGAAATTCTCTTTGATAAGGTTTTATTACCCCGCTATTTTTCCTACGCCACGATCTTTTTGATTCTCGTCTCAAATTCT
>JBHLKN010000042.1:12712-15317 GCA_048886645.1 Candidatus Hodarchaeota archaeon | reverse complement strand
GCTATTCCTACATCTTTGGCTGTGATGACATCGCATCCCATGAGTTCTGCGGTTGTTTTTACTTCTTCTGCTATTGGAAGATCTGATGATCCCGCGGTTATTACGGCTATTTTCCCTCCGGTTTTTTCAATTTGGAATCCAGGGTTTTTTACGATGGCTATCTTGCCTATCTTGTTTATTTCTACTTTTAATCCTTTTTCTTCCAGTTTCTTAATCGCTTTTAAATGCTTTTTCTTGAGACGGGTGATTAATGCTATGCCTTTTTTCTCCACAACTTTTTCCGCGATTTTTATCAAAATTCTCGTCTCTTTTCGGGAAGCCATGATAGCTTCTGGAATGCCGCTTCTTATTTCACGGTTTATATCAAGACAGGCTATTTCCCCTATCCTCTCAATATAATCCGTTTTAATCGTTTTTTCAGCCTCTTCCAAAGTGATTTGGCCTGAAACCAGCCTATTTAAAATTTCTCTAAGATTCAAAACACTATTCAACTCCCAAACGTTTTTCGAGCTTTTTCTTCCACATTTTCTTTAATTACTCTAAAGGGTAGTTGTAATCTTTTAGCAATTTTTTGACAATCTTCATACTCAGCTTTGACCTGGATGATATTACCCTTATTGTTACGGGAAAGTTTAACTCGAATCTTTTCCCCTTCATAGTCTATTTCGAGGATTTCTCTTTTACAGATGTGGCGTGTGCAGACTATGTGGCGAACACCCAAAGTTCCTGTTTCCCTCATTAGTGTTTCTGTGAGGTTTTCTGCATCTTTTGGATGACAAATTACTTGTACTACTTGAGTGGGTCGCGATTTTTTGCCAACTGCAGGGATTATTATAACATCTAAAGCCCCTTCACTCATTAATTGCTTTGCAGCATGAGCTAAGATTTCGCCACTAAGATCATCCACATTTGTTTCCAATACCGTGATTGTTTCCTGCAGCAGTTTTTGGGCTTTTTCGCCTTCTATAATCCGTAAAACATTGGCGATAGGGAATTTTTTTGAACCAGCACCGTGTCCCACTCTCTCTACAGTCATTTGAGGTATGTTTTTGCTTTGTATTCCTATCAAGTTTGCAAGGATAGCGATCCCAGTAGGTGTTGTTAACTCACCTTCCACAGGACCTCCGATTATCTCCAAGGACGTTTTGGTCAAAATTTCAAGGGTTGTTGGCGCGGGTACGGGTAGTTTACCGTGAGAGCTTTCAAAATAGCCACTCCCAATAGCTATGGGAGAGCAGAAAACGGATGAATCTTTGAAGAAACCGATTTCATCGCATAAAACAGCGGTTCCTAAGACATCAAGACAAGTGTCAAGGGTCCCTAATTCGTGAAGATGGGGATGCTCGTGGAAATTTTGATGCTCTTCTTCTTTTCCGTGAACCTTTTTTTCAGCTTCAAGAAGATCTTGGATTACAGATTCTGCGAACTTTTCTGCTTTTTTTGAAATTGAAAGTCTTTTAGAAGCTCCTCTTATTATTTTTATCAAATCTTCTGATTCTACTTTTTCTTCAAAACCTTCAGAAATAATTCTAGTGGCGAGAATCCCCTTTCTATGAATTTTTTTCGCAGAGATTTTCAACCTAACCCCGGTTATCTCTTCTAAAGTTTTACGAACCTTGTTTAAGGGCTCTATGTCGCCAGTTAAGTCGACAAGGGCTCCAAGCATCATATCTCCAGCAACGCCTGCAAGGGAGGCATCAATATAAAAACATTTCAACTTTTATCCCAACAACCCAAAAACGTTTTTTAGAGGACTGGGTTAAGTGAGCCTGTTTTATAGCCTTCTATATCAAAACATATGTAATTAAAACCCAGATTTTTTAGTTTATCGGCAATCTTTTCAAGTAACTCTATGTTGAAAAGTTTTTCTCGTTCATCCTTTCCCACTTCGATACGGGCAAGCCCTTCATGATCTCTAACCCTTAAAACTCGTATTTTAGCTACCTCTTTTATGAACTTTTCAGCCTCCCCAATTCTTTTGAGTTTTTCCTCTGTTATCTTACTACCGTAAGGGATCCTTGTGGCCAAGCAGGCAGATGAGGGTTTTTCTGCGATATTTTTCAAGCCAAAGCTTGAGGCAAGGATTCTCACTTCTTCTTTAGTTATGCCAGCTTCAGCAAAAGGGCTTAAAACGCCATGCTCTTTTAAGGCTTGAATTCCTGGTCGGTAATCTCCTCTTATGTCAGAAGCATTGGTACCGTCAACTATTAGATCACATTCCTCAGCACGAGCTACTTCTTCCAGTTTTTCAAGAATGTGTTTTTTACAGAGATAACAGCGGTTAATAGGGTTTGAAACAAAGTTTGGATCCTTAAGCGAATCAACCTTAACAATTATGTGCTTTACGTTTAGATTTTCAGCAAAAGCTCTTGCTTCTTCAACCTCGCCTAGGGAAAGGATAACTGTGTCTACAGTAACGGCAACAACCTTACTGCAAAATCTTTTCGCTAAAAATAAGAGTGAGGAACTATCCACTCCTCCAGAAAAAGCAACAAGAACACATTTACCTTCTAATAAAACACGCAGCTTTTGCAACTTGTCAGCCAACAGTGAATCTTGTAAAGGAATTACGGTCATTTTAAAAAACCCGCCTTAAAAAAGATAG
>JBHLKN010000042.1:7348-12612 GCA_048886645.1 Candidatus Hodarchaeota archaeon | reverse complement strand
GTTCCGCCTTTCTCTTTTATCTTATTTATGAAAGATTTAGCTATTTCAAGTTCATAATCTTCTAGTTTAGCCACAATCAATAAAGTATGAGCTGAATCTTTAAGTATTTCGATGAGTTTGTCTGTTGTGAGCTTTTTTGCCACGACATGTCCTGGGACATTTGCTATTTGCCAAGGAGTTACAGACATTTTTGCTACCTCTTTAAAAGTTTTTATTAGCTCTCAATGAAAATTTTTAAGCTTTTGGTCTCCTGACAAGCCTTTCAAGCAACGTTGGATCCGGTATCGGTGTCGGCTTCCAATCAACCGTCGCCAAATGCTCTTGGACCTCATGCATCAAAGTTTTCGGTATATCACTCTCAGACCTTACGAAATAGTGGACATCACCAGGAAAAACGCCGACATATCGCTTACTTAAGTCTATATAATGAGCAAGTTTTATCTGTCTTCCTTTTGTTGTATCGTTGGCCCTTATGCAAAGTTTAGCGATCAATGGCACGGCCTCTTCTAACGATTCTGCTGGATATAGTAAGTGTTCAGGCACTGGACCGATATACGTTTTTTCACCAGTTCTAGCGTTAAATACCTGCCACTTTGATTCATCCTCTTTATCGCCCATAAAGCTCCGCCGATACTTTGAGCCGTGAGGTCCTATCACTACCGGTACACCCAGCCTGTTGAAACCTGTAGCTATTGATGCAGCTTTCTGGCTCATAGCGCCCCAAGCTACTCCAACAGCGCCCACCCTGTGAAGGGTGTAGTCAGCGATCTCTTCAAAGTTGTTTTTCAAGGGTCTCCTTGCAAAAATGTTCGCAATTTTAACCGCTGCCCCAGCTATGTGAGAGTTTGAGACACAAGAACCCACATTAACAATACATGAAGCATCAAAATCTCCTGGAAACTCCTCATACAAACTTCGACCTTCTTCGTCCAGTTGCCACCCTATATCCATAGCTGCGCAACCGCTAGTAGTGATTATATATCTTCTGCGTGCAAACTCCCTGACCAAGTTAGGAACGTCTTGCTCAGTTTCTGCGTAATTCATGCAACCCACAACGCCTAGAACGCCAGGTATTTCACCTAAAACAATAGGACTACCTACAGACCTTATTTCAACATCGCTTATCGCACCTCTTCCAGCACGCATTTTGAACTTCAACGTCTTTATTTTCCTTTCAGCCGCTTTGTTTATCAAGCTCATAATGGGTATGCTTTTTGGACATTCTTGTTCACATCTTAAGCAACCAGAACAGTAGTCAAAAAGATTTGCAAGAAGATCAAAATTACTTTCTTTTGCCGCTTTCATTGCATAAGGTATCTTCAAATCATTGGGACACGCACGTCTACAACGTCCGCATTCAGTACATATATCGACAAACTCTGTAAACTCCTCATCAGAAGGAATAGATTTTCTCTTCTGTCTCTGTGGAGCCAAAGCCAAGGCGGTTTTTACAGCTACCTCGCCCACCTTTTCCTCGTCAAACATCACTATGCCTTTTAATTCACCACTAACAAGCCCTTTAACTATCTCATCAGGATCAGAGTTCGTCATATCAGGAAAACCATAACACGCCTTTGCAGTCGTAGCTATGACAGGTGCACCTATTTTCACAGCTTCTTCAGGAATATTCGTCCTGATACATTGTTCATCCAACACAATTACATCAGGCACACCACTTCTTATGAACTTCATTTGATGGCTCATAGAACCAACAACTTTAGCCGTCTTCCTGTACCTTGATATATCTATTGCCGTGCAACATATGGCACAAACCTCAACATTATCCAATTGACCCATAGTTTCTAAGTAGTCTATGATCTCCGCTCCTGGAACAACGTTATGACCGACACAAAGGATTACAGGTTTTTCCACGTTAATGACGCCGTAACCTAACTCGATTAGGGGGGCTTCTGGATCAGCTTTTGGGAATCCCAAAGCAGATATCTGAGCCACATCGCAAATCTCCATAGCTAATAAGTCTAACATTCCCGCGTGGAGGGCTTTTGATTCGTAGTCTATAGCGCTTCCTTCTTGGCCTGTGTGGGTGGCTGCTAGGAGTTGGACGACTTGTTCTTCGATGTATTCCATGGGTTCTACTAGGTCTCCGATGGTTTCAGGTTTTATACCGCATATTAGGCGGGTTATTGGGGCTTCGACGTTTACACCTTCTCCTGATGATATGGGGATGTTTCTTCCATATTTTTCTATGTAGTAGTCTAGGAGGTGCCTTGCGTGAGCTGCGTGGCATGTGAGCCCTATACAGCAAGCTAGAAGAATTATCCGTCCTTGTTGAGTGGAGGTGTCTATGCCGCAAGCTCCGCGTTTACCTGCGGTTAGGTCGCATTTTCCGAAGGTGCATAGCTCACAATTATCGGTAAATGGTGCGTAGAACATGGGGTATCTGTTTATGAGTTTGAGATCCCACTCCCGTAGAGTTTCAACTTTTGGAAAGGGCGTCGGTCCCGATACTTCATCTAACTCTGTTGTTATTAGGCTTCCAACAGCTAACTCTAAGTTTTCTGCTCGTAGGGTTGGTAGTTCTAATTTGTCCATTCTTGCTTTAAATTTTCGACCCAAAAAAATCCCTCAAGAAAGTTTTTGATTTTGACAAAAATTTGTATATTTTTATCTTAAGTTTTTAAGGTAGTCCGAATACCCTTATATTTATAATTTTCCTTAATGTTTTTGTTTTATAAGGGTTAAACAAACATTTTTTTTAGTTAGTAATGGTATTAGTTATTAACTGTAATATAATAGTTTTTAAATTTTACTAAAAAATTGCTTTTTATTATTAAAAAATAACAAATTAATAATTAATTAAAAGCAGAAATAAAAATACATAAAATTAGGTTTTTAACATCTTAAAATAACTTTAAGTTTGTTTTTCTTTTGTTTTTAGGATGAGAGGATTTTTTTGAGATTAAGGAAAGTGATAGTTATTTCTGGAACGCCGGGAACCGGAAAAACTGTCCTTGGAAAGGCGATTGTAAAAAAGGGGGAAAGGGGTGAGCATTTAGAACTTGGTGAAGTGATAAAAGAGGAGGGATTATATCTTGGATACGACCATGAGAGGGATACGCTTATTATGGATGGAGAAAAGTTTCAAGAGAGAATTAGGGAGATCATAGAAAAGGATGAAGAAAAGGAGGGATTTCTGGTCATAGACGGGCATGTGGCGGATTTGATACCTGAAGATCTTGTTGATTTGGTTGTTGTCCTTAAGTGTAATCCGAAGGTTTTGCGTGAAAGATTAAAGGAGAAAGATTATTTTGAGGAGAAAATTGAGGAGAATGTTGAGGCAGAGATTATGGAGATATGCTTGAATGATGCTTTAGAAGCTTTTGGGGAGGAAAAAATAATGGTTATGGATACAAGCATAATGCCTGTAGAGGAAATTGCGAAAAGAGTGATAGAAAAAATGTTGGAGGGTTGATTTTTAGGGGTTTTGTTTTGTTTTTAGAACTCTGTGATTTCTCCGCTTGCTATTTTTTCAAAGGTTTCCACGGATTCTTCAAAACATTTGCATATTAGTGTGTCTCCTGGTCGGATGACTGTGGATCCGCGGGGTTTGAAGATCCATTCTTTTCCACGTCTGATAGCGATTACGACAACGCCTAAATTGTTTTTCAAGTCTAGTTCTTTTAATGTTTGATCGCTTAGAGGAGATTTTCGAGCTATCTCTACTCTTTTGTAGGTTTCATCGGTTTCTTCAAGTATTTTCATTAGTATGGGGTGGGGTGATAGTCCTCTTAGTATTATTTCGCTTATTTCAGTTGCTGCATCAGCTAAATTTTCTGCAGCAACTCCCAGCCTGATTAGGCCTAGGCGTTTTTTAGTGTCGTCTTCGTCTTTTGGGGTGCCTTGTGATATGATGTAAAGTTCGAAAGAGGTGTGAAGTTCGTCCATGTACTCTTCTAAGACCATTACTTCTTCGGCTAGGGGTTTACTGTTGAAGAGAATGGAGGAGTAGGCAAGGTCTATTATTAGTTCAGAAGTGTCTTTTAATTCTCGCAGATATTCTTCTATTGCAGTAAACTCAACCTTTTTATTAGGAGTTATGTCTTTAATTTCAGGTGCTTCGAGCATGTCTATTATCTCTTCTGCTTCTTCTAGTGACTTAATTTGGGCTCTTGCGAGGTTTCTGAAAACTTCTGTCCCAGATCTTCCGCCGCGTGCTAGTAGTACGTCGCTTTCTTTCAACACAAAGTTTGGTTGGGGATCAATATACCATTTGTTTTCACGTTTGATTGCGATGATATCAACGCCTATGCGTGGTGTGAGATCGAGTTTTTCAAGGGATTTGTCGGTGAAGATGGAGGGGGGCTGGATGATGGCGCGTGTGACTCTTTCTTCTACGAGGTTATTGAAAGCGTCTTGGATGGCTTTGTGTACACCTAGTTTTCGGGAGACAATGTAGGCTATGTCTGCTGCCTGGTCTGAGATTTTGTTGGTAGCTGTGGCTACGTATTGGAGAGCGAGGGTTTCTTCAGCGTCTTTGGCGTCGCGTACAGCTAGAAAGGCGTTAATGGTTAAATGATAGCCAAGATAATCTACTAATTCTTCGAGGTTTTTTACTTCTTCGGCTAGGTCGTCTTCGCCGAATAGGACCGCAGAATAAGCTAAGTCGACCATCATTAAAGCTAGGTCTTTCATATCTCTAAGGACTGTTTTAACGGGAAGGGGTCTGAAACTGACCTGACGTAACTTCATAACGGACATTCCTACCCTAAAAAATAAAATGAAGAGGTTCTCAAATGTAAGATTATAGATTTTTAGAGATACGATTACTAAACTATACAAGTCCAAGTGAGGTATGAGATATCGCTTTATTAAACTTTATTATTTTTTTACTTAATTAAAGTATGGGATTAGTCTTTGAATAATCGTCTTTTTAGTTTTGATTCCTTGCTTTCAAGGGAAAATTCTATGAGTTCTCCTCTTGCAAGTTCATGAAGAGCGCCAAGTATTACTGCAGCATCATAGCCAGAAGCCATAGCCAGTTCACGGGCAGTCATTACTGGTTTTTCACCGTGGAGTAGCCATAATATACGTATGTGTGGTTTAGCGTTTATGATTTCCTCGATAAGGGTTATATAGACAGAAAGAAGATTTTCTAGGTCTATTTCCGCTTTTTCTCTTTCACTTAGGGATGCAAACTCTTCCGACATTTTGCTAAATCTTTCAAGTAACGAATCGTATTCTCGGGCTTTTCTTGATAACTCTTCTTGGAGCGAACCTTTAACTTCTGCTAACTCTTTCTTTTC
>JBHLKN010000042.1:0-7248 GCA_048886645.1 Candidatus Hodarchaeota archaeon | reverse complement strand
CTAGTTCTTTGATTTGGCTATCCTTTGTTGAAAGTTGAGAATTTAAATCATCGTTAAGGGTTTTTAGTCTTTCAACCTCTTTTTTAATAGAACTTTTAATGAACTCGATGGTTTCATTAAATTTTTCATCTATGGAGCCAAAAACCTTCGAAATTTCATCAACTTCACTCTTTTCCAAAAAAGGTCCCACCCTTAAAACCGAATTAATTACTATAAAGGATACTACCTTTATAAGCATTTTCGACGAACTATCAGAAAATAGAATAAAAAGAATATTGATCTCTTTTTCCTTTTCAGGTTTAGGTTAAAACTCTTCTATGAGGAGTTCTGCAAGTTCAGGGATAATTTTTTCTATGGGCGACCTATTAAGGCGCATTCCTAAAGAGTTTGGGTCCAAGCCTACTGTGTATCCTATTAGGCTTGTGAGGTAGAGGACTGGAAAGGGTTTTAGGCTGAAGGTCTTAAAACAGTAGGGGCATATGACTGAAAGAAGGTTAAAGCCCCGGTTTTTAATAGCGTCTATTATTTCTCCTACGTTGTTTAGAACAGGTTTAGGATCGAAGGATAGGTTTGGTCCCATGCAGCACTTTAAACGTTCGGGATATTCTTCTGTTTGGCCGCCTATTGCTTCGATTAGTTCTTCCATTTTTGTTGGTGCTTCACTATCATCTAAACGGTGTAGGTCAGGGGTTCTTATGGCGTGACAACCGTAATAACAGGCAGTTTTTAGGTGGGATATATCCCTTTCTACCGCTTGTGAAAGTCTTTTGATTCCGATATCGTTATATATTACATCGAAAATGTGGACTCTTTTTACGTTTTTATCATATTCTAATCCTATGGTATCTAAGGCTTCTTGGATGTTTTCCCGTAGAAAATCATCTTCTCTAAGAAGGTGTGTTGTTTCTTCAAAACTTAGATCACACCCTGTGCAAAGGCATAATATGGCGCCGTTTTTTTGAGAAGCTAGGGCTAAAAGGCGCGCGCTAGAGATTATCCATGCAAACTTGTCGAAATTTTTAGCAGGTACGCCGCAACAGGCTTCATCGCCAAGATATTCAACCTCTATGTTGAAATGTTTAAGCAAGGCTTTAGTGGAAATTTCGTACTCCACTTGTTCATTTTTAGCCAAGCATCCAAGGTATAGGAGATATTTCAAAGGGTTCACCAACTAGTTGAAAATTAATCTTTTTTTGGTAATTCTTTGCTCTTCTTTAGATTTTCAATTATCAGGGGGAGTTTTGTGGTTTGCAAAGCTTTTCTTAAACCTTTAGTGTCGACAACAAGGGCGGGTAAACCTAAAGTTTGCCGTGTAGCTTCGGCAAAATCTTTTGTAACAATGATCATTGGAGCAGTAATCATCCCCTTACTCCAGAAGGCTTGAAGCAGCTTTGCTATATTTTTGGGTAAGTATCCTGCTTCTGCTGCCAAGATTCTTAAAGCGAAAATGATTTCATAAGGAGCAACTTTTTGAGGACAACGTGCTACACATTTTAAACATTGGCAACAATACCAAATAGCTTCCTCTTTTATTAGCACGTCTTTTAATCCCATCCTCGTTTGTTGAACTATCAAATGAGGCCTAAAATCTTGGCGTACTAAAGCGATAGGGCAACCAGATGTGCATTTATTACACTGATAACAAGCTAAAGGATCTTGCTCGCCGAGAATTCTCAAAGTTTCTTCGACAAGTGCTTTATCCCTTTGCTCAAGAACTAATACCATCAAAAACCCACCTTTACATTTCAAATCAAAAACTGCTTACTATTCAAGAGATTTAAGGGGATTTTGCCCCATTTTTTTCAAATCTTTCGTAAAATCTTCAACTATTTTAACAAACTTTCCAGATTCACTAGAGCTTATCCATTCAAGCCTTAACCTTTTAGGATTTATACCAAGCTGTTTTAAAAGCTCCTTTGTCAGAGCTATCCTCGCAACACACTTTTTATTGCCGGAAATATAGTGACAGTCTCCAATGTGACAGCCTCCAACTAAAACACCATCTGCACCATCTCGCAAAGCTTCTAATATGAAGCTAGGTTCAACCCTACCACTACACATAACCCGGATTATGCGAACTGTTGGAGGATACTTCATCCTTTGAAGCCCTGCAACATCGCTACCTGCATAACTACACCAATTGCATAAAAAGGCGACAATTCTAGGCTCAAATTCTCCCCCGTTTTCTTTTTCCATTAGGGACTCACCGCCGCTCTAATTTGAGCAATTATCTGCTCTGTTGTAAAGTTATGTGCTATAATAGCATCGCTTGGACAAGTGGCGGCACAAGTACCACAACCGACACACTTTGCCTGAATAACTTTTGCAATCCTTTTTCCATCTTCTTTCACTTCCATGACTATTGCACCGTAGGGACAAACTGGCTCGCACATCCCACATCCACTACAAAGTTCTTCATTGACTTCTGCGGAGATAGGTTCAATTTTTATCATTCCTCTTTGAAGGAGTTTTAAAACATCTCCTCCAGCACCTTTCGCATGGCATACAACATCAACGATATCTTTTGGCCCTTGACAAGTTCCTGCCAAAAACACGCCAGGAGTGGGTGTTTCAATGGGGCGAAGTTTAGCGTGGGCCTCTTGGAAAAATCCATCTTCACTAGTACATAACCCTAACTTTTTCACAAGCTCTCCAGTCACTTTTGGAGAAACCATGTTTACTTGAAGAACTAAAAGATCTGTATCAACCCGGATAACTTCGTTTAAAAGACCGTCAAAAACCGTGAAATAGAGGTGTTTTTCTTCACCATAGGTTTCATAAATTTCGCTAGGAAGCCCTTTTATGAAATTAATTCCAGTCTTTCGACATCGTCTATAAAGTTCTTCATAACCTTTTCCAAAAGCCCTAATATCCGTAAAACAGATGTTTACTTCTACTTCAGGATACTTTTCTTTTACTTGTAAGGCGTGCTTTAAAGAGGCCATGCAGCCGTAACGGCAACACCACTGGTTACCGTCAGATTCCTTGCTTCCCACACAGTTTATGAAGGTAACAGACTTTGGTATTTGCCCATTACTTGGTCTTATTATTTCACTTTCAGTGGGACCTGAAGCGCTTATCAATCGCTCAAATTGTAACCCGATGATCACATCCTCATACTTGCCATATCCATATTGGGGTCTTTGGGTTGCATCAAAAATTTCATAACCTGTAGCTACCACGATAGCGCCTACTTCAAGTTCTATAAAACTTTCTTTCATCGTATAGTCTACCGCGTCTACTGTACACTCTTTTTGACATATTTTACATCTTTCTTTTCCTTCCTTTAAACCTTGGAAATACCTGCAATTTTCAGTGTCGATTACAGGTATTGCTGGTACAGCTTGAGGAAAAGGGATATAGATCGCAGTTCTTGTACTTAAACCAAGGTCGAACTCATTTGGTACTTTTTTACTTGGACAGTTTTCCCAACAAAGACCGCAAGAAGTGCAAAGATCTTCCCTCACGTATCGGGGTTTTCTGCGAACTTTTACTTTGAAATTCCCTATATATCCCTCAACGTTTTCAACTTCAGAATAAGATAAAATCTCGATTAGAGGGTTTCTATCAACATCAACCATAAGGGGTGTGAGAATGCAAGCACTACAATCTAAGGTGGGGAAGGTTTTATCAAGTTGAGCCATTTTTCCGCCTATTGAGGGCTCTTTTTCCACGATATAAGTTTTTAAACCACTATTTGCCAGTACTAGGGCTGTAGATATACCTGCGATACCTCCACCTATTATTAAAACCTCTTTAATAGCCTCTATTTCACGCTCTTCTAGAGGTTCTAGGAGGCCTGCTTTCATGGCAGCTATCCTTATGATGTCTTTTGCTTTCTCTGTAGCAATTTCCCTGTTATCATGAACCCATGAGCAATGTTCTCTTATATTAGCAATTTCTAGAGTGTAGGGGTTTAATCCTACCTCTCTCAATGTCTCCCTAAAAGTGGATTCGTGAAGCCTTGGAGTGCAAGCCGCAACAACGACCCTGGTTAAACCATTTTCTTTTATGCTTTCTTTTATCAGTCTTTGACCAGGATCGGAGCACATGTATTTATAATCTTTAACAAAAATGACTCCTGGTAGGCTTTCTGCGTATTTTTTTACTTTTTCAATGTCAACTGTGTGTGCAATGTTAGTCCCACAGTGACATAAAAAAACGCCGATTCTTTCTTTATCCAAAAATTCATCCCCTTACTATACCAAGAACCTTTGAAAGTGTGTGATAAAATACTTAATCAATTTTTCTTAGCAATTATTATTAAAAAATAGTTTTATATTCTTAAAACATTTATTTTATAATATTTTAAACTTTTAAAAATAATTAAAAAAAATAGTTCAATCCCTTAAATTTAAATCTAACCATGCAAAAATTTAAACAAGAAAAACAGCTAATACTTTTATCCAAAACTAACACACGACTTAAATCGAAAAATAGCTCAAAGTTGGAGGAAAAACCATGGGACAAGTGGGACGGTATTACTACCCTGATGATGTTTGGATTGATATAAGTGACCCAGGCCACGTATGGATAAAAAAAATCGAGGATTCCCGTGTGAAGATGGGGATCGATGACTTTGCTGCAAAGAATATGGAAGAAATAATCAGCATTCGTACGCAGAAAAAGGGAAAAGAGCTTGAAAAAGGCAAGTTTTTCGCCACAGTGGAAAGCGGTAAATGGACGGGGCCATTAATAATTCCATTATCTGGGAAAATAGTTGAAATAAATCCAGAAATATCAGAAAACCCGTCGATAGCGAATGAGGATCCTTATGATAGGGGATGGCTTGTGATATTTGAAGCGAAAAACCTTGAAGAAGAGCTTAATAACGACCCAAACTTGGTAAAAGGTAGCGAGGTGGAAAAACTCGAAAAATGGATAGAGGTTGAAGAAGAAAAATACTTATGAAATGAAGTAATAACGGTTATTAGTAGATTTCTTTACAGTTTTTAATTTTTTAAAGGAAAGGAGCTAGTAACAATTGATATTAATGAAAGCTGGAACTTATGAGATTGCTAAATTTTTAGGTATTGGTTATTCGTGTAATGTTTATGCTTTGATTTATGGGGAGGAAGTGACGTTGATAGATTCAGGTATCAGTCCTTTTTTGGCTGAAAGATTTTTAGAAGAGTTAAGAGAAATAAATACTTCTTTTAAGGTTACAAATCTTATTCTTACACATGCGCATTTAGATCATACGGGAGGCGCGGCTACGATAGTTGAAAAATTTTCTCCTAATGTTTACGCTCATTTTAATGAGGCAGAAGCGATAGAGCAAGGTGATGAGAGTCGCGTTTTAACCTTTATGTTTCCATATCAGTATACACCTGTAAAAGTTACACATGTTGTGAAGGATGGCGATCTAATCAAACTAAGTAGTGGAGATGAACTTAGAGTGATTCATACACCAGGCCATACTTCTGGGTCTATATGCCTTTTTGATGAGAAAAACAAGGTTTTATTTACGGGGGATATAATTTTTGCCTATGGTGGTGTGGGAAGGGTTGATTTACCCACAGGAGATGCAGAACAATTAACAAAAAGCTTAGAAAAGCTCAGCAACTTAGACGTAATAACATTTTTTCCAGGACACGCTGAACCAGTAATGTATAATGCTTCCCAAGAAATAAAAGAAACATATAATCACATTAAAATGTACCTATAAAACAGTTAAAAAAAAGAAAGGAAAACTTTTGAAACTGTTTTTTAGTTTACTTTCAACCATTAGAGATCTATTAATCGTGGTTTGTTATTTTTATCGTTTATGCTTGGAAATAAGCGTCTTTCAGTAGAAGACTTAGCATTTCGTTATCTTTTCTAAGGATTTCTACGGCTGAAGATGGAGCAACCACGGTGAAAATTAACCTTTTTTTGGATCTTTTCCAAAAAGTTGATTGGGAGGATTCTTTGAAGAAACTTATAAGTTCTACACCAGGAAAAGGTGGTTCTTCAAAGTTTATCTGCATCATCACTCTGCGTATTAGATCGGTTTGTTCTTCTGGTGACAAACCGCCTTCTAGGATGAGGATTGTGCCTTTTTTAACCCGGTCTATTATCATTGTAAACTTTGTTTCAAGGTCAAGTTTTTGTGTGGCATCCTTACTAATTAAATCAAGTTTTGACATCTATTGGTCCTCCTTTTTCAAGTAGAAATTATTATATTTTTATACAGAGACTCCATATTTTCTCCTGTTAAAGCGGATATAGGGACAACAAAATGTGTGCCGTTAAAGGTTTCCTCGACGAGTTCGGGATCGGCTTCGTCTAGATCTATTTTGTTTGCGCAGATAATTATCGGGATTCCTTTTGCTTCTAAGTTACCTACTATTACGAGGTCGATTTGGTCAAAAGGAGGTTTTGTGGAGTCGACGATCACTAAAGCTATGTCGATTTGGTCAAGCATTTTTATGGCTTCAACTACCCCTCTTGTGGCTTCTTTCGCTCTTTGGATAGACTCTTCTTTAGTTAAACCGTGGTTTTTCATAAATTTTCTATAATCGATTTTTGTGGTGATTCCTGGCAGGTCTACAAGGGTCATATCAATGATTTTCCCATCAAACTTTAATTTAACATGTTCTATTTTATTGGTTTTGCGGGTTTCGTGGGGTATGGGGCTGACTTCTCCCACCTTTTTTCCTGCAAGGTCCATGGCTATGCGGTTTGCAAGCGTTGTTTTTCCAGCGTTAACTAGCCCACAGAAACCTATGCTAACAGTTTTTCGTTTTTTCCCAAGGAGGCTGGAAAGAATAGTCAAAGCATTCACCAGCTAACTATGTTAATTAAGAGACTAAAGAGTAATCAGAAGCCTTTATTTTAAGATAACAAAATACGAGGGTAATATGTGGATATATTTAGATTCAGCCATAAAAAGCGGTTATAAGTGTTTTAAAAAAAAGAGTAATGACGGATAATAGATATATTTTTGATGCTTTTTAAAAAAGAAGAAAGGGCGCAGAAACTGTTTTTTATTTATTTATCTCCATGCCACAAGAAGGCATCTTCAGTGAGGGAAGGGATGAATTGCGATTGATTTCTATTAGGGGTGCTTAAATATGAATCTTTGTATAAACATTTTTGGGTGAAAATGAGGCTTACAATAGTGCTAAAGATCTGCTCTCATAAAGAAGAGCTGAAACGGATGAGCAAGGTTGTAACGGCCCTCTACAACCTAGCCACCTATGAGCGGCGTGAGGCTTGGAGGGAAACGGGAAAGATTCCTAACTACTACCAGCAGTACTACGCTTT
>JBHLKN010000041.1:0-15479 GCA_048886645.1 Candidatus Hodarchaeota archaeon | reverse complement strand
TTAATGACTCCCCTAGCATTGTCCGCAAAACCTTCTGAAAACTGTTCATTACTAGCGCCCTTAACTTTTATCGCTCCCTTTTCTTTACAAACCTCCTGGCAACCTCCGCACATCACACAAAGCTCGTAATCGATTACTGCCTTACCTTCCTTGATAGTTATACAATCTCCTAAACAAGCTTCGATACAATCACCACATCCATTACAGGCTTCTGTAATTTCGGGAGGTTCAAGGCAATGGGCAAGCCACTTTGAAGCTTTAGTAACACAACCAACTCCCAGATTTTTCAAAGACCCTCCAAATCCTGCTGCTCCATGTCCCTTAAAGTGGGTCGCTAAAATAACTTTATCAGCGTCAATTAAAGCCTTAGCTACGAAAACACGCTTATTCCTTATAGCATTTCCCAGATTTATTTCTAAACCTTCCACGCCAGACATTCCATCAGCAGGAATAAAAGGCGCTCCTGTAACCTCTTCGCAATAACCATGAGATCTTGCAACCTCGATATGGTTCAGGGCAATTGTACGGTTAAAAGTGACAATACCGTCTCCATAATCATTCGGCTTAACCCCTAAACCTGTGGTATCTGTTAAAAAGGGCTTTCCACCGTATTCCTTAACCTTCTTAACCAAGCAAGCAACAAATTCAGGACGCAAATACCTGTAATTAAAAGCTTCTCCCACATGAACTTTGATCGCTACCTTATCACCCTTTTCAATAATATCTTTAGCTCCTGCTTCGTCGAAAAGTTTCAGGGTTTTTACAAGTAGGTTTGCCTCCATATGTTCCCGTTTTACTGGCCAAACTTGCCACGGATCGTGTGATTTTGCATAAAAAACAACCGATTTAGACAATTTAACTTGATCCTCCTTATATTTCTCACAAAATGAGTATCTAAAACGTATTGATTGCTGTTATTAATTTTTCTCTTTTTTTCCGATAAAAGAAATCTTCAACTATTTTTAGATTTGTCTTTTGATATCGGTTATCATTTAGCTAACTTTTACATCATGATACTCCAAGCTCTAAACGTCGAAATATCTCCACAAAAAGCCATTATAATAGGAGTTATAGGTGGCACCTATAAAATGGGAGATGTCTTCACCGCCTTCGACGATGATCAACAACTCTTCAAAACTCCCGAATTAGCAGGCTATTACCCCTTATACCTTTCAGCAATCCTCTGGATACTTGTATCTGTAGCCCTAATCTTTTTCGGAATCAGGAGACTGCAAAAAAGAGACATAACATGAGAAACTTTAAAAAAATAAAGAATTCCCTGCTTTTTTTAAAAAATATAAACCTATTTAAATTTTGAAAAGCTTTTGAAAGGGTATGCTAAAATAATTGCTCAAAATATTTTTAGCTGTAAACACATAAAACTGTAAAATTGTTACTACTAGTAATCTTGAAAGTTGAGAGTGTATTATAGTGGTGCTTCCAAAACGATATAACGCGGAAATCGAAGTGGAAATGCAAAAATACTGGCAAAAACCAGAAATCTATGAAACCGTCTACAAATATGATCCCGAAGACCAAGAAAGGCCGAGATTCTCAATAGATACACCGCCACCTTTCACGAGCGGAGAACTCCACATGGGACACGCATACTGGTGTATTCTGAACGATACTCTGGCGAGATATAAGCGAATGCGAGGCTTCAACGTTTTACTACCACAAGGATGGGACTGTCAAGGTCTTCCCACTGAACTTAAAGTCCAATATAGGCTTGGAATCCCGAAAGAAGACCGTAAAAGATTCCTTGAGGGCTGTAAATCATACACTACAAAAATGATTAAATCGATGAAAGAAATCATGACGAGGATCGGTTATAGGCCTGATTGGGAACAGTTTGAATACAAAACCATGGACGAATCTTATTGGCGTTATGTCCAGCTAAGTTTGATTAAGATGTATGAAAAAGGAATGATTTATCGAGGCACCTTCCCTAATTATTGGTGTTGGTATTGTGAAACTTCTATTTCACAAGCAGAAATCGGCCATGTGGAACGAGAAGGATTTCTTAGCTATATAAAATTTCCACTATCAGGAGAGGAAGGTAAGTTTGTAGTTATTGCTACAACACGTCCAGAGCTTATTCCTGCATGTCAAGGAATATTTTATCACCCTAACGACCCCAGATACCAACACTTAGAAGGGAAAAAAGCTAAAATCCCTCTCTTCGGCGATGAAATACCCATACTTACAGATAGGCAAGTTGACCCGGAATTTGGCACAGGAATAGTTATGTGTTGTACATATGGTGACGAGCAAGACATAAAGTGGAGACAAAGGCACAAACTACCCGTAAAAATCTGTATTACTAAAGATGGAAAAATGCAAAATGCTGGAAAATATGAAGGATTAACTATCAAAGAAGCGCGAAAAGCAATATTAGAAGACCTAAAAGAAGCAGGGTTCTTGGTAAAACAAGAAAAAATGCCTCATAGCGTTTTATCTCACACAGATCGGGCAGATTGCATGCGGCCTGTAGAGTTTCTTGAAACAGAACAATTTTTCATCAAAATGAAAGATTATGCAGAAGATATAATACAGACAAGTAAAAGAATGAAGTGGATTCCTGAATACTTCCTTCAGAGGCTCATTGAGTGGTGTGAAAGCATCGAATGGGATTGGATCATTTCTAGGCAAAGGGTTTTTGGTACTCCTATACCTTTCTGGACTTGTAGGGGTTGCGGGAACCTAATACCACCAAGGAAAGAGCAACTGCCTGTGGACACGACTAAAACAAGTCCTCCCGTGGATAAATGTTCAAAATGTGGTTCTAAAGAGATAGAGGGCACTACGGACACTTCAGATTGTTGGATAGATAGTTCGATCACTCCTCTCATAATAACCAGATACTATGATGGTTTAGCTGATAAATATCAACCCAGACCAGAAGCTCTGGCCACAGTGAGACAGCAAGGACACGACATAATCCGTACTTGGCATTCGTATACCACGTTTAGGTGCTTCATATTAACTGGGCTTTTGAGTTATCTTGAGGTGCTTGTTAATGGTCATGTTTTGGGTCCTGATGGTAAAAGGATGAGTAAGTCGAAGGGTAATGTGGTTATGCCTACAGACGGTATCCAGGAGTACGGCGCAGATTCTATGCGGCAGACTCTTCTTTCTATGGTTATCGGGTCAGACTTTCCCTACATTTGGGATATTACTAAGTATGGTAAGTCTTTTATTCAGAAGTTTTGGTCTGCTTCGCGGTTTTTAAGCAGTTTTCTGGATGGTATTTCTCCTTCGGGGAAAGTTAAGGCTTTAATGCCTGTTGATGCTTGGATTCTTTCTAGGTTGAAGGAAGCTATTGAAAAAGTTACTGATGCTATGGATCGTTATGCGTTTAATGATGCCCTTAAGATTTTGCAAAACTTTTTCTGGCATGAAGTTTGTGATCATTATTTGGAAGCAGTAAAACCAGTGCTTAGAAAAGAAGGTGAAGAAAAGGAAAGCAGCAGTTTCGTACTTTATAGGGTCATTTTGGATAGTTTAAAGATGCTTGCTCCTATTTGTCCTCATCTTACTGAGGCAGTTTATCTTGAACTTTTTAAGGAGAAGGAGGGATCAGTTTCTGTTCACGCTTTAGAGTGGCTTTCTCCAGAAGATATTGAGTTTGATGAAACCGAAGCTGAAGAAGGTTCTATAGCGATCGAGGTTATAGCGGAGCTCAGAAGGGCGAAAGCTGCTGAAGGTATAGCTTTAGGGACTACTGTCGAGAAAGCGAAGGTCAAAGTTCCTGAAAATTGGGTTGATGTTGCGAAGAAGCTCTCAGAGACAATTAAACCTGTTTTAAGAATTGAAAAACTTGACATATCAAAAGGAGAAGAGTTAAAAGCAGAGTTTTAAAATAAAAAACAGAAAAGTGGGTTATTTTTTGTTTAAGAGGTCTAAAAATAGTTCTACAGCGCCCTTAACGTACTCTACACAGCGTTGGAAAACTCTTTCTTCATAGTATTTTTCAAATCCTAAAAAGCTTGTAAGATCACAATCGGTCAGATCATAGCAAAGCGCTGAGCCAAACTTTTCTTCAAACTGCCTGTAAAGTTCTAAAGCTAAATTATACGCCTCTAAACCCTCTACGGGTTCCATTCTTCCATATTTTAAACCTATTGCCATAATGGCGCCACTTAAAGCACCGCAAACAGATCCTCTTCCACCGATACCTGCACCAAAAGGTGTAGCGATTCGCGGTATTATGTTATTTTCTTCCTCGTTTAAAGCCTCCTGTAGAGCAAGAAGCAAGGCTTCTGCACAGTTAAAACCAGTCGTAAAGTATAAAACCGCTTTTCCCATAACCTCCTCTTTTTCCATACTTTGTTCCATAAAAAACCCCTTAACTTGATTTTTAAATCTCATTTTATTAGCTTATTATTGCTGGAATGAAATAATAAAAAATTATTGGAATTAGTGCTTCCGATTGGTTTGAAATAAAAAACGTTAATTAGTCTGGCTTAACTTTCTATATAAAGATTGATTCAAACTAAAATAAACCATCTCTTTCTTACTATCGCTGCACTAAACCTATTTTTTTGAGTAGAAATCAGTTAATTGGCTTGCAATAGCACCTTTTTTCTTTACAAGTTTCTTTTCTTCTTTGGTAGAAGTTTTTTCTTTTAAGAAAATTTCTTTTTCTTCAAGTTTTATACTCATTCCATCAGTTGCTGCTATAGTCTTTATTCCCGTCTTTTCTTCAACTATTTTAGCCTGTTTTTCAGGATTAGCTTTTAAGAAAGCGGCTCCAAAATGGGTTAAAACTGTTAAACTTGGTTTAACTTCCTCTACAAAAGGTATCGCTTCATCGGTCGACAAATGACCCTCCCAAGGTTTCCCGAACGGCCTTAAACAACATAAAATAAAGAGCTCACAATTCTTATAAAAAATTGGTAGAGACTGATTATAAGCAGTATCGCTTGTATACCCTATCCTAGCGCCATTTTCTTCCTCTTCTATAATCAAACCAAAAGTCGAAGGATCCGAATGGTATGCTGGTGTAGCAGTGATTTTAATCCCTTCTATAGAAAATGAAGAACCAGGGGTTAAAACCCGCTTTTCCTTAAGAAGTCCCTCGTGGTATTTTGAAATTATGCGCGAATATTGTTCATCGCCTATAAGAGCGCTACTGCTTCCCAAAAGAACTCCTCCCTTTTTAGTAGCTCCTCCTGCCATAGCCTCCATAAGGATCTGGCAGTCACCATAATGGTCCAAATGGGTATGGGTCACAATTATTACCTCGGTTTTTTGAGGGTTTATTCCCAGATCTAAAGCCCTTATCAAAGCCCCTGGACCAGGATCTATGTGTATCTGGGTATCATTTCCCCTTAATACTATACCTCCAGTCCACCGCATCTGCGTGGTCATAACGATTCTGCCACCGCCAGTGCCGAGAAAGATAAGTTCAAGCAAAACCCACCGCCTCCCAAAAAAGGGAAACATTAACACTAAATATCTTATTTCTCTTATAATTTTCTTTTTTTAGTTGGTTGTTATTTTTTTATTTTATTTTTGTTTGATTTTTATGATGTATAGTTCTTCAAAAAAGAGTTTTTTCTTGGCTATAATTTCGCATTTTAAACCCATTTTCTCGGTTAAAGATAGGGTTTTTTCCAAGTCGTTTAAAGAAGAGTGTACAAGGAAAGCTTGGGCATCTTTTTGGAGCCTTATTTTTAATCCATTAATGAATCTGTCAATTACTTTTCTCCCCCTTAGCCCTAGGCCGTTCCACGTTTTTGAAACTGTTTTTAATTCTGGTTTTTCCAAAAAGAGATTTTCATCTGTTTCTTCTGAGGGTAAGTAGGGAGGGTTAAACAATATTAAGTCAAACTTTGCTTCTGTTTTTAGAGGGTTGAATAGGTCTCCAAGAATTAATTCTATTTTGTTTTCTAAGCGGTTGGTTTTGGCGTTGTATTTTGTACATTTTACTGCTTCTTTTGAAATGTCTATACCCACTACTTTTTTAACATGTTTTGCAAGGGTAAGGGCTATGATCCCGCTTCCAACCCCTATCTCTAAAACTACATCTCCCTCTGAAACTAAGGGTTCTACACTGCCAAGGAGTAGAAAAGTGTCTTCTGCAGGCGCGTAAACTTTTTCATCGTCAAGCTCTATCTTTATGTCTTTGTGCCAGAAAATACGTCTTCCCACCCTATTCCCACCTCTTCTAACAATCTTATTAAGGTTTTTGTGATATTTACAAATTGAATAGGTTGTAAAAACTTTATCCTTTCTTCAGCATAAGGAAGCTTTGAAACAATTTTCTTTGTAAATGCTTTATCTTGGATCTTTTTGTTAAGAAAACTCCTTAAAACTTTGCGTAACTTTCTTGATTTACGACTAAATAGTACCCTTAGTAAGTCTTCAAGTCGTTCTTCCAGATCTTTTTCGAAGGAAGGTTTTACGGGGTTTATTACAACTAGGACTGAATCAACTTTTGGAACAGGATAAAAAGCTGTTTTTGGAACGATTTGCGTTATCTCAATTTTTGTTTTTAAGGATGCTAAAACTGTGAGGCGTGAATAGTCTTTAGAGCTGGGTTTTGAAACAAGTCTATCAGCAAACTCCTTTTGTAACATTAACACAGCCCGTTCAAAATCGTGTTTTAGTAATTTGAACATTATCGGAGTGGATATATTATAGGGGAGATTGCTTACACATTTGTTAAAAAGAGGAAAGGGGCTTTTTACCGCATCTTCGGGTATTACTTCAACATTAGTAAAAACAGAAACCTCTTTTTCCAAAGCACAAGCAAGCTTTTTATCAGCTTCAAAAGCGTATACTTTACCTGCTTTTTCCGCCAACTTTCTCGTTAGTGTCCCTAAACCTGCTCCAATCTCTAAAACTTTATCTTTACTAGTGATATCAGCTAGGATAATTTGTCTTTCTAATATTGAAAAATCTATGAGAAATTTCTGTCCAAGAGCTTTACGCAGGTAGGGGATAGAGTGCTTTTTAAGGAGTGTTTTAATCTCTTTAATAGCGTTTTCTTGATTTTTCATGGGGAGAAGCCCTTTCTTTTCGATATTCTTTCTCTTCAATTTCGCCGCTTTCTTCCTCTTCTAAAGATTTAAACCTTCTCGTAAAAAGCCTATACTTAACATCTTCGCGCTCTAATTCGTATACAATACGTTTCACTATCAACTTTTTAGGGTCTGATAAACTAGTACGTTCCTTGATATCTTCAAAGCTTATGAAAGGAGTCTTTTTTTTCTCCTCCAAAATGCTCCATAAATACTTATTTCCGATTCCTGGCAGTAAAGAAAGTTGATGCATCCTAGTCGTTATAGGGCTCGCTTTATTAAACCAGTTTACAAACCTTTTTATTTGCCGTTCAACGATCTCTTCAATTACTAAGGGAAGCTCAGCTTTAGCTGTTGCAGTTAAATCTTTATAGGTAAGACGCCTTTTTACTTGAACCATTTTATTTTTCCTTTCTTTAACTATACTTATACGTTGATGTAACTCTATAGAGATGCCAGAGGATAGGGGTGAAAGCTCTAAAAGCGTGAAAAAATACTCGCCAATCGCCTGTATTATAGGTTCACGCTTAAAGGGCGGTTTTTCTTCTAAGTATCCTTCCCACAGATAGTCTAAAACCACCACGTAATCTTCATATTTTTTACTTTTTACCGTTCTTTCGTTTTTCTTTCTACTTACCATGATTTTCTCCCCAAAAGATAATAATCTAATCAGAATCCAAAATCCCAAAAATATCTAACATTCTAATCTAAAAAACGCTAAAAAATGTTTAGCGCAAAGAAGCAGTAATATTTTTAAGATTCACCCCTCTTCCATCATAATACCTTTTTCGACTTCTCTTTGAAAACTTCTACAATAGTTTGGAGATCCTCTGTTTTTAAATCCTTCTTTACACTCTTAAACTCCGAGATTAAAGGACGTAGTTCATCAATCGTTAAAGGTAACACATTTACAAGCATTATTGCCTCTTTCTTATCAAAATCATATTCAGAAACCAAAAAGTCAACAAGCTCATTAGCTGTTTTCGAATCTTCTACATGGGAAAATTTAGCAGCATACTCCCGCGTAATTCTTCCAATATATCCGAGCTCAGTTTCCTCACTCCGCTTATCCAAAATCTCTTTAACTTCGGCTAGATTTATAGGACGAGAATCCAAAATCTCCCGTGGCAATAAAAATTCCTCCAACTAACTTCTACCCAATTAATAAACACAAAAATAAGCTTTTTCATTCAGTGTGAAGTCTAATGTGCTCAACTCGGGATATAACAGTTTTATAACTGTTACCATCCCTAACTTTTAGAATATAAGCCCGTCCACGCTTACCGGTTACCTCGGCAGTTCTTCCAAAAAATCTTCTATGAGGCATGCCTTTATGCACACTAGGATCGATAATAATATCTACTTTATCCCCAAGCTCATAGTCCACTAGTAACTTGCTTACCGGTGGCAATCCTTTTTTCCTTATATGTTTCTTGAACTTTCTCCTTGTCCTCCTGCGGGGACCAGTAGTTTTTCTAACCACCAAAACCACCATAATAAAAACAAATACTTTAACCTACTCAAATCAATTTAAACATTTTTAATAAAAAATATTCCATTACTTACTCTACAGAAATCACGCTTAACTCTAAACACTCTGCTTTTACGCCTAAAATCTCTACTACACTAGGCTTAGTTCGACCTTCATCACCGCTTATAAGCTCTTTTACATACGTTCCTCCTTGAGTTGTTATAAGCAATTCAACATGAAACTTATCAATCTTTCGCGCTTTTAAACTAAAAACTTTTTTTATTCTTTCAATATCGGTTCGACGGTGAAGAACCCTTGTAGGAGTCCTCTGGGAGACATTAACACCCGAAAACCGTTCCTCTAAAACTTTAAGCTCCTCCTCAGCAACCTCATTTTCAAGTTTAACAATGGTTCTATAAGTTTTCTGCATCACACTACTTGCTTCTTTAAGCTGCCTAACCTCCTCCTTATCACTGAACCTAAAGGAATCAACCTCAATAATCCCCCTAGCCCCTTCAGAAATCTTTTCTTGAAGAAGTTTTAAATCAAAACTCCTTATTTTCGGGTTTTTTACCTCAAGGACAAAAGGCCTTCCATTTCCAAGCATCAAAGCATCAACATCCTCCCTACCTGCAGCATGAAACTTCCAACCTACTCCTTTTACCAATTCCTGGGCAGGTTCACAAATAAGCTCAGCGATAGAAGTCTCATATTTTCGACCCTTACCACCACACTCATCACAACCTTCACCCCTACAACTTTTGCAAAACCAAGGCGCTTGTGGAACACCCCCCTTCAACTTACGATACCTACCATAAACAAAAATAGAAGAAGCTTTAACTTCAACAACATCCCTCACCAAATCCATTAAAAAAACGACATCAGGCCTATTAAAATCCACAACTTTCCCCGTAATTTTCGAAACAATCTTGCCAATCTCACGATTCAACTCAGACTTTAAAGATTCACCCCAAACCAAACCAAATTCTGCTCTTAAACAATCTTCCCTCTCAATCAACAAAGGATTAACAACACAGCCTATCAAAAACGTTTCAAACTCAGCCTCTTTCCCTGCCTCAACCACTTTTAAAGCCAAATCTTCAAAGCTAGAAAACAAACCTTCACAAAGCCAACAAACTTCTCCATAATCCTTCTCAAACTTTTGATAAAGATCTCCCTCTTTTCCTACTATTTTTTCAAGAGTTGTGCCTGCTAACTTACTCCCAGATTTAAAAGCTGCATATAAAATCTTAAGCACTTTTTCCCGATCTTCCTCTCTCTCTCCCTCCATATACGTTGTATGAGCTGAAAGTACAATAAAATCTAGGATCGTTAAACCTCTCCTAAAATTGGCCACTCCATGACCAAGTAACGCAAACTGCCTACCAAGACAAGAAGGACAAATAATCCTCGTCTCCAATATGTCTAAAGCCTTCTCCAAAACTTTGCTTAAACCCTCCATTTTCACCTCAAACCCTCGTAATATCGTTCTCTAAACCGTTCCTCCCTATCCCATTTTTCCAATATCATTCTCATGGCTAATTTTTTTATTTTTAAACCCCATAAAAAAATCATAATGTAACTTAATAAAATTTCTCTTTAACTCTAAAAATAGCGGTTAAGCGAATAAAAAACTCGGAAAACTAATTATTAGGTAAATAATGTCAAGAAATGGAGGAAAAAAAGTGGCTGAAAAATCGATCATAATCATCGGAGCCGGACTGTCCGGTCTATCCGCTGGTTGCTACGCTCAGATGAACGGATATCAAAGCCAAATCTTCGAGCACCACAACAAACCGGGAGGAGTAGCTACCTGCTGGAAACGTAAAGGGTACATAATTGATGGCGGCATCCACTTCGTGATGGATCACAAGCCAAGAAAGTCAACCTATGAGATATACCGCGAACTGGGCACAGCCCAAGCCAACCGCTTCATCGACATGACTACCTACATGCGCTTAATAGATGAAACCAGTGGACGAATTTTGGATGTTACCCAAGATCTGGATCGCTTGGCAGACGATTTAAAAGCCTTTTCACCTACCGATGTTAAAATCATCGATGGTTTAATAGCTGGTGCCCGTGCTATGCAAGGATATGACATGGGGGAGATGATGAGCGAACCACCGGAATTGATTGGCTTCCTAGGCAAGTTCAAACAGATTTGGGGAATGCGGCGAATGTTCAGATACTATATCGGTAAATACTCTAAGCCTGTCGAAGATTTCGTGAAACGTATTCATGACCCTTGGTTGCGTTACGTTATCAAGAACATGTTCTTGCCAGAGGTACCGGTTTGGTTTATCCTCATGATATTGGCAATGATTGCGGACAGACAGTTAGGGTTGATTGAAGGTGGATCGCTTGACTTTGTTATGCCCATCGAGAAGCGTTACAAGAACCTAGGTGGGCAAGTTACCTATAAAGCTACCGTCGAGAAGATCTTGGTGGAAAACGATCGAGCTGTGGGAGTGCGTCTAGCTGATGGTAGCGAGCACCGAGCAGATATCGTGGTCTCCGCCGCCGATGGGTTCAGCACCATCTACAAGATGCTGGACGGGCGCTACGTGGATAAGAAGATCGAGAACCGATACAAGAATTGGAAACTGTTCCGCCCCATCGTTATGGTAAATTTTGGCGTGACCCGTGAATTCCTAGGCGAACCGTATATTAACATGATAAAACTAGAGCACCCCTTAACCATAGGCAACCAAGTTATTGATGGGATCCCTCTCCGCATCTTCAATTATAGTGACAAATTTGCCCCTAAGGGCAAAACGGTAATCCAATCTATGATCGAAACAGAGTGGAATTTTTGGAACGAGTTGCAAAAAGATCGACCACGCTACGAAGTCGAAAAAGAACGAATAGCGGAGGAAATTCTAGAACGACTAGAAACGCGCTATCCCGACATCTCATCCCATGTAGAAATTACCGATGTTGCTACGCCTTACACTTGGTGGCGTTACACTCGCAATTACAAAGGATCTCCCGAGGGCTGGCTGCCCACCTCGGAAGCAATTACTACCCAGATAAAAAAGACCTTGCCTGGCTTAGAGAACTTTTACATGGCTGGTCAGTGGGTGATGCCCGGTGGCGGAGTCCCACCGTGCCTCTATTCTGGTCGCCATGTGGTGCAGATCCTCTGCCACCGAGACGGGAAGCCCTTTTCAACAACCTTACCATGAGTTCGGCTTTATTAACGAGGTAAAAGAGATATGTGCTCTCCTGTTAGAATTGTTGATTACGATCCCCAATGGCCAATCCTTTACGAAGAGGAGAAGGATAGAATTCTTGGAGTTATCGGCCATATAGTCGTAGCTATTGAGCACATTGGAAGTACTGCAGTACCTGGATTAGGCGCAAAGCCGATCATTGACATAATGATTGCTGTCCGTTACCTAGATGATGCGGAAGAGTGTATCGAGCCGCTCAAAAGCATTGGCTATGAGTATGTTCCTGAATTTGAGGATTCATTACCTGAAAGGCGCTTTTTCTGGAAGGGTCCTCCAGAAGCTCGAAAATATCACATACACATGGTCGAACTAACGAGTGATTTTTGGAAGCGACACTTATTGTTTCGAGATTATCTCCGCACTCATCCTAAAGTATCCCAAAAATATCATCATTTGAAGAAGGAGTTAGCAGCTAAGCACGGTTCTGACCGTGATGCCTACACTGCTGCTAAGAAATCGTTTATTAAATCAGTAGAAGCCAATGCATGCTCTAGAAAATCATCTCATCAATAAAGACTACAGCACAATGATCACATAATAAGACTATTATTTCTCTTTTTTCCATGATTTTGGGTAAGATCCTCTTTCCATGATCACGCGTTCAGTTTTTGCTACAATCCCATGGTTGATTTCTGCTATTTTATCACTTTTAACAGTCGTACGAGCAAGGGTTACACCTTCACCTTTTTGAGTAAACAAAGCAACAAGTTCTCCGGCTTTTATTTTTTCGTGAAGCTTAAGGACACCTGGAGCCGCTAAATCCGCGCCATGACATATAGCATCAACAGCAGAATCCCTAATAACTATCTTCGGTAAATGGTTTAAACCAAATTCCAAGGGCTGTATAATATTCCTCAAATATCCCTCATCTCCCTCTTCTTCCCAAAAAACATAACCATCTTTAACATCTTGAAGAGTTACAAGGGTGTCATCCTCCTTAAAACAACCCGCCCTAGTCCTCCTCAACTCCTTCATATGCGCTCCACAACCCAAAACCTCACCAATATCATAACAAAGTTTACGCATATAAGTCCCTGCCTGACACCCAACCCTCATCAAAACATAAGGTTTCTCCACCTCTAACACATCTACATAATACATCTCCCGAACCCTCACTCTACGCTTAACCGAAGACCTTAAAGGAGGTTTTTGATAAATCTTCCCCACAAACTCCTTACAAACACCTAATAATTCCTCTTCTGAAAAGTCCCCATGAACATTCATAACACAAACATACTCTTTCCCCGCCGGAAGAAGAGCCTGAACGATCTTCGTCGCGTCCAAAATCGCTAAAGGGAGAACACCAGTAACCCTCGGGTCAAGAGTACCCCCATGACCAATCTTTTCAACCTTCAAAATCTCTTTAGCCCAAGCACTAACCTGATGACTAGTAGGATTTGCCGGTTTATCAAGATTAATCACACCCTTCCTTACATACTCGCCTAACTCCCTTTCCCTCGGATCCACCCCATAGTCCGGATCAGTCGGCTCCTCATCCTTAACCAGCATTTTAAGCTTCAATATCTCGTCACAAGGCAACTCCCGCTTAAAACCTTCTTCAAAAACCTTTTTTATACCATTTCCCCCCTAATTTAAAAGTTAAACAAATTCGGGGAACCCTATAGTTTGATCACTTCCCGCATGTAATCTAAAAGATTCGCTTCCTCTATCGCCGCCTTAATCTCTTCATCACTAGCACCCTTACCGATTTTAATCGACTTATCAACCGGCTCTAAGTGTTTAAAGTTCACCCGTCTCCTCCTAACACCACTAACATCCTTAGGACCCGAGATCAGCGCAAAATCCTCATCTATAATATCCACTATAACCGCTCTTCTGCCAGCCTCTCGACCCAAAACCTTGACCACAACTCTACCTACCTCAAAGCTTACCATAAAAACCACACCTCTCTTCTTCTCTCATATGCAAATTGTCAACAGCCTTAATTAATTCAGAGAAACAACTTTTAAATTTTTTCGGCGTGAAGTCCCCCTGCGAAAACTGGGGAATGAAAGCTTAACAATGGTTTACTGCGTGAGAAACTAAAAAGATAGTTATCAGAATGATGAACTTGCTCTGAACTAAACTTGAAATTGACGTTTTCCTTTTAGGCTATCATACGCTTGTGCAACACTAGGATTGTCGTAGTAGTCTCTGGCGACTCGAATCAGATTTTGGTCTTGTGTCAACATGGCAGTTTCGTCGATCCAATCTGACACTGTCAGGAGCGTTTTCCTATCGGAGATAAGCATTCCAACTGAACAGCACAATAAGCGTATGTCGCCAAGGTTTGAGGAATCTTCTTTTTCGAGGACTTGTTGGGTTATGGCGATGTTTAGTTTGACTCTGCGTCTTTCTTTTGCCTCTATCAGTGACTCTTTGAGTCCTTTGAGAACTGTTGGGTGTGAAATGAAAATGGTTATTTCTTCCCGTGCTGTTTCGATTAGTGCTTTCATTCTATTGATGATGTTATTTTGTCCTCGGATGATGTACGCTACTTCCAGTTCCTCTGACTTTTCGGCGCTCTCGTATATTGGCGTCAGCATGTCGACTAAAACGTCCGCTTCTTTGATTTTCTCATTGAAACTTTCAGTCAGCTGTTGTTTCAGATTGGCGATAGCTTCTTTTGGCGGTATAGACAGGTAAATGTTTGGATTACCCTTCTGGAGGATGAGCATGCCTTTCTTAGAGAGCCCGTCCAGAGCATAGTAAATTTTTGAGTTAGGGATGCCCGTTTCCTTGCACAGCACACCCGCAGTTATGTTGGAATGCGTCAAAAGCGTAACGTAGCTCAATGCTTCATGAGTCGATAAGCCAAGTTCTTTAAGCCGCGAAACCATACGATTTCGAGCGACTGCTTCCACGTTGGTGACCAGTGGTTTCACCTTCCTTCTGATAAGTAATAGTTAGAGAAGGCTTAAATAGTTTTCTACTACTTTCAAGTAGTAGTTAAATGAAAAAAACAAGGAGGCCTAATATGGACGATAAAATAAAAATGCTCATAGCCATTGGAGCTTCTGTCGGGGCAAATTGCCAGCCTTGTCTAAAAACCACCGTCATCCAAGCTCAAGGAACAGGAACAGAAAAGAAAGAAATCCTCGAAGCAATCGCAATAGGGAGAATCGTTAGAAAAGGCGCAATGGGCAAGATGGACAAATTCGCCTCAACCTTAATCGGAAAGGATATTATGGACAGCTCAGAGAACGAATGTCCATTCGGCGCGACAGAAGAAGACATCAAAGAATGGGTAGAGAAAGATCAATGAGGTTGCAGTTAGCGAAACGCGAGGTAAAAGCATGAAAGACGAGAAAATAAAGAAAATCGTGCGGGAAGGCTACGCAAAAGTTGGAAGTAGTTCACTAAAAACAATGGGAACAATTTAAACTTTTACCAATCAAAATCTTTTAAATGCCTTTTATTCTTCTTTTTTTTTGGTTTTAAGTTCAAAAAATCTTTCAATCACTGTTTTTCATTCCAGCCCTTGTACTATTGTTTTAATTATTTCCCTCATTTTTTCCGTGGTAAACTTTGCCGTATTAAGCGCAATATCATAATTTTCTGCATCATTAATCTCTACGCCATAAATCTTCTTATACCTATGATTCTCACTAAACTCCCTTTTAAGGGTCTGTTCTTTAGCTTCCTCTAAAGATAAACAGTCCCTTTTTGCTATACGCTTTACCCGTTCTTCAAGAGGCGCCATAACAAGTATCCTAAGATCCGCCTTTTCCCCCACCATTATGC
>JBHLKN010000040.1:9807-15738 GCA_048886645.1 Candidatus Hodarchaeota archaeon | reverse complement strand
GTTATCACTAACACCTTTCATTACAAAAGGAAAAAGAAACATAACGCCTATTATCAGAAGAAGGAAGGTAAAGCACAATAAATCCCGTTTAAAACGTATCAAGCACTCATCACCATAATAATAATAAGAAACAATATCAACAAATAAAACAAAGCAATTTAAAAAACTTATTCTAAAATTTGAGAATGAGAAGCTTTTTTAACTTTCCTATCTATTTAGATCAGGTAGGCGATTGAAAATGGTCGATAAAGATCAATTAATGAAGATTATCAGCAGAGTTTTAGATCCAGAACATCCCATCCCAGTAACAGATATGGGAATAGTCACACCAGAAGACATTGAAATAAAAGACGACGAAATAAAGGTAGAATTCACCCCTACGACACCCTTCTGCCCTGCAGGAGGAGTCATAGGAGCGGTAATAAAAAAAGCCCTCATAGACGCAATACCAGACAAAAAAATCACCGTAATCACCAAAGCAGGAAGCCACACGCAAGAAGAAATGATAAACCAAGCCCTAGAAGACAAGGAAACCTATGAAAACATAATCAAAAAGCTCACAGAAATGGGAGTGTTACAGCGCTGCATCCTTCCAGCATAACCCCCCATCAACAAATAATCGCTTTTTTTAACTCTCTTTTCTTCCCCCCAAAAAACTTTGAAAATAATTAAAAAAGATAACCATAAAAAATGAGAAAGGGGAAAAGAAAACTGTCTAAATCCCTTTATTTTTCTTGATCAATCCGTTTCTTAACTATTTTATTTCCAAACTTTTGATTAACTTCTCAATCCCTTCCCCTGTTTTAGCGCTTGTTACCACTACTTTTGCCCTTGGATTTATTTTCTTTGCATCTTCTACTAACTCTTCTACATTGACATCCATTGCTTTCGCTAAATCTGCTTTATTAATAACGATCACTTCACAAGTCTTTATAAGAATCGGGTGTTTACGGATTATCCATGGACCTTGATCAACGCTCACTACCACAACCCTCTTCTCCTCCCCAAGGTCAAAATCAGAAGGACAGATCAAGTTACCCACATTCTCAATAAACAAAACATCTATACCAGCGTCCTCCTCATGACCAAGAATTCTTTCAAGGGCCTTGTTAACCACTATAGAGTCAAGATGACATTCCTTACCTGTATTAATCTGTATTCCCTTGTCGACAATACTCCTTACCCTTTCATAATCGACAGTAGTAGCAACATCACCCGCAATAAAACCTATATGAAAACCTTGGTTTAAAGCCTGACACATCTTAACAATAAGCTCCGTCTTCCCACAACCGATAGATCCCATTATGTTAAAAGCCTTAATACTCTGAGAACGAAAGATCTCCCGATTCTCCGTAGCTTTCTCCTTCAATTTCCCATAAATATCTGCATCTACCTCAATACTACAAATATGAATATGATCCTCCTCCTCATGTTCATATTTATGATCATGGTTGTGATGGTCTTCCAGATAAATAACATCCTTTTCATTATCAGCGTGATCATCATCATGCATCAACAAGCACCTCTAAACCTTAAAACTTGAAAACCAAAAACAAATACACAAAAGATAAACCGACAAAACTCAAAAACCTAACTAGATAGCTAAACACTAAACAACATTAAAAAAACTTTGCAATAAAGAAAGTTTTTTAATTCTATATGACATGAAATCAGCATTCCAGTTTAAGAAATTTAAGGGGTAACGTTATGGTTGTTGAAGATGAAAAAGTGATTAAGAGTCCAGACACCGAACGAGAAAACAGACTCCCACCGGGTCAAGAAATTAGAGAAAATTTCCCGGTTCTACATCATGGAAGAACACCAAAAATCGATATTTCTAAATGGACATTTACGGTTTGGGGCTTGGTTGAAGAAGAAAAAAAGCTTAATTTTGAAGAATTTATGTCACTTCCACAGGTGAAAGTGTTTTCAGATATACATTGCGTTACAGGGTGGTCAAAGCTTGATAACCTCTGGGAAGGAGTAAGCACTAGCGAAATAAAGAAACTTGTCAACATACTTCCTGAGGCTAAATTCGTCATAGTTCATGCAGTCGGAGGTTTCACAGCAAATCTTACTCTAAGCGATTTCTTCGAACCAGACATCTTATTTGCTGTCAAACATAATAACGAGCCACTGACACCAGAACATGGCTATCCAGTAAGACTCGTAGTTCCAAGGCTTTATTTTTGGAAAAGTGCCAAATGGGTTACAGGTGTTGAATTCACCGACAAAGATAGACCGGGATTTTGGGAATCTCGCGGATATCATAATCGTGGTGATCCATGGAAAGAAGAAAGGCACCAAGACATGACTTGGTAAGTTTAGTCTTTTCAAGACTTTTAGCCACTTTCCCTTTCATTCTTTTTTGAAAACGGTTTTTGTTTGAGTTTTCTTTTCTCCTTTGGGTTTGTTTGAGGAAAGTATTAGGATTCCCTAAGAGATCCAGTAAACGCACTCGTTTGATTCAAGCTTTTCTTTAATCTTATCTTCTGATAAACCTAGTTCTTTTATATTCTTTGAAGCGAGAGCTATTTCGCCTGCCTCGCTTTTGGCTCCTAACTGCTTAATTTCTTTGTCGAAAAAAGTTCCTACAGCTTCTCTAAAAGCTTGATGAATTATACAGAAAGGAGTAACAGCAGCATAGATACCTGTTTTGTTAGCTATTCTCATTACTTTTTTAAGCGATCCAGGTATGGCTTTTCCTGTAGCAGATTCGTAATCCCTTATTGGTTTGGTGAAGGGGCATTTAGGTAGCAGTTTTAAATTGCCTTCAGAAATGGGTTCGTCTTCAACTACTCCGAGGGATGTTGAGAGGTCTGTGTTTTCCATTCTGCGGTCTATTGAAGCCATTTTTTTACCCGTTTTTAACAAGGTATCATAGACTATGTTTGCGTCAAAAAAATCGACTAAGTCCTTCATAAGCCTTATAGAAAGCATTGATATGAAACTTTCCATTTTTTCACTTATCTAAACCACCAACCTAAACTTTATTTTAAGTTTTTAGGAACTCTTATAATAATAAAGGTATCTTCCACTCTTTCGATTATATCGGGGATCTTTCACATTTTAATATTTTTATATTTTGAAACGTTAAAATATGAAGACCCCCAAACAGCGTTATGTGAACCCAAAGAGGCTTTATCAAGGAGGTCTTACCCTTGGAAAAATCCATCAACTCGAAAGTATATATAATCAAAACCAATGACAGAGGAGGGGGCATAAAAGAGTTATTGAAATATTTTAATCTCGAAAGTTTATCCGGCAAAAAAGTTGCCCTAAAAGCCAACTACAACAGCGCCGATCCCTTCCCTGCTTCTACACACATAGATACACTTTCAACAATAGTTGCTGCTCTTAAAGAAAAAGATGCCAGCGTAGTTATGCCTGAGAGAAGCGGCATGGGAGACACTAAAAACGTTCTTGAGGATACGGGAGTCATGAAACTCGCCGAGAAACAAGGATTTGACCCAGTGATACTTGACGATTTAAAGAGCGAAGATTGGATCAAGGAAAACCCTGAAGGGAGTCATTGGAGTAGGGGCTTTCTATTTCCAAAAGTATTCCAGGAAGCTGACGCGATAGTGCAAACCTGTTGCCTGAAAACCCATCGATTCGGCGGTCACATTACTATGAGCCTTAAGAACAGCGTTGGTATGGTGGCAAAGTTCGATCCAGATGACGGTTATAACTATATGCGTGAACTTCACAGCTCCAGATATCAAAGGCACATGATAGCGGAGATTAATACAGCTTACGAACCAAAGTTTGTAATAATAGACGGGATAAAAGGTTTCTCTAAAGGAGGTCCTGAGGCCGGAAAACTGATAGAACCAGGAATTATCATAGCCAGTAATGATAGGGTAGCATTGGATGCTGTGGGGGTAGCTGTTCTCAGGATTTACGGTACCACTAGCAACGTTTCCAAGGATGAGATATTTCAACAAGAACAATTAGCAAGGGCAGCAGAACTGGGATTAGGGGCTTCAAGACCGGAAGAAATGGAAACCATTCCCATCAAAGATGAAGCAAACGATATCTGTTCTCAGATAGAAGAAAAGCTCAAAGAGCAGTTTTAATTTTTTAGGAGAAAAAACTTCCTAGCTTTTTAGCTTGAAAACAAAAAAGTTAGTTAGCTTAAATCTTCCTCGTTTATCATCACTATTTTTCGGTTTCTTGTTTTCTCCATATCTCCCTGTATATCTCTACTCCTAAATAAGCAATAACAAGAATGTCAATAAAAATAAAAGTTGCCCGTGTTTCTGGAGCCAATTCCAATATTTTAAGTTGGAGATAAATTATGTAAACAAAAAGCACTAGGGAGATTATTAACATGGCTATAGTTACATTTTTTTGCATCCTGCTTTTTTGCGATTCTTTAGGAGAAGAGGCACCCATCTAAACCACATCTTAAACCATTAAAAAATACAAAACATTTGACTAATTTTGGGGGGATAAACTATGATCTTTGACATTTTCTCACAGTTTTTTCATAACTAATTCTGCAAACGCTTGACTAGCCTTCAATACATCCTCACCAATTCCATGAAACCTAACTTGGAAATAATCAAATCCCAGATCAATGAAAAACTGGAACCGCTCTATGACTTCTTCAGGATAACCAACCCAAGAACCCGGGGCATTTTCTCGGAAAATTTCCTTTAATTTTTCGACAGACATGTTATTTAGCTTCGATTGCATAGTTAAATAATTGTTTAGCTCTTCTTCTGATTCTGTAATAAAAACAGGCGGCCAAGCAGCAAACAAACTTTTCCCTACTTCATCATAATCTCTTCCAACATCTTTACAATGATTCTTTAACACTTCTAGCTTATGTTCTAAGTTTGGAACTAGCCAAAGATTGCAATAATCCGCATATTTAGCTACCATTCTCAATGTTCTTTTTTCTCCATCTCCTCCAATTAAGATAGGAGGCATCGGTTTTTGCACCGGTTTAGGAGCTGAAACAGCATCTTTAATTTTATAATATTTTCCTTCAAAACTCGCTTTAGGCTCAGTCCACAACAGCTTAATTATTTGAATAGCCTCTTCCATCATATCCATGCGTTCTTTCAAGCTAGGAAATGGAATACCATACGCATTATATTCTATCTCTTTCCAACCAGCACCAAATCCAAAAAATAACCGACCATTAGAAATCATATCCACAGTAGCCGCGATTTTAGCCACTACAGCTGGATAACGATAAGAATTACAGGTGACTAAGGTTCCCAGCCGGATTTTTTCTGTTTTTGCAGCTAAAGCTGCAAGTAAAGTCCACGCCTCCATACAATTACGATCTATGGACTCCTCATCCATGAAAAAATGATCACTAGTCCAGATAGAATCATATCCAGCCTTTTCACCTCCTAAAGCAATTTTTTCCACCGTTTTATAATCAAAACCTAATTGTGATGCAATTTGAATACCAAACTTAACAACCATAATATTCCCCTTATTTTGCAATTTTTATTTTTCAGTTAATGTTCATGGAAAATTTTTTTTAATTTTCCATCTTTATTCTTATAACTCTTAGGTATCACCTCGATGGCTAATGCAATTTTACATAACTTGATTCTCATATTCTATAAGCAGTTGTTCTCTATAAGTTTCAGAAGGTGTAGATATGAGCATATCTGATTCATCTAAGCCGGATGTAGAAAAGATGAAGCTTGAGAAAGATGTTGAAGGTTTGATAAAGGCCTTGAAGTATGATGGAGATTGGAAAGTTCGATGGATAGTAGCATCAGCTCTTGAAGAGATAGGGGGTGTAAGAGCGGTAGATGCCCTCGTCCGAGCTCTAAAAGATGAAGATGTTCAAGAAAAAGCAACAATGGCTCTTGTAAAGAAAGGAGAAGCAGCAGTAGAACTACTCATACAAGCTTTGAAGGATAAAGATTGGGAAGTTCGATGGAGAGCAACATCAGTCCT
>JBHLKN010000040.1:0-9707 GCA_048886645.1 Candidatus Hodarchaeota archaeon | reverse complement strand
CTATCTACATCAAACTTCTTGCATAACAGCTAGAAGGGATATATATGGTAGGATTCTATTTATCCAACATAAACGTGCAAAAAATGAAGACCGATAAGAATATTGAAGGCCTAATAAAGGCCTTAAAAGATAAGAAAAATTGGCCTATTCGAGAAAGAATAGCATTGGCTCTTAGCGACTTAGGAGAACCAGTTATAAAATCCCTAGTACAACTTTTGAAAGATAAAGATTGGACTGTTAGAATGTATGCATCAAGGACTCTTGGAAAAATAGGAAAACCAGCATTAGAACTTCTAATCGAAGCTCTAAACGATGAACATTGGAAAGTCCGGATGTATGCATCAAGAGATCTTGGAAAAATAGGAGATGCAAGGGCAGTAGACCCCCTCATAAAAGCTCTTGATGATAAACATAGCAGCGTTCGAAGCGAAGCAGCAATTGCCCTTGGAAAAATAGGAGATCCAAGGGCTCTAGAGCCCCTAATGAAAGCCCGCCAATACACAGATAGGTATACCCGGGAAGCAGTGAAAGAGGCCTTAGCGAAGATCAGGATGAAAAAAACTTGAAGAAAAATAAAAGTTGTAAAATCAGAGTTTTTGCTTTATTACGTGAACTTATAGGTGTAAAAGAAGTTGAACTAAATTTTCCAGGCGATTTAACTGTTTTTGACCTCTTAAATCTATTTGTAGATAAGTTCGGCGAAAAAGTTTACCACCATCTTTTTGATGAAGATGGAAAAGTCAAAGAAAGCTATCTTTTTCTTTTAAACGGAAAAACTGTAACTCTCGAAACAAAAGTAAAAGACGGTGATGTTTTAGCAATTTTACCCCCCATAATTGGAGGATAACCGCTATTTTTAACTAGATTCTTCTGGGAGCATAAAGAGTATAAATATAGTTTGTAATTAATGTCGTGAAATGTTCGTTTAATATGGGATACACGGCGTAAAACAAACAATATTTAACAATGTTAAATTTTCAAAAATTAGAAAGTGGTTTAATAGGGGGTTTGGTCTAGGATATCCCTTTTATTTGTTTACTGCAATTTGGGCAGAAACGATCATATACGCCGATTCTTCTGCCGCAATTTGGGCAGAATTGATCCCCTCTTTCATACCCTTCTCTTAAGGTTCCTATCTGCATTTTTGCCTTCCCTTTTTCTGGTTTGCTTGTTTCCCATAACCACACACCAACACCGAATATAACTGTCCAGAAAATGATGTATGCCAGAGGGTTTTCCATGAGGGAAGCAAATAGCAGTCCCCAGAACGGCATGATTTCGCCGAATAACATCATAATTCCGCCGATTAGGTCTTCCATGAGGGAAGCAAATAGCAGTCCCCAGAACAGCATGATTCCGCCGAATAACATCATAATTCCGCCGATTACACGTTTTATCGTGTTTTTCCCTCCTTGTTCTTACAGGCAGCATGTCGTCGTCTACCGGGGTTGCTTGAACTTTGTTTTGTTGAAGTGGAACCGTTATGAGAATTGGTAAGAATAAAAGGGGACAAAGCGCGTAGATTAATGGTTTTCACTCATAACCTCCAATTTTTATGTTTAAAATTTGTTGATGCTAATGCACTTTATAAAGTTTATTTGAAAGCAAACTTTCCAAAGAACTAACACTTGAACAGAGGAATCTTTTAGAAAAAATAAGAAGCGATGGCGAAGTGCTGAGTGTTCAAATAGATAAAATAATGGATGTAAAGAAGGAAAGTTAAGCTTTTTATCACGATCTTTTTTCCCCTACAAAAATTAATAGAAAAAGGAGTAGATTATTGTTTTAAACCGTTTTTTAGTCCCGCGATAATGTTTTCTAAATCGCTAATAAACTCTTTTTTAAACATTTTGCTTTAACGCCGTTTATACGGTATTAGTTGTCTGTTTAACGACATTTATACTTCATACAAAACAAGTTTACGGGAGCAAAGTATTAAAATTCCACCCAAAACTTTTCTTCTTATTCTAAAACAAAAATTAAGAAAAATGACGGAAAAAGAAATCGAAGAAAAGAGTGATTAAAATAGTTTTGCTCCATGATCAATTTGAGGGATAAAAGTGGCTTTTATCGATGAATTGAGTGATAAGTTGCAATCTGCGCCAAAATGGACTTATATTGTCGCTATAGCCTTCCTATTTTCCCTATTTTACGTGGTGATATTGTATTGTAAGGATAAGTATGAAAAAGAGCCTCCAAGAAAGATAGCAAAAGCCTTTTATTATGGCATGTTAGCGACTATTCTCGCTGTAATTTTTAACACTCTTGCTTTAACGAATTTGGGTTTAACTAAGCTTCAACTTATTGCTATAGGCGGGCCTATAATCGAGGAAGCATGCAAAGGACTGTTTGTTCTCAGGTTACGAGATGACCCGGAGTTTGATGGTGCCATGGACGGTTTACTTTATGGAGGCACTATCGGCGCTGGTTTTGCTTTCATAGAAAACATTTCATACGGTTTAACAGCTTACACCCAATTCGACTTTACGGCAGGAGTTCAGCTCACATTTATAAGGGGTTTAGGCCTAGTTGTGGGGCACTTGCTTTTTACTGGATATTTAGGTTCCGAGGTTGGAAGATCGAAAATTCAGGGAGGTACATGGGTAAAAGGTTACATAGTGGCAGTAACACTTCATTCTCTCTGGAATACGAACGCAAGTTATGTTTTAGAAAACGCGCCAATGTTAGCAGTTATCGGAATAATAGTTTTAGTTGTTTCATATTTTAAAATACTAACTAGAAGGATTCGGTGGGCTTATGAATTAGATCAAGCCTTGTTATACTCAAAAGGTTCCGAAGAGAAGCCTTTTCAAAAGTATTGTATTAAATGTGGGGCGAAGGTTTTAGAAGGCTCAAAATTCTGTATCAAATGTGGAACAAAACTTTTGGAACGATAAGAGAAATTTTTTCTTTCTTTGTTGGTTTTTGTTTGTGGTGGTTGATTGGTTGTGGAGAGATTTAGTGGTAGTAATGGAAGTAAGAATTATGTTGGCAGTGATGTCGTTGTAGTTAGTGGTCGTTGTGTTGATGTAGTAAGTGGTGGTTCTGATACTCGCGTTTATGTTGAGGTTTATGGTTGTACTTTTTCTCGGGGTGAGGCTGAGATTGTTCGCGGTTTGCTTTCTGAGGCTGGTTTTAGTTTAGTCGATGATTTGGATTTGGCTGATGTTGTTATTATTTTGACTTGCGTGGTGAAGCAGCCAACTGAGCATCGTTTGATCAATCGTATAAAAGAGCTTGCAAGTCTTTCTGAGAAACGTTTGATTGTTGCTGGTTGTATGCCCGAGGCTGAACCTTGGTTGGTGCAACGTTTAGCGCCTAAGGCTAGCATGTTTGGTCCTCATCATGTTACTGATTGTGTTGATGTGGTTCGACGAGCGGTTTCAGGCGATAGGGTGGAGTTATTAGGAGTTAGAAGGGAGGTGAAACTCTGCCTTCCTAGGGCTCGTTTTAGTGATTTTGCCGCTATTGTGCCCATTAGCCAGGGGTGTTTGGGTAGTTGTGCTTATTGTTTAGTCAAGAAGGCTATGGGCGGTTTGTTTTCTTATCCTATTGAAACTATTTTGGGAGAGGTCAAGGCAAGTGTTTCAAGAGGGGCAAGGGAGATCCTCCTTACAGCCCAGGATACGGCTTCTTATGGTGTCGACTTTAGGGACAGTGATGATGATGGTGATTTTATTAGGAAAAGTGTTGTTGGGGAGGCTAATGGCGTTAATTTAGGGGTTTTGCTTTCCCGTGTTTGTGAAGTTGAGGGAGATTTCTTTGTTAGGGTTGGTATGATGAACCCTGATACCGCTCTTCCCATTTTGCACAAGCTCGTTACTGCATTTGGAAGCCATAAAGTTTACAAGTTTGTCCACATACCCGTTCAGAGCGGTTCTGATGGAATTCTTCGCGAAATGGGCAGGAAGTATTCTGTTGACGAGTTTTTTAAGGTTATAGACGGATTTAGAAACACTTTTCCTAATATTTCTGTAGCTACCGATGTGATAGTTGGTTTTCCCGGAGAATCTTTAGAAGATTTTCATAAGACTTTACGCCTTGTGAGAATTTTGAAGCCTGACGTTATTAATATTTCAAGATACGGTGATAGACCGGATACTCCAGCTTCTAAGCGTCCTGATAAGTTACATCCAAAACTTATTAAAAAGCGGAGTAAGGAGCTTTATGAGCTTTGTAATAAGTTAAAGTTGGAAAGAAACTCCAAATGGATCGGTTGGAAGGGTAGAGTGCTTGTAAACGAGAAGAGAAATAAAGAGGTTTTTGTTTCAAGAAACTATGCTTACAAGCCAATAGTTTTAAAAGAAGACCTTGAAGGCGCTTCTTTAGGTGATTTTCTTGAGGTTGAGATTGTTGATATTTCAGAAAATTATCTCCTAGGCAAAATTATTAACAAGAAAAAATAAGGATTAAAGATTGGAGAAATCTTGAGGTAGAATAGAAATAAAAAAAAGGAGGATAGGTAGGGAGAAAAAGCTTGTTTTGTCTATATAAAGGTTAGTGATACGTTAGAGATATTACAATTAATATATGAGGACTGTCTTGAAAGTCCTTTGAAAATTTGTTAATGCATCGCTTTTAATCGGTATTTATAGGAGGAAACTGCTTGTGCGTTTAGTTACTGTGCATCTACCGGTTGAACTTATTGAGGGGTTGGATTTTCTAGTCAGAAGTCAGCGCTATCCTAACCGCTCAGAAGCTATTCGTAGCGCTATTAGAGACCTTTTAAAGGAGGAGTTGTGGAAGAGGCAAAAAGTATCAAAAGAACGAATTATTCCAAAATACATAGTACCAAAAGATAAAGTGAACGTAGGAGAAGAAGAGGAAGAAATGGCCTTAATTCATTAAGGGATTAAAAACAAGTGTGTGGGTGTATTAATTCCTTGTAAAGGCGATGGCGGCTTGGGGGCTGACTTTTAATTTTCCCAACCATATCCCCCCCCTTTTTTCTTTTTTAGTTAGTTTTTCTTTTTCTTTGTTTTCTTCTGATTATTGCTTCTTTTACTCTTGGAAGGCGAATAACCTTTCCCACGAGTCGAGTATTGCCTTTTTTAATGGCTTGAATAACGTCTTGGTAGTTTGAGACTTCTTCTTGGATTATGGTGTATGCGCATCCTAATGTTTTAATACTGTGGGCGTCACTTCCTGCAGTCATCGGGAGCTTTCTTCTTTTAGCCAATTTTCTAGCAAAAATGTTGGAAAACAGGAGAAATTCTCCTCCGTTTAAAGCTTCAACGGCATCTATGTCTAAATATTCAGCGACACGCCCTATAGCCTTTCTCAAATAGTCATATGCATGGGGTACTATAACAAAACCTCCCAACTCTCTTGCTTTTTTGACCGTTTCCACCACAGGTAGTTTTCTTTGTATCGGGCTTTTTACCCCTAAAACGAGAATTTCTCCTTCTTTTGTGGTGACTTCTATACCTGGGACCACTATTAAACCGAATTTATCAGCTATTCTTAGCGCTTTTAGCGCTCCATCTATAGCGTCATGATCTGTAATTGCTAAACCATTCAAACCTAAAGCTTTTGCCTTTGTAAGAATTTCTTCAACACTACTTACACCGTCTTTTGAGTAGTTTGTATGGACGTGAAGGTCAAATTTTCCGTTTAAAATCTTTTTATTCCCCATGAAAACAAAACCAACCTTATACCCTACTGAAAAGCGTAGTTCACTTAGGTCAAATAGTTTTAAAGAGTTTTTTCAGAATAACTTTTAAACAAACTGTTCCAAACATACTCTTATTACTATTATTAATTCGTTTGCATCTATTAGGAGGCGTTTTTCTTGGGCAAAAAGAGAAAATGGGTTGTAACTAGTGCTTGGCCTTATGTGAGCGGTATTCCTCACCTAGGTAACATGATAGGGTCTGTTTTGTCAGCTGATGTCTTTGCCCGTTATTTACGTCTTAAAGGTGACGATATAGTTTTTGTTAGTGGATCTGATTGCCATGGAACCCCTATAGAAGTTGAGGCTCTGAAAAGAGGGATGAAACCTGAAAACCTAGCTTTAGAAATGCATGCAAAGGTTAGCGAGCTGTTTAAGCTTTGGGAAATCAGTTACGACAATTATACACTCACTTATAATCCCCATCATTATGAGTTTGTACAAGACTTTTTCAAGAAAATTTATGATAACGGATATATTTTCACAAAAGAAGAAGAATTAACCTACTGCCCAAAAGATGAAAAATTTCTCCCCGACCGTTTTGTCGAAGGAGAATGCCCATACTGTCACACAGAAGGGGCAAGGGGCGACCAATGCGACACCTGCGGAAAACCATTAGAACCCACCCAACTTATCAACCCATACTGCGTTATATGTGGCACCACACCCATAATCAAAAAAACAGAGCACTGGTATCTCGATTTCCCTAAATTCCAAGAAAAATTAAAAGATTTCATCAAGAACAACGAAGCCATCCCTGATAACGCTAGATCTTGGAGCCTAAGCTTTTTAGAGGAAGGTTTAAAACCAAGAGCAATAACGCGGGATCTTTCATGGGGTATACCTGCCCCCTTCCCAGAATCGGGAGGAAAAGTTATCTATGTGTGGTTTGAAGCAGTTTTGGGATACGTATCTGCCACCAAAGAGTGGGCGGAAAAGATCGCTAAAAACCCTGAAAAATGGAAAGACTACTGGCTTGATGAAAAAACACGCACCCTCTTTTTTATAGGCAAAGATAACATAGTTTTCCACCTCGTCGTTTTCCCCGCCCTCCTATTAGCCAACGGTTCGGGTTACGTGATCCCTTATAACGTTCCAAGCACAGAATTCCTCCTCTTTGAGGGAGACAAGTTTTCTAAAAGCAGGGGTGTTGGAGTGTGGATCGATGAAGCTTTAGAACTGCTTCCTGTCGACTATTGGAGATACTTATTAATCGCCACACGGCCTGAGGTTAAAGATTACAGTTTCACTTGGGACGAGCTGGAAACCCGTATTAATAGCGATTTAAACGATGTTTTAGGCAACTTTATACACAGAACTTTAACCTTTATTTCAAACTATTTTGAGAGCATCATGCCAAAAAGAGGAGTTCTGGATTCTGTAGACAATTCCCTTATTCAAAAGATCGAAGAAGCGCCTAAAATCGTTGGAGAAGCCTTTGAAAACTTCAAGTTTAAAGAAGCATGCTCCCAAGCTTTAGCCCTTGCTAGAGCCGCTAACGCATACCTTAACGAAAAAGCACCATGGCACCTAATAAACGAAGACAGAGAAAAGGCTGGAACAGTCCTCAACTTATGCGTACAAGTTGTTAGATCACTAGCAATTCTTTTCACCCCAATAATGCCAAAAGTTTGTGAAAATATCTGGAAGATGCTTGGATTAGAGGGAACCATACACCAACAATCATGGGATAGTGCAGGAGAACTTTTGGTAAAAGAAGGACAAAAAATCTCAATCCCGAGCTTATCCTTTAATAAAGTTGATAAAAATGAGCTTCAAGAAAAACTTGCCAAAATAAGAAGCGAAGAGAAAGAAAAGAAGGTGGTGGAAGAGATGAAAGAAGAAGAAATAGTGACCATTGAAGAGTTTAAACGGTTAGATATAAGGATCGGCGTTATTAAAAAAGCAGAACCGGTTAAAGGGACCGACCGACTAATAAAGTTTTCAGTAGACCTAGGAGAAGGAAAAGACCGAACCCTTGTAGCAGGATTGCGAAAATGGTACTCCCCAGAAGATCTCGTAGGAAAAAACGTAGTAGTTTTAGTAAACCTGAAACCTGCAAAAATCAAAGGAATAACCTCAGAAGGAATGGTCCTAGCAGCAGAATCAACCGACGGAGAAACAGTACGCCTCCTAATCCCAGACGAAAAAGTACCCCCCGGATCCCACATCAGTTAATGTTCTTTTGTGGTAAGAGTTGGTTGCTTTTGGGTAAACGCGTTGTTATCGTTGGTGCTGGTGCTGCAGGGTGCACGGCTGCCGCTTACGCTCGAAAATACGATCGAGAAGCAGAGATAACCGTTATTGATAAAGAACCCTATATTGGCTATTCTAGGTGTGGTCTTCCTTTCGTTCTTGAAGGCGTAATCGACGATTTCGAGGCTTTAATCGTTTACACCCCCCAATTCCTCAAGATGAACAAGATAGAATATAAGGCAAACAGCGAGGTTTTAGAAATCGATTTAACCGGTAAGACCATTTCCATAGCTCCTAATGGAGGGGGGAAGGAGGAAGTTTTAGGTTTTGACGCTCTAATCATTGCCACAGGAGCCCGCTCATTTATACCCCCCATTGAAGGAATAAACAAAGATAACGTCTTTCAAACCAGAACAATTGACGATTGGCGCGAAATAAAAGAATTCGTTAAAAAAAGAAAAGATAGCCACGGGGTTATCATTGGGGGAGGCTTAGTAGGTCTAGAAGCAGCTTCAGCCCTATCAAGCCAGAGGATTAAGGTAACAGTAGTCGAAATGTTGCCCCAAATTTTACCCCAAATGCTTGACTCCGACATGGCAAAAGAAGTAGAAACACACCTAAAAAAAGAAGAAATATCCCTCCTAATAGGCAAAAAAGTTGAAGCAATAAACGGAGAAAAACAAGTTGAAAGCATATCTGTAGACGGAGAAGAAATAACCGCAGATTTTACAGTGCTAGCAGTAGGCTTCAAGCCAAACGTAAAAATTGCAAAAAGTTTCGCAAAAATAGGAAACGGCATAAAGGTCGATGAAAAAATGAACATCCTCACAACAAAAGGTAGTGATGAGCCGATCTCCAACGTTTACGCATGCGGGGATTGTGCTGAAGTAAAACACCAAATTACCGGCGAATGGGTAACCCCCCTCCTCGGAAGCTCTGCTGTAAGACAAGGCAAAATCGCAGGAATCAACGCTGTCGGAGGTTCAAAAACGTTTCTTGGCGTTTTAATAAGCACAGTAACAAAAATTTTCGACATAGAAATAGGTGCCGTAGGACTAACAGAAACCACAGCAAAAAAAGCAGGAATAAACCCCATAAAACAAAAAATTATAGGCGAAACACGTGCTCACTACTACCCAGGAGGTAAAAAAACCAAAGTAAAACTCCTAGCAGAACCGAAAAACGGTCTAATAATTGGAGCACAAATCGTTGGAGGGGAAGGAATCGCTCAAATAATAAACACCATAGCCACAGCCATACAAAAAAAAGCTACGGCCTTCGACCTAGAAAACATAGACACATGCTACTCACCCCCACTCTCAGACTACATCCCCCCATGGTCAAACGCATCAGAACTAATAACAAAAAGACTACAAAGAACCCAATGAGCAAAAGAAACATCCGACAAGCCTTTTCAGACTTATGTCCATACACCTCAATCAAAAAGAACTTTGATTCTGTAGAAGGCTTATTAAAAGCGGTGGAAAACAAATATGGAATCAAAATATGATAAAATTGTATATTATAAGTTAAACAGTGAAGAGAAAAGGGCATTACTAGACAGTCTCAAGATCATCCTCGAAAAAGAAGATAGTGTAAAACTATGTTACATCTTTGGGAGTTTTACTAGAAGAGAGCACATTAGAGATATTTATATCGCAATATACGCTATGCCCTACTTACCCTTTAACGAATTTTTAAGTTTAGGGACTAAAATAGAAATACAACTTGGCATACCCGTGGATCTACTTCAGCTTCAAGACATAGACCCAAATTTAAGGTTTAAAATATTAATAGAAGGCATTCCAGTACTAATAAAGGATGAAAAATTACACAATAA
>JBHLKN010000039.1:0-15775 GCA_048886645.1 Candidatus Hodarchaeota archaeon | reverse complement strand
GAAAAAATCAAAGAAACAAACGCAGACATCCTAGCCATCTCCGCAAGCATGAGAACAATGATGGACGAAATAAATAACCTCGTCCAAGCATTAAAAACCACAGGATTAAGGGAAAAAATCAAAATCCTAGTAGGAGGTTGGCTAGTTAGAAGAACATTCTTCGAAGAACTCAAGCCAGAACTGGACGCGTGGGCAAAAAACGCTTCAGAAGGTGTCGAAATAGCAAAAAGCTTAGCCCAACAGGGCTAGACCAGATAACTGTTAAGCTGTTAAAACTTAAATACTTAAATAAAGTTAAACGTAGTCGCCATGACCAAAACAGAAAATTGTGGTTTATGAGGAGAGACCTAGAGACTATTCGGACGACTACGTTTGTCAAGTATTTTAGGTTAGAAACCCTAATATAAATATGTTTCCATTTACATACATAAAATTCTTCCACCTAAAAACCATGGTAAAAACAACTATAAGCCTCCCTTACCCTCCAACGGGAAAAAACCTACTCCCAAAGTCACGCCCCTAACTTCCCGGTACCCCCACAAAACCTCGTTACATAATCAATAGTTGTTTTCCCAGCGTTTTCCAGCGTTTTTTCGTCTATGCCCGGTACACCGCATAATAGAAACAGGACATTTTTTGTCCCCATAGTTATTTTTGTATTGTCCGCGTCTCTATATGGATAGACGGCTACGAGCTTTTCATCATCTGAAATCACGATCTCTTTTCCTTTTAAAACCAAAGGGCTTTTCATACCTATCCCTAAGAACTTTTCTCCCTCATTTGCAAGTCGCATAAAAAGATTTCCTTTTACCTTGTCGAGGTCAAGGGCTGCTATAGCGGTTTCCGAGGTGATTGATGCAAGATTGTAAACATCAACTAAACTGTTGATTTTTGGAATGGGATTTCCCCTTAAAATGCGTCTTATTAAAGCTTCAGCAGCTGGCCTGATTTTTGTAGGATCTATTCCTACACGCCAAAAGAAATCACGGTAAGACCTTAAAACAGGGATATCCTTTAAAGTTTCGAGACTATATTTTTCTTTAACAGTTTGGATTAGTTCTTTTTTGAACTCTTCAAGCTCTGGTTTCTCTTTTTCGACTTTTACCCCGTTTATATGTCCTAGTAAGACGTTTAGACCTGGAAACTCGGCTCTCAACTCTTGATCTATTAAAATCATTTTGTTATCCACATCCTTTTCCTTTTAATAAGGGGGTTTAATCTGAGGGTTATGTTGTTTTTACTAGTTTTTCTATTTGCTTTTCAATTTCTTCCTTTTGCGGTATTGCGCTTTTTGACTCTATTTTTAGGGGGTTTCCATTTTTGAAATAGAGTAGAGTAGGGGTACTGGTAATACCATATTCTTCCCAAGTGTTCGTGGACTTTATGTCCATTTGGTAAAAACGGACTTGGTTTTTAAACCTTTCTTCAACCTCTTTTAACTGTCCCACTAATTTTTTACAGGAAGGACACTCTTTAGACATAAAAATTAGGGCTACTGGTTTGTTTGATTTTAAAACCAAAGCTTCAAATTCGTGATCATCTATTGTTCTTATAAGAGCTTCTTCTTCCTCTTTTTTTGGTTTTCTTTTGAATATTTTTAATATTTTGTCAAAGATGCTCTCGTACTTTTTGTAGGATATATGGTATCCAAGGTCTTCGATCTTCTTCTCAAGATCAAGTACATCGATTTTCTCTGGATCATATGTCACTACAACTTTACGCAGGAGGAGGTTTATGCGGACATTTTTAACGCCTTCCAGCTTCTTCATCTCTTTTTCTATAGTTAGAGCACAAGAAGCACAGTCCATTCGATCAATAGGGATTGTCTTTCTCAAGTAATTTTCTGCCATTAAAACCCTCTCTTTATTTCCCAATTCAAGCTAACTAAAAATTAACATAAAAATATAAAGAAGGTGTTTGATTTGGTTTCCCTCTCTTTTGTTTATCAGTTTTGGTCAATTTGTTAACGATAATATAATAATGTTTTGATGTTTTGGGTGTTTTTTATCTTATTTTATGAATTTTTCCGGGTTCTTTTCGAATTTTTCCTTGCATCCTTTAGCACAAAAATAGTAGGTTTTTCCTTTGTATTCTGTTTTATAGGGGGTTTTTTTCTCATCTACTTCCATTCCACAAACGAGATCTTTTGTCAACTATTATCACCTTACTAATAGTTGATAATAAAAAAGTCTTTGTCATAAAAAAAGTCTTTCTTACTATATAACAGATTTTTTACCGCTTTAGCAGTTTATTTTTTAATTTTCTTTTAGTTATTTATAAGGTGAGTTTCCACGCCTAATTTAAAAAAGAACTAAGAGAAATTAAGTTTATGAAAAAATAAGTTTCAGAATTTCTAGGTAAAAGACCATAAAAGCTTCAAATTCTATCCAACTTCTCTTTATATAGTAATACTCCTTCTTTCTGCGTGATTGTATAAGTTACTGGTTCTGTCACATAACCGAATAAAGAAGATTTGATAACTCTTAACTTTCTTATAAAACTGTTATCATGTTTTTCTAGATAAAATCTAACCACGGTACCTGCAAAGTTTTCAAGTAGTGCTAGACCCTTTTGACTAAACATCCTAGGATCAATAATTAATACAGCGTTACCAAGTGTTCTATACTTCATCCCTGTAGAATAAAGAGCTTTTAGGACATCTTTCTCTTCATAAAAATTAAGTAAACGTGCAGCAGAAAGAATAACTCCAAAATATTTTAAGGAGACTCGTCTTTTCAAAAGTTCTTCCCGGAGTTCAGATACAAAATTAGCAATATAGGTTAAATCGTTAGGACGTTTACAAAAATATTTCTCTTCGGGATAAAAATCCCCAAGGTCAAAGGCATGTGTAAACATATCCGCTAATATGAAACTCCCTTCTTCTTCATATTTTTTAACATCCCAACCATAGCTTTTCATTTTTTCTCTCAAATCCTTTGGGGGCGAGTCAAAATCCCATATAATACATAAATCTCCCTCTTTTAAGCGATGCCATAACATTTGCAAAGCAACAATATTAGTTTCAGAACCAACGTCTTCTAAAAAAAGCGTCATAGAATGTCGAGGAATTCCTCTCCCCAAAACTTCATCAAATCCGCCTATTCCCGTAGAAAAAATATGTTTAGATCCTTTTTCCACCTATTACCCCACAGAGATATCTGAATATACAATATAATAATATTATGAAAAATGATTATTAAAAATTTTGATCTAGGCCATTCCAAAAATGCTTTTTATGTAAGATTATTTTGGTTATGATTTAAGCTAGGCTTTTTCCTTGATTTAAACCAAGCAAAAAGCCCGGTAATTCTTTTCGATCGTTAAAAAGCAAAAAAAGAAACATTTTCGATCCTTACATATATTTTATTAAAAGAGGTGGTTTAGGCTTTTTAAACCACTTTTGGGGTAAATCTTTTAAGTAGTAGAGAGTTTGTGACCACAGTTACTGAGCTTGAAGACATGGCTGCTGCAGCATAAATTGGGTCTAAAAGTATACCTAATAATGGGTATAATATGCCTGCAGCAAGAGGTATTAGGGCAACATTATAAAAGAAAGCCCAAAAAAGGTTTTGTTTAAACTTTCTTACCGTTTGTTTACTTAGTTGTATTGCGGCTACTACGTCTCTTAGGTCGTCTTTTACGAGGATTATGTCGCCGGTTTCTACGGCTACGTCTGTTCCGCTTCCGATGGCTATTCCTACATCGGCTTGTGCTAGGGCGGGAGCATCGTTTATTCCGTCCCCTACCATGCCTACGATTTTTTCCTCATCTTGCAACTTTTTTATGACTTTGGCTTTATCTTGGGGTAGAACCTCCGATAAAACCTTTGTTATTCCAAGTTTTTTCGCAATGGCTTCCGCGGTTCTTCTATTGTCACCTGTGAGCATGATGACTTCAATGCCCATTTCTTGGAGCTTTTTCACCGCATCCTTTGAATATTCTTTTAAAGTATCAGCTACTGCGATAAGCCCAGTGATTGTTTTATTTACAGTAAGGATCATCACTGTTTTTCCTTCTTTTTCAAGGGCTTGGATTTTTTCTTCTATTTCTTCGTAGGGGATACTGTTATTTTCCATGAGTTTTCTGTTGCCCAGAAGAATTTCTTTACCGTCATAAACCGCTCTTACTCCTTGGCCTGGTACTGCCTCAAAAGATTCAGCATCTGGGATTTCCAAACCTTTTACTTTTGCTCCTCTTACTATTGCTTCTCCTAAGGGGTGTTCTGACCCTTTTTCAGCCATAGATGCAAGCTTTAAAATCTCTTCTTCTGAGCTGTTTATTGGCACAACGTCTGTTACAGAAGGTTCTCCTTTGGTCAGGGTTCCTGTTTTGTCAAAGACTATAGTTTGCACTTTATAGGTTCTTTCTAGGTGTTCTCCACCCTTGATAAGGATGCCGTTCTCTGCCCCTTTACCTGTACCCACCATGATAGCCGTGGGAGTGGCGATACCTAAAGCACAAGGACATGCAATTATTAGTACTGCTATGAGAATTGCAAGGGAAAAAGTGAAGCTTTTATCCCCTATGAAATACCATAAGGAGAAGGAGACCAAAGCGATTAATATCACAGAAGGTACAAAGCGGGCGGATATATAGTCGGCAAGCCTCTGCATCGGGGCTTTAGAAAGCTGGGCTTCTTCAACCAAATTTATGATCTGGGAAAGGGTAGTGTCAGATCCAACCTTTGTAGCTTTAAATTTTAACAACCCCACCTTGTTAAGGGTAGCACCTATAACCTCGTCGCTTGGCTTTTTCTCTACGGGGATGCTTTCTCCAGTGATCATTGACTCGTCCACAGAAGAATGACCCTCAATAACCACTCCATCTACAGGTATTTTTTCACCGGGTCTAACTACCACTATATCTCCAGCTTCAACGAGTTCTACTGGTATTTCCACTTCTTCTTCGTCCCTTATAACGTGGGCCATCTTGGGCTGGAGATCCATGAGTTTTATTAAAGCTTCTGAAGCCCTTCCCTTAGAGATATCCTCTAACAACTTACCTATAAGGATTAGAGTTATGATGGCGGCAGCTGTGTCGAAGAATACTTCGGTTTCTTCGAAGATGTCAGGGAAAAATGTTATGATGGTGCTGTAACCCCATGCCGCTGAAGTTCCCATGGCTATTAAGGTGTCCATGTTTGCTGTTCCAACTTTTAAAGCGTCAAAAGTCCCCTTATAATATCTCCAACCTGCTCCAAACTGGACCGGTGTTGCAAATAAGAAAAGCCATATGTTTTTACGGAAAAAGGGTAAAACGTCAAAAAAACTGAAAAAGAAAATAAAAGCGGTTAAAGTAACGCTAAAAACAACTAATCGCTTTAGATTTCTAAGTTCAACTTCAGGCTTTTCAAAGGTTCTTAAACAGGTCTCACTACAAAAGTAATACATTCTCCCCCTAATTTCTGCTTTAAAAAGAGCTTTTTTCTCATCAACATACATGCCACACACAGGATCTTTCGCCAATTAATTCTTCCTCCTTTCTGTTTTTAAGCTAAAATTTCCCCACAATCTCTTCATTTAGTTTGTGCTGGCAATTAGGACAAACTGCTTTTACCTTGATCCACTCACGGATATGGTTGAGGTGAGCTGGTGTCCCACAATAGGGACAATAGAAAACTTTATCGTCATATTGTATGTCTAGTTGACTTACCATACATCTCACTCTTTCATGACCACATACAGGACAATTTGTAAGCGTGGAGGGAAATTCACTACCACACTTAAAGCACTTAATGATACGAATACCTTGCGACTGAGATGGTTTAATCTTAATGGTCTCATTCAATGTGGTGTTTTGATCAATTGCAATATCGTCTTGATGTTTTGAGTGTGAACCAGAACGACTTCCATGATCATGACTTCCATGACAACATGACCCTCTTCTGAAGCAGGAAAATACGAAAAATAACAATAAGATTACCCAAAACACCCAAATCATAGTAAATCTCACCCAAGCTAACGAAATTCTAATACGTAATCATGCGAGTCAATTTTATAATATCTTTCAAGTTCGTGTTACCTCAAAATTTGACAAGATCTGTAATTATTTAGTTTCGCTTAAGACAACTTACTTGACATACTTTTTAGGGTTTTTTTCAAAATTTTCTTTGCATCCTGGAGAACAGAAGTAGTAAGTTTTCCCTTTATAATCTGCTTTATGTACAGTTTTTTTCTCGTCCACTTTCATTCCACAAACGGGATCTTTTGCCAACTATTATCCCCTCAACATTTGAAAAGATTCGCAATTATTTAATTGCTATTCTTTAGATTTTTATGGAATATTAAGTAAATACTGAAAAATCTTAATCTAAAAGATATCTAACCTTAATTTTTTAAACAAGGAACATGTCACACTAATAAACGTTGCTTTTAAACCGTTAAATCTATCTAAAACTGAGCTGTTCATTTACAATAAGTCTTGTCATTCTTCTAGAGCTTTTATGAATAAGCCGTGATTCGGCACAATAATTTCAATCTCCAACTCCTTTACTCTCCCAAGAGTCTTTTTACTCATTTTCTGAACTATATTATTATCTCCCTGACGTATTTCTCAGCGAAAGTAATTATTTACTCAACATTTTTATCGAAAAGTCCAGACCTGGCTAGTAAAATTAAGGAGTCTTAATGGATTAGGATTTTACTACCAAATTGGATAATATCTCTAATCTTTAAAAACAGTTAAGGTAGAAATCAACTTTAAAATAAAGTAAGGGGGTCTAAGAACGATAAAAATTAAAAGAATTTATGATTTACCAAGCGAAAATGATGGTTTCAGAATACTGGTAGATAGAATATGGCCCCGAGGTTTAAGTAAAAAGAAAGTAAAGGTTGATTTTTGGATGAAAGATATTGCACCAACTCACGGGTTGAGAAAATGGTTTGCTCATGATCCACAGAAGTGGGTTGAATTCAAACAAAAATATTTTAAGGAATTACACCGTAAAAAAGAATTGATTAATACGATTATCGAAAAGGCGAAAGAAGGGGAGGTAACGTTGCTTTATGGGGCAAAAGACAAAGAATTTAATAATGCTGTAGCATTGAAGGAATACATTGAAATCCAACTTAAGATTTGTGATTCTGAAAAAGCAAGTTAGGGAGGGGATGGCTTATCATGGGGCTTCTGGTGTTTCTCACCGCGTAGAGGTGGGAGAATATAGGTTTTTTCCTTGATATTTTCAGTTCCCCCTAAAGAGTTATAAAAGATAGTGGGATGAGTGGTTATTAATGGGTATTGTTTGGGGGGATTTTAGTGGTTTTGGAGGCAATAAAAGCGGAGGAATTAGTGAAATATTATGGGGACACTCTGGCCCTTAGCAATGTATCTTTTTCTGTAGATAAAGGGGAGATTTTTGGTTTTTTAGGGCCGAATGGTGCTGGTAAAACTACTACCGTGAATATTTTGACTACTTTAATCAGGCCTGATAGAGGATCCGCTTATGTTTTGGGTTTTGATGTTTTGAGAGAAGGAAATGAGGTGAGGAAGAGGATAGGGGTGGTTCAGCAGCAGTTGAGTTTTGAACATTTCCTTTCAGTTGAGGAGAATATCGATATGTATGGTGTTTTGAGGGGGGTTCCAAAGAGGGAGAGAAAAGGGAAAGTTAAAGAATTGTTGGAGGGATTTGGTTTGGTGGACGTGAAGAAAAAACGTCCCCTTGAACTTTCTATTGGGCAGAGGCGGAGGATACAAGTGGCAAGGGAGTTTATCCATAACCCTGAGATGCTTTTTTTGGATGAACCGACTATAGGGCTTGATCCCTATGCGCGGCGAAAAACCTTAGAACTTATAAAAGGTAAGGCAATGGGGGGGTTAACAGTGTTTTTCACTACGCATCTTTTAGAAGAAGCTGAGTATTTATGCGACCGTGTAGCCTTAATAAATAGGGGTAGGATTGTTCTTTTAGACTCTGTTAAAAGACTTAAGGAGCAGTTTTCTAAAAGGGGAGAATTGGTAGAGGTAATCATAAAAGGGGCGGATAAGGCATACTATGATAATTTACAGAAGTTGCCAAGCGTTATCGCAGTTTTTACTCCCAAAGATCTGAGAGATGAACCTGTGGGTTTGTGTGTTAGGAATGCTGAGGACGCTCTTTCTGAGATTTTAGACCTCATTACAAGGGATGGGAAGCGGTTGGGAATTTTTAATATTAAAGAGATCACGCTAGAAGATATTTTCATTCAGACTACGACAAGAAGTAGCAGTAATGGTGTATGAGTTGGTTTGGCGTGTTTTCAGTTTTTAGGTTGGTAAAGCGGGACATGAAAATGATGCTTAATAGGAGTAATGTGGGGTTGCAACTTGTTTCCCCTTTAATGTACATTTTTGTTGTGGGATTTATTTACTCTTCAATAATTGAAGAAGTGGAGATTAATGGGGGTAAAGAGATTTCTTATACAGCCTTTTTAGCTTCAGGGATAATATTTATGCAGATAATGTTTTCGAGCATGTCTGCTGGCGTCATGTTTTGGGCCGATAGGAGGTACGGGATGTTTGAGCAGATATTAACTTGTCCTTTTGAGCGTTCTGAATATATTTTAAGTAAAATTTTGAGCGCTATGTTTCAAGGTATTATCAGCGGGCTTGTTGTGTTGATTATAAGTTTCCCTATTCTAGAAGGAGAAGGTTTAGAGATCTCGATTCTTGGAACGCTTTATATCGTTTTTGGCTTTGTTTTTGGGGCCTTTTTCTTCGGTGCATTAACCTTGACTATCTCCGTTCTGGTTAAGTCTAATGAGACTTTTAACATGCTTATTGGCGTCATGTTTATGCCCTTTATCGCCTTTTCCACAATTTTTTACCCCGTAAGCCAAGCACCTTCGCTCCTAAAAACCATATCTTACGTAAATCCCTTGACTTATGCTACAGACATATTAAGAACAGGGCTCTTTGGGCTTGAAACAGAAAAGCTTTTGTACAAGATGTTTTTGCTTTTTGCTGAGAGCCTCCTCATGTTCTACATAGCGGTCATAGGGTATAAAAAACATGTAGAAATCTAATATCCTAAAAAACAATGCATAAAAGACAGAAAAGGAAGATTAGAAAGATTTAGAGACTTTTTTATTAATGAACTCATTTCAAAACTCTTCATAGAGTGAGGATACATGCTAATAGTATGAAAGCCACGTATACGCTGGCGAGTTTTTCGTACCTTACGGCGATTCTTTTGAATGATTTAAGCCAGCTGAACAGTCTTTCAACGCTTTTTCTGTGTTTGCATTCTTCCTTCTTCATCCAGTAAGGTCTCCCTCACAGGAAAAAAAGAAGTTGAAGAACTGACCGGATAAACTAAATTATAGAAATGGGGGGTAAGGTTAACTTTCCTAAAGATGGCATTAAAAACTATTACCAACGTTCATAATGGATCCTAGAAGCATCGTAACGATTTGCCCGCGGCTTTTTTTCCGCTGGATAACCTATCGGAATCAAGGAAATAGGTATTACATGCTCTGGAATACTAAAAAGTTTTTGAATAGCAGTAATCCAATCTCGTCTAGAATAGATATCCAACCAGACCGCTCCAAGTCCCTTTCCTTGAACCGCGATCAAAATATTCTCCGTGGCCGCCGAACAGTCCTGAACCAAACACCCCTTATGTATATCCAATTTTGAATCGCCACAAACCAAAATGGCCACCGGTGCATCTTTTAACATCCAAGAACCCGAACGAAATTTAGTAATCTCATCAAGAGTCTTCCGATTCCTAATCACAATAAAATGCCAAGGCCGCTCATTCTCCGCAGAAGGAGCACTCATCCCTGCCTCCAACAACTCTTTTATCAGATCATCAGATACCTTTTGGGGGGTATATTTACGAACACTCCTCCGGGAAAGAATAGCATCCATAACATCCATAATTATCCCGCCTGTTATTCTTACATACCATGTTTATTTTACCATGAATAAATTTTTTGAAAAAACTCTAAGAATATGAAAACTTGATAGGGGCAATCACCATCCATCTATCCATCTATCCATCTATAATTTTTATGCCATTAAACATCTTAATATTCTATCTTACTAAAAAGGGTATTTAGGTTTAAAGTCGCTATTTAAAGATTAGAGAGTTTGTGATCACGGTTACCGAGTTTGAAAACATGGCTACTAAAAAGCGATTTTTAGTTATATTAAATCCATTTATCGGTTTAATATAGGTTTAGCGTTAGCTTTTTTGCGCTTAGCAAGTGCAGAAGGAGTTTTTAAAACCTTCTGGCCAACCTCTCTTGTTTCAAGCCATCCGTTACTGCTCGCTATTTCAACCGCTTTTTTACCCACATCTGTGCGAATCACCAACGTTGTCCAACCAGTCTTAGTTCCCACTGCTCCCGCAGAAATATCAGCAATCTCAGAAGCAAAATCTGGGCAAAAACGGCAACCTGTGCGAATAAAAGGTTCTGCCTTTTCAATTGGGATGTTAACCAAAGAACCTCCATCTAAGGTCAAGACGAAATCGCGTTTAATATTAATTTTCTTGATTTTTGAAAGAGATATCCCCATTTCTCCTGCTATAACTTTATCTATGAAATCTGTGTGAAAAGCTTCCATACAAAACAAGCCAACAACAAGCTTTATTGCTTCCCCCCTTTTCTTACTCCTCGACTGTTGAAGTCTTCTCACTCCTTCAGTTGAACAAGGTCTCGTAACCACGCCCAAGGATTGAAGTTTAAGCTCTTTGGCAGCCTTTCTAAGAACTGAAAACTCGAAAGGATAGTGATACTTTGTGCCAGCAGCAGAAATTATCTCCTCTTTAGTCGTAGCGATTATGGGAATAGGTTTCCATGGCTTTTCAGTGTCCATCCGAGTAACAATAGCCCCATCTATATAACCACTCTCAAGGCATGCACAGAGGATCGATGTAACAGCGCCACCATCTTGTGCCCTTTCCAGAATTTCAGTCTTTGTCGCCTTTCCGGTCGAAATGTTAAGGTAAGGTCCTATCAATTCATCCTTAATTGCTTCTTTGTGGGGTTCTATGTTTATTTCTCCCAAGCCGCGGGGGCAAGCATCGCTACAACGACCGCAACGTATACACTTCCCGATAAGTTTAGGAAGGGCTTCATAACCTATCACTTCCACAGGGCACACACCGACACAAACACCGCAACCACAACAGTAACCTTTTGAAATAACGAGTTTGTCTAAAACCCCATAATCCGGTCTATCCTTTTTTCTTCCGATTTTTTCTTGCCTTTCGTTTATCATATCTTCATTCTTCATGACTAAATCCTCCGTTGGAACTTTAACCCAATATCACTCAAATCATAGCAAACCCGTCCAAATCTAACGCCACTCTTATACATCGATCAAGTATCTTAATTATTAGGTCTTCGAAAAGTGTGCTTTAATAAAACATCTCAGGGAACTGCTATTCCTCTGATATTTTATTCTTTCTGATCATCGATTGTGTTTTGTGTGTTTAGTAATCTCCAGAAGAAACAAAAGGTTAAAGAAGTTTCAATTATGTATGAACGGTTGATTTTTGTCAAGGGGTTTTGAGGAATGGTTAGAGATCCTATATGTGGGATGCCTGTAGATGAGGAGAAAACAGAGTTTAAGACGGAAGTGAGGGGAAGAAAATACTACTTCTGCAGTGAATATTGCAAGCATACTTTTTTGGAGGAACCAGATATAGCGTATTTCTCCATGGAGATTGGGTTGATTGACGATATTCCAACTTATAGTGGAGGTCTGGGGATCTTAGCGGGCGACACGATAAGATCCAGTGCAGACTTGAAAATACCTTTAGTTGCTGTATCGCTCATTAGTAGAAAGGGATACTTTAAGCAAGAGATCACTAAAGAGGGAAAGCAGATCGAACACCCGGATGAGTGGACACCTTCCAAATTCATGAATGAGCTGCCAACCCGGGTCAATGTGCAAATTCAAGGCAGAGAAGTAGGAATAAAAGCTTGGCTCTACGATCACGAAAGTTTGACAGGAGGTCTAGTATCCATCCTCTTTCTCGACACCGATGTTGAAGGCAATACTCCCGAGGACAAAGAGATTACTTCTTTCCTATACGGGGGTGACGAGAGATATAGATTGAAACAGGAAATCGTCTTAGGGATCGGTGGGATAAGAATGCTCGAAGCAACTGGCTTCAAAATTAGAAAATATCACATGAATGAGGGCCACTCTAGCCTCCTAACTTTGGAGTTGCTACGAAAAAACGACATGAACATAGATAAGGTTAAAGACGTTTGCATATTTACTACCCACACTCCTGTTGAAGCGGGACATGACAAATTTACATATGACATCGTTGAGGAGATAATGGGAAAAGTAATTCCCTTGGAAACGCTGAAGAGACTTGGTGGAGAAAATAGATTGAATATGACGCTTCTCGCCCTGAATCTGAGCAAATACGTCAACGGCGTCGCTAAAAGACACAGAAGCTTCTCTATGCAATTGTTTCCAGGGCATCATATTTCAGCCATTACAAACGGTGTCCATCCATTTAGTTGGACCTGCGACAGCTTCAGAAAATTGTACCATAAGTATCTGCCTGGATGGGCAAATGAACCGGAATTGCTAGTTAGAGTGGACAATATCCCGGATGAAGAGATTTGGGAGGCACATACACAAGCAAAAGAAAAACTTACGAATTTTATCAAGCAAAAAACGAATATCAGTTTGGAACGGGATGTTCTGACTCTGGGTTTTGCTCGCAGGGAGACTGCATATAAAAGATCGGATTTGTTGTTTTCAGATCTGGAAAAACTTAAAGAAATCGGCAGGGAAGGAAGGATACAAGCAATTTTTGCAGGTAAAGCCCATCCTAAGGACTGGCCGGGGAAGAAGTTGATTGAGGAAATCCATAACTACATCGAAAAGCTAAGGAACATGATCGAGATTGTTTACCTAGAAGATTATAACATGCAGATGGCAGCCAAGCTTACTTCTGGTGTAGATGTTTGGTTGAACACGCCATTACCGCCCTTTGAAGCCTCTGGAACGAGCGGGATGAAGGCAGCGCATAATGGAGTAATAAATTTCAGCGTCTTAGATGGTTGGTGGATCGAAGGCTGTATTGAAGGAGTCACGGGATGGTCTATAGGCCCGTCACCAGACGAGGCCCTTTCAGAGGATAAGAGGAAAACTCGGGAACTAAACGACTTATACAACAAGTTGGAATACATAATTATCCCCACATTCTATAATAGAAGAAACGAATGGATAGAAATGATGAAAAATTCAATCGGGAAGATAGCTTACTATTTCAATAGTCACAGGATGATGCGCAGATATGCCACCGAAGCCTATCTCTAAATCACGTAGAAAAATCGGATCAAGTTAAAACAACCCCAAAACCCAGCAAAATAAATGACGCAAAAGCCATTGATAGCATAATATTATGAAGCCAAAGTGAATTTAAAAATCCAAACTCTACAATGTTCTGTATTCGTTGTCCTTTACCGGAATTAGTTGAATTCATTTAGCTTATTTTAGTGTTTTTATAAAACACTGCTGTAGCAGTCATCCATAAAACTATGAAATAGATTACTATCAAGACTAGATTTAGTCCTGTGTCGAAAGTTTTTGTGAAAGAAACGTCTATTAAGATCTCGGTTGGATGATAGCCCGGTAAAGCCTTCATCCATTGCGAAATAGAAGATCGAGGAAACATAGGATTCTGTATAAAACCAACATCCACCATGGCAAATAAAAACATGATGTAGCTTCCTCCCAACTTTCCTACGAAATTGCCCACCAATACACCAATGGTTCCGTAAATTAATGCTGTTAAAAAAATGGATAAAAAGAACATACGAGTGTTGCTAGGCTTAAAATTTAGCATTACAACAAGTACAGATGAAGTTGTAATAATTAATGCGCTATCGCAAAGGTTAATAACCTTGAAAAAATGATCTCCGTGGAATTATAGCCAGTTAAAACTAGACGTCTATCCGCTTCATTAGAACCAAGCATGATGAATAATCCTACTATACCAGAAAGAAAGGCCACCATAATGGGCACTATGATAACCAAAGGCAATGCTATTAAAAGAAATAAACTGAATAAAGACGAGACTATTAAGATTTTCATTTATTTTTTAAAAAAATAATGACCAGTTTTTGAATATTTTTAAGTGAAATGTTCCTTCATTAATTTTCAAAATTATCAGGATTTTAAAGACTAGTTCGCTTCCCATAATAGAAAAATTTTAACTTTATTGTCTTTTCTTAAAAAAAGCAATCTTACCATTCTAATGAAACTACCTAGATATATTCTTCTTTAAATCAAGACTTGTTGTGTGCTTTCATGAATGATTTTGCGCATGTGTCACAGCAGAAAAAACGCGTAACGCCGCCGATGTTTTTTGTTACATAAGTTTCAGTCATTGCCTTACCACAATATTCGCATCGTATCATGATCCTTAATCCTGTTTCAGGTATTTTTGGAACTTCGTCCTTGACTATTTCTGTCACTATCCAAGACTTATAAGCACGCACACCTTTAATCACAATGATATCATCAATACATTGTTGTATTTTTGTCTGATCTTGGATGTGTGTTCTGACTAGAACATTATACTCGCCTGTTAACCTGAGAACCTCGCGATTATTCTCCATATCCATCAACTTCTTTTTAACCTCCGTTAAATACTCAGGTTCAACTTCTAAAGCCAACACTAGAGAAAGCCTTGAAGAAAATACTTCTGGATTTATTAGTATCGTGAATGATTTAATCACGCCTAAATTGACTAACTTTTCCACTCTGGCTTTTACGGCAGGAATACTTAGGCCTGTTAATTCTGCAAGTGATGTTAGTGATACTCTGCTGTCTTTAAGCAACTCTTCCATGATAATTAAGTCATTTTTATCCAGTTCCAAACTTTTCACCATTCTTATGCAAAGTAATTTACCTGTTTTTGTTCTTATTAAGACATTTTTCGTTTACTGAAAAATTTTAAGCAGATTATTATCTTTTTTTAATTTTTTAAATAATAAACCATATTACTCCATAAATTCTATTGCTTATCAGAGAATTATAGTAAATAAAAATATAAAATGCGAAGGATGCGGGTCTAATGATTGTATCAAAGTTTGTTAGCTTAATCAACAATTTCAAGCTTAATGAGAATCATCATCATGATGATGGAATGTTTGGCTTCGGTTGGTGGGGATGGATGGTTATCATGATGGGGTTTTGGCTTTTCATAGGAATACTTTTAGGTGTTTGGGTTTATCATGACGCGAAGGACAGAGGGGAAAACGGAGCTTTATGGCTAATCATCGTGTTGTTTACGATGCTAATAGGTTTAATCATCTGGTTAATCGTGCGACCTGAAAAACAGGTTCCAAAAAGTGAGATGAGGGAAAAAACAAAAGAGGTAGTTGGAAAAGTCTTAATTTGTCCCTATTGTAAAACTGAGAATCCGCCTGATTCAAACTTTTGTGTAAACTGTGGAGCCAGTTTAGGATGAAAAAAGGAAGCTAGGAATATTGAATAGATTTAAAATCTTCTACGTTGACGAAAAACGATAAAGAAATGTAAAAAGCAGTAAAAAGGAAAGAAAAAATCTAAAATTATAAGTTGTTAAGAAAGTAAAAATTAAAAATGATGAGAAGTAGTTTTTAATCGTTTTTTTGGTAATTGAAATGTAAAAAGTTAGGAGGATATTTTTTGTGATGGGTTTTTTAAATTTGAACACCACTGCTTTACCCCAATTTTTAGCCCAGTATCACCCTTGGGGGCGTGATGAGTGGATTGTGGGATTTATAATTTCGCTTATATTAGTTTCGCTTATTATTGTCGTGCTTATAGGTCTTTG
>JBHLKN010000038.1:15798-15953 GCA_048886645.1 Candidatus Hodarchaeota archaeon | reverse complement strand
CGATCAACAGTTAACCAATCAACAACACCTACTACTCTCTCTCATATCTTCTACTATTTTTCCTTAATCTTTTTCTTTACCTTCACCTTCTTTTACTAACTCTTCAAACTCTTTCTCCCACTCTTCCTCTATTTCTTCCTCTTCCTCTTCTTCTG
>JBHLKN010000038.1:5723-15698 GCA_048886645.1 Candidatus Hodarchaeota archaeon | reverse complement strand
GCTCTTCTTCTGCCTCTAATCCTTCTTCTTCTGGCTCTTCTTCTGCCTCTAATCCTTCTTCTTCTGGCTCTTCTTCTGCCTCTAATCCTTCTTCTTCTGGCTCTTCTTCTAGTTCCTCTAGCTTCTCTATCTCCTCTTCAAACTCTTTCTCCCACTCTTCCTCTATTTCTTCCTCTTCTTTTTCTTCTTCTAGCTCTTCTTCTAGTTCTTCGAGTTTACCTAGTTCTTCTTCCCATTCTTTTTCTATCTCTATTTCTTCCTCTTCTCCAAACTCCTCTTCAAACTCGATTTCTGGAGCTAGGGCTTCAGCCTTAGGATTCAAAACATGAATTCCAAATCTCTCTGCAACCTTGAGAATCTCCCGCCCTTTTCTCAACCCCACACTTCCCCCAATCCTTATCACTTGAGTATAAGGATCTACGGAACCAACCTCTGAAGGGTTAAAAACTAAAACTTCTTCCAATCCTCTCGCATGAAGATCTCTAACCTTCTTAGGCTTCCTGTAACCTACCTTAACACTTTTAGGCCAACCCTTCAACTCATAACGCATCTTATTATCCAAACCCTTAGGTCTCCGCCATCCCGTATCAACACGCTTATAACGCCAACTCTCAAATCGACGAAAAACAGGAGTCTTCTTCTTAACCTTCTCCCTAAGACTCAATAATCTCCGTTTCTCAGGATCCACTACCTTAACAACCTTCTCCGACTTCTCTTTTGCCTTCTCTTCTACTTCTCCTTCTTCTTCTACCGATGGCAAAGCGTTTCAAGCTCCATTTAACTCTCAAATCATAATACTAATAAGTAACGAAAACAACAATTCAAACTAATGTCTTAACAAATTTCTAGTATTTAAAAACCTAATATGTTTTAATATTAAAACTTTACACTACCAAAACTAAAAAATTAGCCCCTCAATAAAAACATAACAATCATATCAACAAAACAACAAAAAAATAATAAAAAAAAGAATGGTGGAAGGGAGATTCATTTAACTCCTACGCTTCCTAATTAGGAGGACTGCCAACAACAGTATAAGACCGAGAACGATTATACCGCCTATCTTAATATCTTCCTCATCTTCTTCTATGATGCCAGCAAGATCTGTTGACGCTATGTAAACTGGATCATGTTCAACTCTTAATCCTTGGAATTCTGGAAAGGATACCGCATACCAAAGATCTTGACCATAGAAATCACTTATTCCAGTTTTTTGAAGATCTTCAGGACTGTCATATTTTTCTTGGATATGAGAAGACATAGCATAGCCAAAAGTACAGAAAATGTCAGATGAAAATCCAAGTTGCCATGCAACGAGAGCTAAATCTGCGAGTCTTGCTTCAAGTAAGACGTTGTAAGCATCTTTATCAGATTCAACCGTCTCCCACGGCGTTTCAGTTTCATTTATAAGATCGTATGTGCCTCTTGTACCTATTGAAAACGCCCGATGCCCTTCAACATTTATCGTTGCCTCTTCAAGTTCATCTATCTCCGTGGCGACGTTATGAGTTTCATCTTTTTCAACGGTATAACGGCTGGTGAAAACAGCAACATAATGGGCAGCTCCCACACCCACACTGATCGGCCAGTCCTCAGGATCTACAGCTTCTCCTAAAAAGTAAAGCTGTTGAACTTGTCCGATTGTGTAAAAGGTTTGTGTTGTCACTTCTCCTGTAGTGTCATTGAATTGTATATCATAGGTGATATTTAGTTCGCTGAACTTTGCCTCAAAAATAGGTGCGAAAAATGTTAGCACGAAAGCAACTATGTTGTCACCACCGATAACAATTCTTGCCCAGAGGTTACGATAACACATTCCGAACCTGTAGTGACCTGGTCCTAATTCCTCAACAGGAATAGGTTCAACTATGGGGACATCAGGAGAACCTAATTCAGCATAGCCGTAGGGCAGCACATATAGGAAATCTTCATTATCCGGGGCTCCTGGATCTGGAACACCGTTTCCGTTTGTATCATTGAAAGCAAATAGACAAGCTAGTAATGCTCCTATGAAAACTTCATGACCATAGTTTGAAGTGTAGTGCATGCCGAACAGTTGATAAGGTAGGGTTGAAAACGTGTTTTCAGAGCTATCAATAATACTATTTAAAGCGAGAAGGAATACTTGTACGTTAGAGTAGTTTATGTAGCTCATTGTAAAGTTGAGCTCTATGTTAGGATTATTACCTTGACGTATCATTGATGTGTTTGTCCAGTAGGATTCGTTGAAACTGTGTCCAGTTTCCCTCACCTCATCTCCTGGATTCCACTTATCTGGTGCTGTTGCTGTGGTTGTTGTTGCAGTTGTTGCAATCATTGATATTACTAGTAGCAGTCCAAGAATGGGGGTTATTTTCAGCATTTTCCTCATTTTTAAACCCCATAAAAAGCCTATTCTGAAAAATCTTTACTATAAATATAGTTTTCATACTTCTTAAAAAATACGCTTCCTTTACTTAAGAATTCGTTTAAAGAAAGGTTGAACCAGGGTTCAAGAGTTCTTGAACTGTATAGGTTTCCTTTTTTTGATAATTCACCGTTTGTAAAACCTTACCAAACCCTTTCCCCTTTTAATACCCGAAAATTACTTTCAAGGTTTTTTAACGCTTCTTCAAAAAGTTTTTAGTGGTGGATGGGTGTTGTCAAAGGTAGTTAATATGGTTTTAAAAAATTGGAAAAGGGGTTATTTTTTTGGGTTCCAATAAATCGTCGAAGAACAGAGTTATGGTGGGAGACCTTGCTCCGGATTTCACGCTTCCGTCTCAATGGGGGGAGACGATAAGCCTTAGTGATTTCAGAGGTAAGAATTGTGTCGTGCTGTACTTTTACCCTAAGGATGAGTCTCGTGGATGTAAACTCGAAGCTTGTGCTTTTAGAGACAGTTATGAAGTGTTTAAAGAAGCTGGAGCTGAAGTTATAGGTATAAGCTCAGATTCTATAGACTCGCATAGTAAATTTGCTTCGCATCATAAGCTTCCATTTATCCTATTGAGCGATGAAGGGGGCAAAGTTAGAAAACTTTATGGTGTTAGCTCAACTTTTAAGCTTATTCCTGGCAGAGTGACTTATATCATTGATAAAAAAGGAGTTGTTAAACACTTCTTCTCTTCTCAATTCAGACCGTCTAAACACGTAAAGGAAGCTTTGCGAGTTCTAAAAGATATCCCTGAATGTGGAGAATCTTAAAGAAAATGGCGGTTTCAAGCCATCTAATAACAAGTATATGATTCAGCCATGATTCGTAAATAAAATAAAAAAAGAAGTCGATTATGAGTTCTTTTTATTTTAAAGTTTTTAGGGTCTCATCAAGGATCTCTAAACCTTTTTCAAGTAGTTCTTCTTCAATGGTTAAGGGGGGCGCTATGCGAATTGAGCTGTAGCCTGCAGGTAGGAGTATAAGGCCTTTTTTAAAAGCTGTTTGAATTACTTTACTTCTTTTTCCTCTGGCAGGTTCTTTTGTCTTTCTATCTTTTACAAATTCTATGCCAATCATGAGACCTTTTCCACGAATATCTCCTATAAGGGTGTGTTCTTCAGCCATTTCACAAAGCCTTTTTAGAACATTTTTTCCCAGTTTTTCTGCTCGTTCTGCGACTTTTTCTTCAAGCATTATGTTTATCGTTTCTAAAGCTGCAGTGCATGCTAAAACGTTTCCTCCAAAGGTGCTAGAATGAGCACCGGTCTCCGTAAAATCAAGATCAGCTTTTGCTACAGTTGCCCCTAATGGAAAACCGTTAGCTATGGATTTTGCAAGGCAGATTATATCAGGTTCAACATCCCAGTGTTCACTGCAAAGCATTTTGCCAGTTCTGCAAAAACCTGATTGCACCTCATCAACTATAAAGGGTATTCCATATTTTTGGCAAAGATTTTCCACCTTTTTTAACCACCCATCAGGTGGCACTATATATCCGCTTTCCCCTTGTATCGGCTCTACTACAAGACCTGCAACATTTTCCGGAGGAAGAAAAGTGCGAAAACACCATTCCTCTATATAATTAACACATGCCAATCCGCAATCTGGATACTCCAAGTTAAAAGCGCACCGGTAGCAATAAGCGTAAGGCACGTGCACCGTATATTGTAGAAATGGGAAGAAATTTTTCCTTTGGATCGGTTTTGACCCTGTTATACTTAAGGATCCCAGTGTTCTCCCATGAAACCCGCCTATAAAAGATATAAGCGTTGAATTTTTAGTTTTCCAGCTTGCTAGTTTAATAGCGCATTCAACGGCTTCCGTACCAGAGTTTGAAAAAAACGTTTTCTTTGAAAAGTTACCAGGAGTAACATCCGCTAAAAGCTTAGCAAGATTAAGCTGAGCTTCGTTATAGAAGTCCTGTCCCGCAAAATTGATAAGACGGTCTAATTGCTCTTTTATGACTTTCCCTACTTTAGGGTTGCAATGCCCTATATTACTTACAGATACCGACGCTGTGAAATCAACATATTTGTTACCGTCAACATCTTCTACTACGGCGTTTTTTGTTGTTTTCACGACGAGGGGCAAATATCTTGTAGAAGTTATAAGAAACTTTTCGCTTTCTTCAATATTTTTTTTAGCTTTCTCTCCAGGTGGAGGCGTTAAAATTTGCGGTATTTTCTCCATAAAAATTCCCCTAAAAATTTTAATATCATCAAGAAAATTTTAGAGCGATTGATTAAATCTTTTTTCACCTTTTTTTGCGAAAACGTTAAGTATAGGAAATAGTTTCATAAGTTTGAGGTTCTTAAGGAGGTTTGGTTAAAAATGCCGATGGCTTATGTTTTAATAAATGCCGAAATAGGGTCGGAGGAAGCTTTAGCAAAGGAATTGCTTAAAGTTGATGGGGTGATAGAAGCTTCCATCGTATATGGGGTTTATGATATAGTAGCAAAGGTTGAAGCAGCAACCATGGAAGAACTCAAACAAACAGTTACTTGGAAGATTAGGCGTCTGGGTAAAGTCAGAAGTACCCTGACAATGATTTGTGTTGAAAGCGGTCAATAAGAGTTTATTTGTTAATCATTTCATCATTACTAATAATCTCCTTTACTTAAGGATAAAACTGAATAAAAAACTCATATTTTTTTCATTATTTTTTCAATAACAACTAATATCATTATTTGTGTAGTAAAATTCTGGTTTTTTCATTTTTTAAAAAAGAGCGTCGTATTATTAATTTTTTCACTTTCTATAAAGTCTTCTTTTTTTGTAGAGTGAAGTTATAATGGATGAAAAGAGGTCTGTTTTGGGTTTAGGTATTGACGATGCTGATTCGCCTTTAGGCATGTGTACTACTTATATTTGTGCGGTTTTGGTTGAGAGATTAGCGTCTTTTGTCGAGTTTTTGGATTATCCTTTACTGATCCGTTTTAATCCTAATATTCCTTACAAGACGCGGGGTAATGGGGGTTTTTGTCTCCGTTTTGTTGCTAAGGAAGTTAGGGTGGATAGTGTTTTTGAGATTGTTTTGGATACTTTAGTATCTTTGGCGGATTTTCATCATCCAGATACTAATACAGGGATTGTTATGTATGAGGGAGAAGAGATTCCAGGGGAGGTTCAGCTTTTTGGGGAGAGCGTTGTTACTGGCATTAAGAGTATTGAGGAGGGTAGGTGTCTTGCTGAAAAGTATGGGATGAGGGTTTTTACTCATGGTAATGGAAGGGGGATAATCGGGGCTTTGGGCGCTATAGGGAATGTTTTATGGAATGTTGATCACACCTATGAGTATATGGCGTATAGGGTTCCTGAAATGTGGGGGAAGCCTCGAAGAATAGATAAGAGTTCTGTGTTTGAGATGGATCAGAAAATGCGTCAAAGGACTTTTAATAATATAGATTTTGAAACAGAACGTGTCCTTATAACTCCTCATGGTCCTGATCCTGTTTTTTTTGGGATAAGGGGAGAAGATCCTGAGACTGTGAAGAAGGCTGCAGGAATGGTGAAAACTTTGGAGCCTGTGGAAAGATGGGTTATTTTTCGCACAAATCAGGGCACTGATGCCCATCTAAAGCGTTCGTATAAGATAAAGGAAGTAGAACCTTATCTGCCTGTTATTATAGAAGGAGAGGTTTCCTCAAAACCTAAGATCATTCAGGGAGGACATGTGGTGTTTAAGCTTTCTGATGAAACTGGCTTCATAGATTGTGCAGCTTATGAACCTACAGGAGCTTTTAGAAACATTGTTAAAAGCCTTATAATAGGAGATGAAGTGGTGGTTTATGGGGGTGTAAGGCCTCCTAATAAAATCCCTATAACGGTTAATTTGGAGAAGATAGAAGTTAAAGGGTTAGCTCAAAAGATAATTAGAACAAACCCTCCTTGTTTAAAATGTGGCAAAAATATGAAAAGTATGGGTAAAAACCAAGGTTATGAGTGTAAAAAATGTAAAATCGTTCTTCTAAAAGCAGAAAAAGTTGTAAAAGTTTTACCAAGAGAGATAAAGAAAAGAATGTATGTTCCACCACCTAGAGCCCAACGTCATCTTACAAGACCAGTAACGCGGGAAAACTTTAGAAATATCACTCCTTATCCCCTCATTAAAGAGTGGCATTACCCATAAAAAGCCAGAAAAATTGAGAATTTATAGGTGCAGAAATCCGCGGGGGAGAAGAGGTTAAACTTGATTTATAAAATATGAAAAACAGTGAGCAAAAACTGAGAGAATTTTATCAAAATGACATCGAAAAAAAAAATCATTTGTTATTGCTTTTTTACACGTCTTGTGCTTTGATTGTTTTTCTTCCGTTTGCCTTTGTGCGCGTCATTGCTTCCGTAATTAGTTTTTCTACAGCTTTGTCAAGAGCTTTGATAGAGTCGCTTCCTACGAGGAAACCTTTTTTCTTAGCAAGGTCACGGTAGGCTTTTTGCACGATAAATGTAACCATTTTCTTTTCCTCTCATAATTGTTTTTTTACCCTCTAAGGGTGGAAACCTTTTTGTTTGGTTCCTGACCTTTAATTAAGGTTTTTATAGTATTTAAAAATTTCCCTTATTGTTAGGTATAAATTGGACAAAATGAAAAATGAAAATCAAAAAAAGTTAAGGGCTGATGTGAAAAGAACGATTTTTAAAAATCAAGCAGTCAAATACCCACTTTTACCCAATAATTTTCTAGTGTTGGGGAGCACCTTTCTAGCCAAAAATATTTAGTCCATAAAAGAAGTAACTATAAAAAATTTTCAAAATAAAAGTCTGAAAATTGAGAAATTTAGACCCCTTAATTTAAAAGTTTTTATATATCTCTTAGAAAAAACATTTATATAACCTATTTTAAATCGATCAAAAAACTAGAGAATCCTAAAAATAACAGGTTTAAAATTAAGTTTAGTAAAAGAGGACATTGAAAATGGTAAAAACGTATAAAATATCAGTCATCCCAGGTGATGGTATAGGCCCTGAAGTTGCAGAAGCAGCTATAACGGTATTAAACGCTGTGCAGGACGCTGTTTCCGGTCTCAATTTTGAGTTTATAGAGGTTGAAGCAGGGTTAAAATTTATCGATAAATACGGCACCAATTTGCCTGCCCACTCTCTCGAGATAATAAAAGAGACCAATGCTTGTCTAAAGGGACCTGTAACGACCCCGGAAGAACCAGGATCTCCAAGAAGTGTAGCAGTTACTTTAAGGACATATTTTGACTTATATGCCAACGTTAGACCATGCAAAACGCTGCCTAAAGTACCCTCTTTGCATCCAGATATAGACATGGTGGTTGTAAGGGAGAACACAGAAGGTCTTTATGTGGGAAAAGAGTTTGAAGTAGTTCCAGGCATAGGGGTAGCGTTAAGGATAATCACCAGCAAAGGTTGTGAGAGGATCGCTCGCTTTGCTTTCAACCTTGCAATGAAAAGAAGAAAACGTTTAACTTACGTGCATAAAGCTAACATATTAAAACTCACAGATACCATATTCAAAAACGCTATTTTCAAGGTAGCCGAGGAGTTCCCAGAAGTCGAGCTTGATGAAAGACGCGTTGACGCTATGGCCATGCAACTTATAAAAAGACCAGAGTTTTTCGACGTGATTGTTACCACCAACCTTTTCGGAGACGTTCTATCTGACGAGGCAGCACAAACAGTTGGTGGTTTAGGAGTAGCACCTGGAGCAAACATCGGGGATAACTTCGGCATGTTTGAACCTATCCATGGAAGCGCGCCAAAATACACAGGCATGAACAAAGTAAACCCTACGGCTACGATTCTTGCAGCAAAAATGATGCTCGAATACCTAGGAGAAGAAGAAGCAGCGAAAAAAGTAGAAAATGCTGTAATAGAAGTGCTCAAAGAAGGAAAAGTGCTCACCTACGACTTAGGCGGAACAGCAAAAACCTCTGAAACGGCAAAAGCAATAGCAGAAAAAGTAATCCAACAATAAATAAACAATCTTAGATTATTTTAGCGTTTTTTACCCATATTAGATTTTTTTCACATTTTTTGACGGGAAAGAGTTTATGAAAGAGTTTATTCATATTTTAGTTAATTAATGCCTTTTTAAGGATTTGATCTTAGATGAGAACTGGAGAACTTCTTACATATATCGCTCTTCTTGCAGCTACTGCCCTTTTTTATGTTTACATACATACAAAGTTTCTTGCTTCTAAACCGCTTAAGAAAAAGAAGGTAAAACCTGAAAAGAAGGAAAAGTGGCGTAAAAGAACGTTAAATCCTAAAGAAGAACAGTATTTAGTGAAAATTTCAGAGAAATCCCCCCTTGTTTATGAAGAATTTAGCAACCTTTTAAAAGTTGCTCAATCATCTATAAAAGAAGCCGTTAGAAAGTTAAATGAAAAGGGTGATTTATGGGGGATTGTAGCAGATACTTCTTTCATCGGGGTAGATTATGCAAAAAAAAGGATGCAAGAGCTTTTCAAAGTCTATGAAAAACTAGGGTTCGATACACTCCTAAACGAGTTCAACATGACAAGTGAAGAGAATCTAAAAGCTCTACTTTTAATGGTAGGCATATCAAAAGGTCTTCCTATCAAACTGGATGATGTGGAAAAAAGCGTAAAACTCGTAACAAAAGAAGAAATAGAAAAAGAAATTATCGCCCCAGAAATAGAAAAACATCTATGTCCAAACTGCAATCAATCAGTCCCATTCGATGCAAAAAAGTGTCCAAACTGCAAAAAATCCTTCCAAAAATGCATCATATGCAAACTCCCAGTCCATCTCCCAGATTTAACAGAAACACCCTGTTGCAACATAAACGTCCATAGGTCACACATAAAAGAATGGCTAAGAATCGAAGAAAAATGCCCAAATTGCGGAGCAAAACTAAGAGAAGACGACATACCCTGACATCCTTCCACGACCAAGATCGTGAGGTTCCTACTCCTATGCTTGTTTTATGGAATAGTGACTGTGCCAACAGCCAGTTATCCCTACCCCAGTAAGGCTTTGGGAAAATGGGATTAGCTATGTTCGCTAAACCGTTCACGTCTGTGTTCATCGTTACTCTATGAGTTGTACAGACGTATAACCGCTTCAAGACAAAAAAGAAGAGATTAAATTCCTGCCACAGCAAAAAAATCAAAAAAATTTTGTTCTGAAAGTTAACCTGCACCTTCTTTTTAAACACTTACAATAGGCATAAAAAGAAGGGAGTTAGGGATTTTGTTTCGCTACACAATACCGTTAAAGCTAATACTATCATGCCTATCCCTGCTAATACTATGGAAACCGTGCCCAACGAATCCCTGAATCTTCTATCATCGTGCCTTCATCTACTGGTGGACTCGTGACTGTCACGATCACCATATTACAATTTCCTGTCATATTTCGCCCTATTCCTTTCTCCTTTTGAAGTATAGTAATGCCGCACCGATTCCTGCCACTATGACTACCACGCCAACACCTAGCCAGAGCCACGGGATACCTCCATCATCCTGATCAAAGACACCGATGAAAGGATCTTCAAAAAAGTAAACTTTACCATCACCCCATCCTGCACCTGCTGCTGTGTAGTTACCGTCTGCGGAAACATCCAC
>JBHLKN010000038.1:0-5623 GCA_048886645.1 Candidatus Hodarchaeota archaeon | reverse complement strand
CCGTCTGCGGAAACATCCACCGACAAAACATTATAGTCTGTTGTATAGCTCCAGAGGAAACCAGAACCATCAAAAAAGGAAACCTTATAGTCCCGGCTTCCTGCTGCTATGTAGTTGCCATCGGATGAAACAGCCACCGACAAAACCTCCCCCCTTGTTGTGTAGTTCCATGTAGGTTGTTTTTCTATTGAGTCATCGTTGTTTTTCGTCTTGTATCTGCTGTGATTATTGTGTTTATTGACGTGTTGTTGTTTGTTGTTGTTGGCACCATTAGTATTATTGAGAGGGTTAGCGCTAGCGCTATGGTTATTGCAAATAATTACTTTGATTTTTTCCAATGCTTTGAACCCTTTGGATTTAGACTTAAACCCTTAATAGAGGCTTTATAATCCCTCAAAACCAGCATTTATACCTCTTTAAATCCTCTAAAAGTTTAGGGACCGCGGCACAAAAATTAGGAAAAAAGAACCGCATAAACAATTTGATAGTTTCATTCCGTTCCCTGAACATTTTAATACGGATTGCTACACGAAAAACACATCAAACAGAACAAAACTACTCCATAACACCTTACACCTTAAAACAGAACACGATTTTTGCGCCGACTTTGGTTGAATTAATTAAAACCGTATAAAAACTTTTTTAGAGAAGTTCAACCAGCTAATTTAATCCCCCTTCCTCTCCTTCTCATCCTTCTTTTTCCACTTTTCCAACCAGTCTATTTTAGCTTCTTCTACTGCCATACTCAGAAAACCCTTTCATTGACTAATAGTGCATAGGCTTTCTCACGAAACTCATTTGTTACCGATTCTCGTAGGAAGATCGTTAGTGCTGTTTTTCCTCCTTCTTCCTCCTGCTCGGCAATCCTTCTTTCCTCCTCCTGATTTTTCGCCTTTTTTACTTTTTCTCTTATCTTTTTTTAAGTTCATCGTGTATATGTTATATGTCTTAAAAATTGTTATGAAATGCTATCTTAGGACTTAACAGAAAATAGATAAATAGCGATAGTAAGAAAGAAAAAACAATAAAAATAACGAAACTAAGAAAAAAATAAAATCAACAAATCAAAACAAGCGGAATCCTATTCGACCTCCCTTGAAAGAAACACTGAAAAAACACGCAAAAAACAACACAACAAAAAACAAATCTTCACCTAAAAAAACAAAACGGAAAACCACCCCAACGAAATTCCCCCATAAAATAGCCAGGTAAGAAAGAAGATGCAAAACTCATCCATACTTTCTCATTTGGAAAATGATATTCTTGTAGCTTTTGAAAACGTGGTTTGTGATTTCGTAGAAGGGTCTATAAAGGATGAGAAAAGTCTTTGCAAGCAAATGTATGAGGAATTGGAGGGATCCGTAAAGGAAATTTTATCTTCCCTAGTTTTAACTCATAAGTTTCCTTCTCAAACTTTTGTTTCTGAAAACAACTTGTTTGTATTTCAAAAAACAAAGGAGGGAGAAGAAGAAGAACCATTAATAGCTGTCCAAATAAAGAGCGCTACTATAACATCTTACGATAAAAATGGACAACCAGAAGAAGTAGAAGAAATAAAGGGAAATATAGAGAAATGTTTTAAAAATCTCCAACTTTGCAAAAACCAGCACGGTTTCAAAAAAGGATATTTCATCCATATAAACAAAGGAAGGGGTCAATACTTTACACTATACCTCGATGATAATTGCCGTTTAAAAAATGGAGCAGAATGGATGAACAACTATTTTGTAGACCTTTCCTACTATTTGGAGCTTAAAAAATTCTACTGCTACATTTTTAAAAATAACAGCCCCATAGAAATAAGAATCTAGAAATAAAAAAGATAAATTTACAAATAGTGTTCATATTTCTTCGTTGCTACTACTAAGTATTTTTTGATCATTTTTGCTTTTTGGATTCTTATGGAAAAGTTCAAAAAAGTTAGCCTTATAAAAATAATAATGTTTTACTTAAGTACTTAAGGTTTCTTTTGAGGTAATGTTTAATGGCGAGGATGCACTCACATAGAAGAGGTAAATCAGGGTCTAAGAAGCCTCCGAGGCCTTTTAAGTCAAAACCCCCTAGCTGGATAACGCTTGATAGTGCGCAGGTTGAGGACTTAGTTGTATCTAAGGCAAAAGAAGGTCACAGTACGAGTAAAATCGGGATGATTTTGCGAGATTTTTACGGCGTTCCTTCTGTAAGATTGCTGACTAATAAATCTATGCTTCAAATTTTAATAGAAAATGATCTTGCACCAAATTTTCCAGAAGATTTGGTTAATCTCATGAAACGTGCAGTTTCATTAAGAAAACATCTCGAAGAGCATCCAAAAGATAAACATGGGAAGAGGGGTTTACAGCTTATTGAAGCAAAAATATGGCGTTTATCAAAATATTACAGGAAGAAAGGAGTCTTACCTCCAGGCTGGAAATATGATCCAAAAACAGCTGCAACATTATTACGCTAAAAAGTCTCCCCTTTATCCATATCTCCTTTTCCTCCTCCTGTTTTTTGGGGATGATTTATGTCGAAGAATCGAGAGCAATTCAATGATTCTTTAAAGGTTGCTTCTGATGTTCTAAAAGACAGTAAGTTTGTTTGGATAATCTCCCACCATGATGCAGACGGTTTAAGCGCTGCAGGTTTGCTTGCAAAGTCTTTAATGCGGTTGGGAGTTTTGTTTCATATAAGAATCCTTTTCCAGCCAACTTACTTAACAATTTCTTCATTAATTAAATCTGAAAGCTCTGTCCTTGTTTTTTGCGATATGGGTTCAGGCCAGATAGATCAGATTATAAAAGTGTTTAAAGATTATCCTGATAGAAGAAGGCAAGTGATTATTTTAGACCATCATCAACCCCTTTTAGAGGATTTTGAGGACCAAGAGATAGTTCATGTTAATCCCATGTTATTCGGATTCGATGGAGCGGAAGAGATATCTGCCTCAGGGGTTACCTACTTTGTTGCAAAGGCTTTAGATGAAAAAAACAAAGATTTATCTCCTCTTGCTTTAGTAGGTGCTTTAGGGGATAAACAGGATAAAGGGGAAAATCATGGAGTTTACGGGCTTAATAGGGAGATATTAGAAGATGGAAAAAGCGTTGGAACAATAGTAGAAATTGAAGACATCAGGATTTTTGGCAGGGAGAGAGACCCCATACCTTTAGCCCTTGAGTATACGATTGAGCCGTTAGTGCCAGGAGTTTCTCTTTCTCCTAAAACTAGTAACGAATTTTTATCAGAGCTAAATATCCCGTTAAAGAAAAATGGAGTCTGGCGCACTATCTCAGATCTAAGAGATGAAGAAAAACAAAAACTTTTAGAGGCTATAATGGAAAAGATTGCAGAAAAAAGAGGCGAAAACAAAACTTCTATTCTCAAAGAAATTTTTGGAAAAGAATACATATTCCCCCACGAGCTTAAGGATTCATATACGCGAAACGCTAGGGAATGCGGTGCGTTAATTGCTTCTTGTGGCAGATCAAGTAAAAATGGAGTTGGTGTAAGCATCTGTCTCGGCGATAGAGGCGAAACTTACAAGGAAGGGGTAAGGATATTTACAGAGTATCGGGATAAATTTTTTAATAGTTTGCGATGGGTTATTGACAACGAGAAAAAAGCGGTGAAACAACTTCAACACATCCAGTTTATCGATGGACGAGGGATTGGAGACGGATTTATTATGAGCCACTTAGCTTCTGTCATTGCAATAAATCGTTTATTATCACCTGAAAAACCTCTTCTCACCATAGCAAGCTTTTCAAACGATTTAGTTAAAATATCCGGCAGAGCAAACGAGTATCTTGTGAAAAAAGGCGTAGATTTAGGTTTAGCAATGAGAGAGACAACCACTCTTATCAACGAAGGAGCTGTGGGTGGTGGGCACAACATAGCTGCTGGGGCTAAGGTGCCCGAAAACCTTTTAGAAAAATTCCTGAAAACCGTAGATAAAATAATCGCCAAACAGCTGACATCTTCCCACGATTAGAGACGTGGGGTTCCTACTCTTATTTTTGTTTTGTAGAGTAGTTCATTCCCTCAAGAAGAAAAATAAAAGTTTGCACAACTATAACTTTTCAACGTATATAGAAGTAGAAACTGGCAGAATACCGAATTTTTTTTATATGCGCATACCGTATAGAATTACGATTTTGTGAGGGATGAATGATAGTTATGGGGGATTTTTTTAAGGTTTTTAGCAGTTTAAAAAGCGGGGTGACAGTTTTAAACTGTAGAAGAAGATCTATTCGACTAATAAAAACGGGAACAATTGTGCTTTTAACTATTTCAATGGTTTTCGCAGTACCAATAATTGCGATAGCAACAATAATGACACCTTTAAAATCACAAACAAAAGAAACTATGATGGAGAAAAGGATTAACAGTAATAACGACAATGATATAATAGAATGGAATAAGACCTATGGCACAAAATCCGCTGATGAGGGTAATTTTGTTAGTGAGACTGCTGACGGAGGATACATTATAACAGGTACCACAGTATCTCACATCCCTGTTTCTAATGATTATAATGTTTGGTTGATTAAGACTAACTCAACAGGCGATCTTGAGTGGAACCAAACCTACGGAGGAACAGATAGGGATAAGGGTTTTTGTGTTGAGCAGACCACTCCTGACGGAGGATACATCATAATAGGATACACATACTCTTACGGTGCTAATCCTGGCGTTTCTCCTGATGTTTGGTTGATTAAGACTAACTCTACAGGCGATCTTGAGTGGAACCAAACCTACGGAGGAACAGAGTATGATACGGGTTGTTGTGTTGTACAGACTGCTGACGGAGGATATATAATAACAGGCAACAAAGGAAAAACTACTGATCCTTATTCTGGTGATGTTTGGTTGATTAAAACCGATGTTAACGGCAATATATTATGGGATAAAATCTTTGGTGGACTAGGGGGGGATGAGGGACGGTGTATTCTGCAGACTTCTGATGGAGGATTCATAATCACAGGTACCACACGTTCTTTTGGTGCTGGTTTTAGTGATGTTTGGTTGATTAAGGTTTCTAATATGGTGGTTGACAGTGATGGAAAAGAATCTTCTTATAGCACTGTAGCTATTTACATAGCAGTGGGCATTTCTTTAGTCGTGGCTGCTTGGCTTGGTAAATCTTTAGGCCGTATGATGGGGTTTAGGCGCAAAAAGTCAAGTGAATAAGAGGGGAAAAAGAAAAAGAGTGTGCAGAGTGGAAGAGAGTGGTCAGAATGTTTATGCAAGCTGTGATAAAAATATCTTATCCTGATAAAATCTTTGCAAAAAGCGTTTTTAATGCTGTTAATCCTGACAATCTAACCGCGCCTCCTCCATTAAAAGTAAAAAGTTATTTGGAAAATAATACTCTAATAAATGAAATAGTGTTAGAAAATAATAAGTTCGATCGTTTTTTATCCACGATAGACGATCTTCTTATAAGTATAATCCTTGCTGAAAACGTTACCAAAAAGATGATAAACTCCAAAGATGAATCCCAAGCAATAGAGACCTGAAAGGCAAATTTATTTTAAGAAAGGGAACTTTTTAAAACTAGAAAGTAGTTGTTTGATTTTGTTGTCGATGTGATTGCTGATGCCGAGAAAAAGACGACGAGAAAAAATTGTCGATAAGTGGAAAC
>JBHLKN010000037.1:14889-16173 GCA_048886645.1 Candidatus Hodarchaeota archaeon | reverse complement strand
GGAATCCTTTTCTTAACTACTTTTAAAGATACGAGAAAAATCGATGAATCAAAATTTGATATAAATAAACTCTTCCTCCTCATAAAAGAAGCTTTAAGTAAAAACTCAGTCCGCCTTTTAGGAATTTGTGCCTTCCTCATGTTTTTTAGCTATATCGCCGCTTTAACTTTTACATCAGTTTACTTGGGCGACGAACTTTCCATGAAAGCGGCTAAAATAGGTATAGTAATTTCCTCAGCTGGTTTTGCAGCAGTAATAGTTGCCATTCCAGCAGGTTACCTAGTAGACATAATAGGCAGACAAAAAGTGATTTTAATCGGATTCACAATAATGTTTATTGCCTTCATGTTACTACCTTTTGCTAACACTTTTAAACGTTTCATAATCCTTTTTTTCCTCCTAGGTTGCGGAACAGGCACAGTATGGCCTGCTTTAAACACTATTGCAGTAGAACTTATCCCGGAAAAAAGAGCTACAGTAGCCTCACTTTACAACAGTTTTCGATTCTGGGGATATGCAGCCTCCCCAATTCTCCTAGCACCAATCTACCTAGAATTAAGCATCAAATATCTTTACCTAACCTGTGCCTTTATCGTTATTGTAAACATCCTAATCGCTTCTCTTCTATGTAAAAAATTTGTTAAAAGTTAATTATTAGGGTTCAGAGTTTTGATTAAAAGTTAGCATACAATTAAAACATTAAGTATCTGTTTTTTGAGTTTGGAGGTTGAAAGGTTTTCCTTTCTCTAAAACTTTTTTCGGGATCTCTTCTTTCCAGTTTTCAAGAAAAGCTTTATCCTCTACTTCTTTCCGTAAATCATCAGGCAACATGTGAGGAATCGTGTCTATTATGGGATACCACCTATCACACTCACAAGTCATTATTCCCTCCTCAACCTCTTCAGATTCTTTAAAAACATGAAGCTCCAAAGGAGAAGAATTACACACAGGACAAACAAGAATTTCCAACAAATCACGCCTCATAGTAAAATCACGCTCCTCAAATCAAAAAATAATTAAGGAAAATATCTATAAAAAGTTAAAAATCATTATGTTAAAAAACTACCCTATAAAAAGAGAAAAGAAATAAAAAAATTTTCATCCTTTTCATAACTTTTAATTTTTATGTGATTTGATAAGCATTAATTTCAGAAAATTTGCAGGTAAGTATAATGTTCAAAACATGTTTTCCATTCCATTACCTTTTTCTGAAGGTTGGTTTCCTGGGTTTTCATCTGAATGAACTGAATCGTCTGATTGGAAAACTTTCACCCTGCAAAAAAA
>JBHLKN010000037.1:0-14789 GCA_048886645.1 Candidatus Hodarchaeota archaeon | reverse complement strand
TAACTAAATCCTTATATTCATGTTCGACTCGTTCTAGAAGTTCTTGTAATGATCGTTGTAGTTCTACCTTAGACTTTTCCAACTCTTCTGCTCGTTGTTTAAGCGCTTCTTCTGCCTTCTTTTTCTCGGTAATATCTCGAACAACAGTAATAACCCGAACAACTTTCTCCCCCTCGAAAACTGGTATCTTTCGTGTTTCGGTAATAAATTCTTTACTACCAACCTTAACAGTTTCTTCGGTAATAAGAGGTTTCCCGGTATTAAATACTTGAAGATATTCTTCACGAACCTTACCAGGCAAGAAAGGAAAAGGCTCAAATAATGTTTGACCAATCACTTCTGTCTCCAGATTCAACTCCTCAGCCCATCGCTTGAACGCATTGTTAAAAAGAATAATTCGCAAATCTTTGTCAACAACGTGTATCGGGTCATCTACCGAATCAATTGTTGTGCGATATTGCAGTTCTGAACTCTGTAACGCCTCTTCCGCGTTCTTCCGTTCGGTGATGTCTTCTTGGAAACCAACCATAGCCATAAAATTTCCCTTTTCGTCTAGTAATTGATAAACCGAAGCAAGGATATAATACAGCTCACCATTTTTCTTTTTATTTAGTATCTCTCCTCTCCAAACTTTTCCCTGACTTATAGTATCTACAAGTTCCTTTTGAATCTCAGCCGCTTTGGGGTCAGCGTTTAGCATACCTAGATCTTTTCCTATCAACTCTTCCGCTTTATAACCGGTTAATTTTTCCGTAGCTAGGTTTACATAAGTTATTTTCACATCCTTATCTGTGGCAATAACAGAAACCGGAGAGGTTTCTAATATTTCCACCAAAAAATTGATCCTCTCTTCTTTTTTTCTGAGCATTTCCAAAGTAGTGGCAATATTGTCTCTTCTTAATAAAATCACCGAAGCTATTGCTCCAAAGGTTTCAAGGCTTTCTTCAGAAAAAGGCTGTTTTAATACAGTGTCCTCAACTTTGTTCCCGACAAATAAAACTAACGTACCATCCTCCTCATCTGCAATAGGATACCAAACAAAATAAGGAAACTTAAAACCGTCTCTGACAAACTCCTGAAATGATTGGAGAGAAGACTTACTGCTTACAAATGTTGGTTTTACAAGTTCTTGCTTCGAAACAGTTTCATCCAGTTTAAGACCTTTAAGGTCTTCCGATAAGCCCGCCGAAGCTAATATAGAAACATCCTTGGTTTCAAAATTAATCTTCAACAGAGCAGAAGAATCCATAAACAGGTGAGCGGTCATGACATTTACAATATTAAAATACAGATCATCTATAGTAGAGGCTTTCTCAATTTTCTCCTGTATGAATTTGATAAAATTAAAAGCAGCAATAGCTTGTCTCTTTTGTTGGGTTAGTTTAATATTAAGCAAGTCAAGTCTCGCCAACTCTTTAGTGATCTCTTCTAACTGAGCGTAAAGATACTCGCTTTCCCTTTGGAGCTCTTGAATTTTATCATCTTCTCCCATTGTTATTTACTCCCACTTAATATTAGTAATAATCTGATTTAATCCAGCTCCCAGTTTTTGCCCATTTTAGGCTCGTTCTCAACCCTTAAATAAAATCTAAGCAAGGAAACACCTTGTTATTTTCTATTTTACGTTTTTATCTATTATATATTTCGTAGCATAGTTCCAGAAAGATATTGAAGCTTTGAAAAAGAAGATCGGCCAAAGAATCCCCCACAAAGAGGTTAAGGTAAAAACAGGAGAAAACGTTAACAATTTGTTTAAAAACCTTTTAGAAATCCTTGATAACCAAAACTCGTGGATTGAAGAAAGAATGATATCCCCTCTTCATACACCCCATATTTTACAAAAACTCCTTAATAAAGACCTAAACATAAAATCCAAACTATCTGAAAAATGAGCTAGGAACCTTTTTATGAAACAGTTTTTAATGTTCTATGTTCATTTTTTCAAAAATTTTGGGGCTTTTTATTAAAGCAAGAATGATGTTTCGTGGTTTTTTATTGCATCATTTTTTAGTTTTACTTGGAATGTTTTTCCGTCATAGGTTTCGGCGATTTCATGCATGATTTTTTTGTTTGTGTAGATTAAGAATATCTCTTTAAAAATGCCTTCAATTTTTATTTTTTCAAATTTTTCAGTTAAGTTTTCAAGGTATTCATCTATCCTTCCTATACCATCATCCTTTTCAAGTATCAAAAGTAGGGCTGAATTATCGGTGTAAATATTCATATATACATAGATGTTCGGTTCAAGAATTCTCTTTATTGCATCTTTGCTTGTATCATCTATTCCTTTTAAAAACACGAAGTAACGGGACGTAAAAGGATGGTGCCATATCCTAATAAACTTATATATTCCCGCTTCTTCACCGCTTTGAGCTTTTTTTATCCATTCTAGGTACTTTTCTGCTTGAGGACGTGAAACGTTTAGGGTTTCCATGATCTTTTTAACCGTGATTTTTCGCACAGGATAGTTCTCGAGAAGTTCATTTAAAAGCAAGTCTTCTTTTTTTATTTCTCTTGGGTGTTTGATGTGTTTTGGTCTCATAGAATATTGAAATATCTCAAGGTTCTCATCTTTTATTTTTAAACTAGTTTCCCTATCATCTTTTATTTTTGGACCGGTTTCTCTAATCTCTTTCTTTAAAGTTGCTTTTTCGTCAAAAACTCGGTTCAAATCGATATATTCTGCGTATTCTTTTAAAATTTTGAAGAATTTCAGCGTTCCAATACCTGTCCTTTCAATGTTATCCTTTAGATATTTTAGATAGTTTTGAGTCATAGTTGTTGGAAATAGAATGGAAGCGAGTAATGCGAAGGAGGATCTTTTTTTTGTTTCTGTGCCGCCCCATATTAAAAATATAGAATAGGTGAACGGTATATTTTGAAGAAAGTTTGATATTGATATAAAAGCGTCTTTAGATTTCTTTTGGTCTACTATTGGTTCTATGAGAACGGTTGCCATGCTATGACCAAAATCTCCTGCAGATTTTCTAGTGGTTTGTCTTATCCAAAGCTTGCTCTCAAGCTCTTGTAAAATTTCAGATGCTCGTGCTTTACTTACTTTTAACGCCCGTGCAAACTCTTTTACTGAGGTGGTACCAGTCTCTAATATAAGTTTGAGGAGTAAACGCGCAGATTTGCTAAGTTTTTTTGTGTGGACGACTTTTTCCTGATAAAGAAAAAGGGCATCTAAATATTCATCCTCCCTCATCTCACGAATAATGTCTTTGAAACTTAAGATTTTATTATTGATCGCCCCTATTTTCCTAAGAAGCTCTATTCCCTCTCTTTCATAGTAATACTTAAGCTCATGAATTACAGGCTCATATTTGCACACTTCTCTATGGGTTTTTAACCATTCTTCGCGAATATCTACATGTTTTTCTAGCTCAGCTCCAAAAAACCAAGCTAAAGTATTGAAAACAGAGCCATTTTTGCGGTGAGAAACAACGTTAAAAAGTCCTAAAATGTGAAGAGTGATAAGGTAAGTAATCGCTGTTAAGAAACATGGAAGAACACTAACACCCTCTTCCACGTAAAAAGCCCAGTAAGGAATTTTTATCTCTATCTTTTCCCCTTTTATTTCCAGATTGTTGATAAGTCCATAAGAAGGTTCATCCTCCCCTTCTAAAACTTTAAGGACAATCGTTTTACGAAAAAACTCTTCCTCTAAAAATGATTGCTTAGACTTTGAAAGGGAGAGACTCTTTTTTATCAAAAAGAAACGTTCGCTTATTTTTTGAACAATCTCACTATGATATACTTTTTCCTCTTTCATCATCGTTTTTACCCAAAGTTCTAAATTTTTGAGAAAAACTGTATTTTTCATTTATAAGATTTATTTAGCCTTAAATTAGTTTTTAAACGTGTTAAAAATATCATCTCATCCTTTAAAACCTTTAAATATTTAAACAACTAATTCTTCTGTGAAAAATATTCACTTTTTATTATTTTCTTTTATTACGTATATTCTCCCTCCCCGGTGAAAACCCTGTAAACATTTCTCTTATCCCCTTAAAAATAGTGAAAAAGGTAGCTTAAAATGGCTAAAACGCCTTCTTCGCGAAAAAAGAAACGTATGCCAAAGAGAATAAAGGAAGAGATCCTCAGAATATACCTTAAAAATCCAAGGATCTCAGAAAGAGAAGTTATGAAAAAACTAGGGGAGAAAATGTCAAAAATTAGAGCTTCCAAAACAACAGTTAGCACACGTGCAGTAAGATATTTCTTAAAGAAAGTAAGAGCCGTTTATCCTCCCCATGTCACAACACCTTACCGAAAAGTTTTACTCATGTTTTCTCGCGGATTTAACCGTAGAGATCTCCTTTTAAAGGCTGAAAACTTCCTCATAGAAGAGATTTTCGGAAACTTCTTTAACCTTAACTTAAAATCGCCTACTCTTTATGAACTACAGTCACAATTTTTACTACACTCATCTTTTCCAGGTACACGAATTCTCTCTCTTCTTTTAATTCCAAACTTTATTCCTATAAACCCTGAACCCCTACTTGCCCGGATATACTCTTGGAATCTCATAGACGGAGGAACCGTCCTCGAAATCGAAGAAGAGAACATAACAGTATCACAAGAATTTTACGACATCACAAAACCCAAAATAAAAAGTGAAAAAGAAATATCTGAAGCGGAGATATCATTATCCCTTTTTCTTACCCACCTCCGCACAAACTTCCTAAAACAGTTCCTATCCCCTAAAAAAGAAGAAGAGAATGAAACAAAAAAACAACAAAAAAAAACCCCTAAACACAGCCCTCCCCTCTCTACTTCTCCTCCCCTTCCCAAACTACCGGCTTCTCCCATAATAATACCGATAGAGAATGGAACATCCACTAAAAACCTTTCCCAAGAAGAAAAAGAAGCCATATTATCCTTCCTTATCCATAAAGATACCCAAAAAATAGAGCTTCCCCCCTTAAAAGATCTTTTAGAACAAAAAGCGCTTGTAACAATTCCGAAAATAAAAACCAGTAAAATATCCCCCCAAATGAACACTCTGATATTTGCCACAAGCTGGGAAGAAAACCTTACTAAGGACCTAGTACTAAGGCAACCCTACTCCCACAACTTCAAAACCCACGTTACCAGATCCTTTGGAGATACCAACTTGAAACCTTCCAAAAAGATTTTTTTCTCCATGCCAAAAGTTTTCTCCACCCATTTAAGCCTCCTTATGAAAATTATCTCCACAGAAATACCCCAAACATTCCTTATCAGAGTAATCCCATAAAAAAAGAAGATCTGATTGAAAACACTTTTGGGTAAGGGCGAAATCGTAGCCACAATTATAGCTCTAGATTCAGAGATTTCTCGACCACAACCGACGCAAAAGAACTAAATTGAAATCCCTGAAACACTTTGGACAGAAATCTCTATCCATAGGCAATTTCAAACCACAATTAGTACAATATATCATCCTTTTTGCCACTTTTCTCCTGTTTTCTAAAAGCCTCCCCAATATAACAAAGATTGGACCAAGAAATAGTACTCCGAAAAAAATCAAGAATGGACTAATAAATAGTACTAAATAAAAAATCGTTAAAATAAATATAAATAAAAATGAATATACCATCATTAACCTGGAGAATTTTTTTATCAGTTCCTCAGACATTCATACTCCCCTAAACGGATTAGTTCGTTGAATTTTAAAAACCTTCTTCTCAGCATTCTATAAAAATCAAGAAAGATCTAATAAATACTACTAAAAATAACATAGTTAAAATAATTATCCACCAAACCTCATCCAATACTGTTCCCAAATAGCAAAATTGTGATCTTTACCAGCACACTTCACGCATGATTCTTTATCTTTGAATAGTTTTAGACCACAAATGACACAACGTTTCATTTTTTTTGCCTCTTTTTCTCTTTCTTCAAGAAAGTCTCCGTATAAAATCAAGATTGGGCCAAAAATTAAGACTAAAAGTAAAATCATGATTGGGCCAAAAATATATACTAAAATAAAACTCATAAAAATAAATAAACCTACGACTATTATTAGGAGCAGTTTATTTGTTGTTTCTCCAGACATTGATCTCCCCTGAAAGAGTTAGTTTCTTAAATTTAAAAACCTTCTCTTTACCGTTCTGTAAAAATCAAGATAAAGCTAATAAATATTACCAAAAATAACATAGTTAAAATAATTAGCCTGTATACCACGGCCATAATTGATTCCATTTAACTAAATCATAATCTTTAAAACAATTTAAACAAAGCTTTTTATTAACGCTTAATTTTTTGCCACAAACAATGCAAATTCCTACTTTTATTTCCGTTTTTTGCCTAGATTCAAGAAAGTCTCCGCATAAAACCATGATTAGGCCAAAAATTAGTAATGAAAGTAAAAGCACTATAGGGCCAAAAATTAGTGCTAAATATAAAATCAAAAAAATAAATGAATATAAGATCACTAGTCTGAGTAGTTTATTTGGGGCTTTCTCCAACATTGATCTCCCCTAAAATAGCTAGGGTTTTTGACTTTTTAAGATTTTTCTTTTTCTGATTTTTTAAGTTCTTCATATTATAGATAATTAGTGCAATTTTTCCCTAATTGAAAACAGAAAGTGGTAAAAGAAGAGAGAAGAAGTTTTTCTTTTTTGTATTTCCATCTTTTTCAGGAAATTTTCACTTTTAAAAGGGGTACCCTTTTTAAAAGATTCTCTGGGAGCATACCTTTTCTGAACATAAATGATTTATGAGGTGAAAATAGGTGGGGAAAATTAAGCTTAAAGAAGATTTAAATCTCACCAATGCTGACGGCGGTGTTATTAGCGTTAACGAACTAGCGCGTAGAGATTGGCTTTATAAAACAGGTGAACCTTACTCCAAAGCTGGAATGATAGCAGACTTTCTAAGACTTGGGCCGATGTTCTTAGTAGCAGTTGGACCTTGGTTGGTCTTAATAACTATAGCTACAGGTGGACTAAAGTGGGTTACTGATCCTTATTATGTGGGATTGTTCTTTTTGGTGTGGGCTTTTATCCTCAACATGGGAAACATTAACGACTTCTACGACAGATATCAAGACAGGATAGCTTCAGAACATTACACAGACGCGATTGCTTCCAAGGAAGATGCTCCCCTTGTTTCTCGCCGAGTGAGTGATGCTGATTGGAGCAGAATGAAAGATGTTATGCTGATCATAAGCGGTTTTTGTTTAGGCTTAGTATTCTGGCATTTCGGATACATTAAAGGAAGGTGGCTCATAGTTTTTCTTTTCACAGCGGCTTTACTGTTAAACATAGGTTACAGCATTTTCCGGTTAAAAGGTAGAGATTTAGGGCTTCTATACACCTTCGGCATGCCTTTGTGGATGTTCCTTCCCTTCTTCGTGATTTTGGGCGTTACCAAGCTTACCATCCTATTCTACTTGCTTATCGGAGTTTTACCCGCGTGGTCCCATGCTTGTGGAAAAGACTTCAAAGACATAGAAGCAGACAAGTCAACAGGAATGACTACCATACCCATGATAAACTTGAACTTTGCAGCTTGGAACACCATAATCTTCGTAGCTATACCCATACCTTTAGCCTTGCTTTTCGGACCTTTAGGAGAACCTTACGGTCTCATGCTTGTGGACAATTGGTGGTTTACCGTCGGCTTGATACCATTAACAATTCTTGCCATAGCAACCATAATAGCGTTTAGAGGAGGACCTTTAGGAGTTTCTGCAAGAGCCGCAGGATTCTTCGGAACAATAATGGTTGAGTTCTTCTTGCTTTTCACTTTCATTCCTGCTGTGCTTGTAGATGAATTCTTGATTCAAAGCGTACCAATAGCCTCAGCAATACTGCTAATACTAGAATTCGTGCTGGTTATGGACTTGGTTAAAAACATCCTAGTTGAACCTATTCCTACGCCAACTGCTCCCAAAATGAAACTAGAACAAGCAACGTTCTAAAAACCCAAAAAAGTATTTTTTTCAAACATTTCCTACCCCTTTTTTATTCCTGTAAGATCATTTCAAGATCTGCCAAACCAATCATTTTCCTACTCTTTAATCTCGCCCTGTGAACATCTCCTATCGTTTTCTCCTCCGCAGAAACGTAGATAATAAGGATAAGAAATAGGAGGGTGAGAAGAAAGGCTGGAACCCATCCGAAAACGTATGTTCCCACGCCGAACACAACAACAGAGTAAAGGATGAGAAATATGGTTAAAACCCGTTCCACAAGAGCTGTATTAATGATATAAACAATATCATCTATAGAGGGCATCCCCATAACAACTATGGAGAGGGATAACCACACCCAAATAAACATGCCAAAAGTTCCGAAAGGTAAAAGGAAAAGGGACCCAAGAAGGAGGGAAGTTATGAGACCAACTACGGCGAAGGGAAAAGGAGCTAAAGCAAAAAGAATAGAATCCCTGATAGTATAAGGTTTTTTCTCAAGAAGAGCCGAAAACTCTCCAGTGAGACCGAACTTAAAATATGTATAAGTAGATCCGCTTAAGGGATATTTTTTGTTCAACATAAACGATGCAAAACGATGCGCCAACGTATGTAAGAAGGCTCCTGGAAGAAGTATGATGGATAAAAGTTTTCTTAGACCACCCCAAGCAAACATAAGAAGCTGGATAAGAAACCACATAAGAAAGAGGAAAGCAGGACTACTCATATTACTCGCAGAACTTGCAATAAACAAGATAAAGATAAGGATGAAGATATCGAAAAAAGACATCATTTTACCCACCAACCTCCTTTTTCACTATAATTTGAGGTTCAACATTAAGAGAGAAGCCACAACGATTCATTTTTAGGAAAAAGGTTTTTTCTCTAGCATGTTTTTCATTCTTTGTTGCCTCGCTTTTAATCCTCATCTTGAAGGTTTCAGGAACTTGTTGTTTCTCAAGAACGATAGTCAAGTCTGCGTAGTCTGAAACCTTCGCAACAGGCTTAAAAGAAACCTCCCTTTTCCCGTTATCAGTTTCCCCCTTTTTTCTTTTAATGCGGGCGGTAACTTGGTTGATTAGGATTATGGGGATCTTTTTTCTGAAAGCAATTCGTGATAATTGGGCAAGAAGATCGTTTATTTTTTGGGTGGTATAATAGTTTTCCCAGTCAAGCCTATAGAGGTAGGTTATACTGTCTATCACTACAAGTTTCACGTTTTTAGCACGGTTGATTAAAGAATCTACGCGATTTGTTATATTTAGTAAATCAGTAAACGAGTTGATCTTCCATATTAACAGGCGAGGCGCTATATCGTCGAAAACTTCAGGTAGAACCATCCTCTTAACCTGTTGTAAAAAGCTTTGATATTTACCATCAGCCTCAATCCACACCACATTTTCTTTTTCCGCACAAGTTTTGATAGCAAGTTGCAAGGCCAGAGTTGTCTTCCCCGTTCCAGCTTCCCCGTATATGTGGACTATTTCTCCCCCGTTCAGGTATGAAAAGATCAAGGCAGGAATCTCCAACTGGGCACAAATGGTCGTTTTCAAACTAACACCATCCTTTTCATTCCATTAGTTCGAAGTCTTGTATTTCATCCAAGAGGTTAATCCCCCTAAACGACATTATCCCCTTATCCCTTCCGAAAACTCTGTCCTTGGGGAAAAAGACAATGGAGCAAAAAACAAGCAAGGAAAAAAGCTGGCTTAAATAACTACTTGCCAAAACGTATGCCACTATTGCGAGAAAAACAATTATCGTGAAGATTTTCTTACTTTCATCGTCTGCATTTTTTATCTCTTCTAATTCTTTGCGGGAAGGAGAAGCTTTCCCGATAAAAGAGAGACCTAAGCCGAAAATTATTACGCCGAAAAGAAAACTCTGCAGACTTTCGCCATAAACAGCAACGCTGGAAAAACACAAAATTATACCTAAGTATCCCTCTATTAATAGGGGGAATACCACGTTCACCCATACAAGGGGACCCGCCCTAGTTTCTTCGTGGTGAAAACGATCTTCTAAAACGCTTTTTTCTATGACTTCCATCCCGAAAATAAGGGCAAAAAAGGACTTAATTTTAAACCGCAAAAAAGTTCCAGGAAGAAACAAAACATCATAAAGGGTTTTTGAAAATAAACGGAGGATTCTTTCAACAATAAGACTCACTATCCAAAAAATGAGAATAATAGTAAAAAGCAAAAACAAGGGATAGTCTGTGATATTTGTAGTCTGGTCTGGAACTGAAGGGCTAAACAAGCTTAATACAGAACTAATCATATTGAAACTTTCCTCCTTCTTTTTCCTCTTCTTCTAGGTCTTCTTCTCCTTCACCTATACTATCTTCTAATCTGGAGTCTTCTTCTCCCTCTTCTTCCTCTTCTACTTCTTCAGGATCTTGAAAGGGGATAGAAGTTAGGGTTTCTTCTCCCTCTACTTCTTCTAGTTCTTCGGGTTCTTGTTCGGGTGTGATGGTTAGGCTTTGTTCTCTTTGGCGGTATGTCATATTTTTTTGAATGTTGAATAGTTCTACCTCAAAACCTAGGAGTTTTAGCAGCTCTTCATCGTGTAAAATTTCAAGTTTCAGCCCATGGATTCTTTTTTCTGCTGCTGCCTTTAACATGAAAAGCTCATCTAAAACCTTTGAACCTATTTCGCTTGGATTTTTATTGAAAAGGTTTCTAGGAATCCATTTACTGACTACAAAACAGGTGTGCTCATTATCAATTATTTTCAGGGAGGGGGATACAAGGTCTCTTATCATTTCAGCAACTGAAACCCTTTCCTCTTCGACGGTTCTCTTTCTTTCAAGCTCTTTCGGAAGCACTTCCACTCTCAAGGCTGAGTGGGCTCCAACCCTGCTTGATCCGTGATCTATTACGCAGACCGTTCCGAAGATGAGGGTTGCGATAGCTTTTTGCTTCGACTTAGCCCTCATACTCCCTTCGGATGAAAAATTGTTGGGTGGGAGAAAGTCTCCTTGGTTTGAATAGTTTGCAGAAAAAGGTTTTTTTTGGACTCTTCCTAGAAGTTTTTTACCGTGAACTTCGAAAAATGAACCGATTAACGCGAAAAACAAAGTTATTAAAACAACCATTCCAAGATCATTTGGGAAAACATACATCCCGATTAACGCACCAAAAACCGCGAAAAAGGTTGGAAGAACAGATTTATTCTTCCCCTGCTTACCTACTTTTTTCCTGATTACGTTTACGCTAGGAGATCCTAGTCCGTAATTTATTTCCCTTTCAATCAATCATATCACCACTTTTACCAACTTCGGTTCTGTCGTAAAGCTCCTCACCCTTTGCAAGTTTAAGCTCCTCTTCAGTAGAAAGGGGAGGAGTAAGTTCAGGTCTTTTCGCAAACCTAAAGGGGAGGAAAAAAACTAGGAGAAAAATGAAAACAAAAACAGGATGTTTAGGATACTTGTAAGAGGGAGGAAAACTATTCAAAGAAAAACCCTCATCACCACCGTCCCTATCTCCCCCTCCGTCTTTTGTGTCTTGTTCGGGTGAAACTAATAATAATCCATTAAGGATGGAAAAATTAACCAGGGTATCTTTTTGATCCGCTGTAAACTTGATTTTTACAGGAACCTCAAACATTTTACCCTCTTGAGGATCAGGGTTCAAGGCTCCTGTAGAAACGTTAACCTGTACTGCTTCTCCATCTTGGTCTATTTCAGCTTTTTCTGTTGAAGTTTTACCGTCTAACATAAGATCAAAGTATACATTGCTTATAGACCATTTCGGCGTGATTTTACTTGTGAATAGGAAGATTAGGGTGTAGTTTTCCAAGCTGAAGGTTTCAGAAACTTTGAACCAAGTTTTTGTGTTGAATGTGCAGTGTTGGTTTGAGAAAACGGTTAAAACATCATAGGTATCCTTTAGCATTTTTATTTCGTATTGATCAAAGTCTTCAATATTTGGTACTTCAAAGGTTTCAATGTAAGTTTCTAGCAGTTTAATGGAACCGTTATTACCAGTGAGGGCAGAGTTTTCCCACTCTACATACAGGGTTAAGTTATTTTCCAAGTGTGAAAGATGAAAGGAATCAAGTTCTACCGCTTCTTGAAACTCGACGTTTTTTGCAGGAAACTTCGGTTCAACAACACCTTGCTGAAAAGAGTTTACGTAAACTGTTATGTATAAGTCAACAAGGTTCTTTAACTCTAATGAATGACTCATCAAAAAAACGATCTTAGTTTGATCATACAACTCACTCATACCGAAACTGATCGAAGAAAGCGTAGTGTTAAAAGTTCCTCTTTCATCAATGTCTATTTGAAAAACACAAGAAGGAATATTTACCTTATAAGTCTCTAAAGACGTAGATTTTGCAGTAAAATCTCCCTCTTTTAGACTATTTTGAGGAGAAGAAAAAGGTGGGGCAAGGAGAGAGAAAGAAGATCCTAATATTAAAACAACCAAAAGAACCATCGTTAGTGGAAAATAACCGTTATTACTAATACTCACCACCTCCATATTCCCTCTAGGTTTTGATTTTTCACGGCTATTTAACACTAATAATTTTAGGAGTCCCATTTTCTTCTCCTCACCCCTATAATGCTCCCATATCCGTTTAAAAAAGTGGAACCGAAAAAAATCAAACTATAGAAAAAATACTTATTCATTCAAAATCTTTTTTTATAGAAAAATTAGATAAAAAAACGTTATCCAAAAAAAGTATGAAAAAACTTAGATTAAGAAAATCTACGATCTATTTAGAGTTTCTAGATACGTAAACTAGGGAAGGTAAAAAAAACAAGATTTCTTCATTTTCCTATTCTATATTAAGGCTTATAACTGGTTTTCTGCACAAAGTGAACTACCCCACCCTTTAGGATGGGGCTTCCTGCGAGTGTACTACCACTACTTGTGGTAGACCTGTTTTTCGCAGATTATCAACAAACCGTTGATAGCCTGTCCACATGGCATTCTGTGATAGGAAACGAGTCATGATATTGATAGCACTGTTTCTATCTCTATCAATCACGTTTCCACAGCAATCACATTCCATATTTCGCTTCCAGAGAGGCATATCATGTTCTTTCCCACACACAAAACAGTTCTTGGAAGTGTTTCGCTCACTGATTTCTATTACTTTTTTACCTACAAGCTGGGCTTTGTAGGTTAGAAATCTAGCGAAGCGTGACAAGTATCCGTTGTTTTGGGTTGAACGGTTAAGACCTCTAGTTGTTTTCTCTGATTGTGCCATTCCTTTAACGTTCAGGTCTCCGATAATGATCGTGTTAGCTTTCGTGTTATCGACCATCTTTCTTGAGAGCTTATGCTGAAAATCCCTTATCTGATTAGTGCATTTCTTTTTACACGTTTTTAGGGCTTTATTGAGCCTTTTCCACCTCCTACTCCCTTTCTTACAGTGGTCTCTCCTTGATTGAATAGCGTCAACTTTCGGATTCCAATATTTATCAGGTCTTGGGTTGGTTGTTTCGAAGAATTTCCCGTGTGTGTTTACCGCTGTAACTGTTTTACTGACACCCAGATCAACTGATTGATACAACCCGTTGTCTATGTAAGGTTTTTCAGAGACTTCGTGAACTATGGAGAGGTAAAACGCTTCCCCGTCCTTATATATCGACACTTGGTAAACTTTACTATCGAACTCGTATTTTTCAGGGATCTTGAAGCTGAGCGGAACATCGTTGTTGTAGAAATAGGCTAGGACGATTTTCCCACGCTCAACCTTGAACCCTGTTTGATTATAGTGCATGGTTGTGAAATGTTTTCTGCCTTTGAATCTTGGCGGTCTTGCTTTTCTATCACCTTTTTTCCATAGAGAAAAGAATGATTTGTAGTCAGCGTCTAAAGTTCTAAGAACCATCTGTAGAACTTTTGAATACACCCGCTTATATTCGGGGTATTTTTCTTTGATTTTCGGCAGGTCGTTCTGCTGTTTTGTGTAAGTTATGCCCTTTACCCCGTTTTTCCACGCTTCTCTTCTTTCCGCTAGGGCGAAGTTGTATAGTAGTCTGCATTGTTTAGAAAGATGCCAAAGGACATCTTCTTGTTCTGGTGTTGGAAATATTCTAATCTTCTGTGTTAGTTGCATGTTTCTTCTTTTCCTCCACTTCGTCCAGTAGACGGTTTATTATCTCGTCAAACGTCTCTCCTTTGTGCCCGTACAACTGAAGCCTTCTATGGGTCTCTGGTCTAATTTTCAATGTTTTTAGTCTCATATCCTATTCGTTAGTAATTGTTAGTATATATTTGTATCGGCTTTCATCCCCCCCAGCTTGCCCAGGGAGACTTCCCGCCGAGAAAGTTAAAAGAAAAGTTAAATGTTTTTTTAAAATAGTTGCAAAATCTTTCTATTTTTCAAAAAGTCTTTTATATTTTCCATAACCTTCTTTTTCCAAGTCCTCCTTAGGGATAAATCTTAAAGCAGCTGAGTTCATGCAGTATCTTAGTCCTGTGGGTTGCGGTCCATCTTTAAATACATGGCCTAAATGTGAATCAGCGTGTTTGCTTTTTACTTCTATTCTACCAAGAATCCCTTCTTCTTTTTTCTCTACGATGTTTTCTGGTTCTAGTGGTTTTGTGAAAGAAGGCCATCCAGTGCCTGATTCGAATTTATCTTTTGAGCTAAATAAAACCTCTCCTGAAACAATATCGACATAAATTCCTTCTCTTTTGTTGTTCCAGTACTCGTTCTGGAACGGGGGCTCAGTTCCACCTTCTTGAGTGACTTTATATTGCAAAGGAGTGAGTTTCTTCTTTAATTCTTTTTTACTCTGTTTACTCCATATTGCCTTCAATTTTTCTTCTCTGCCAGAACCTTTTTTGTATCGTTGGTATTGGATAGGTTCTTTCTCATAGTAAGCTTGATGGTATTCTTCAGCTTTGTAGAATTCAGAAGCAGG
>JBHLKN010000036.1:11318-17284 GCA_048886645.1 Candidatus Hodarchaeota archaeon | reverse complement strand
TCTATAACACTTACAGGAAATTCTCCGCTTATCCATTCTACAATCTTTTCCTTTTTTTCTCCTCTGAGAATTTTTTGAGAAACCATTTTTCTGAAACGCCCAACTTTCAAAGCTGAATCAAAACTCAAAGGTAACATTTCTGACACCCAACTAGGAATAGTAGGACGCCTTTCAGGAGCAGGGCTAACATACGCCTTTAAGCCCCTCGCATACTTGAACCTCCACGTTTTACCCCCAAGCACAAAAATATCCCCAGAAGAAAGCCTCTCAAGAAAACCTTCATCTATAGAACCAACCCAACTCCTTTTCTTTCCATGTCCAACAAAAATATCAACCTGAGTTTCCTGAGGAATAGTACCAACGTTTAAAAAATAGATCATGCGGGTCAGTCTTCCCCTCCTACCAAATCTTTCGTCAACCCTATCAAGCCATATTTTAGCATAAACCCGCCGGCTTTCAAGCTCAACATACTCCCCTGCTAAGTATTCTAAAACATTCATAAAATCCTCAAATTCAAGGTCTTTATAACAATACGATCGTCGGACTAGTTCAAAGGCTTCTTTTACCTCCCACCTTCGGTCTATTGCCATTCCAAGAAGTTGTTGAGCAAGAACATCTAAACAGTTTTTCGGTATCTGAACCCGGTCTATCTTCCCTTCTAAAGCTGCTTTCCCAAGTACTGTACACTCGACTAGATCATCCCTATCAAGCACTGTTACTATGCCTTTTGAAGTTTCATAAAGCTTATGACCTGACCTGCCAACCCTTTGCAAACACCTTGAAACACTTTTCGGACTCCCTAGCTGAACAATGAGGTCGATATAACCAATATCTATACCCAACTCGAGACTGGTGCTACAGACAACCGCTTTAAGCTCTCCCTTTTTCAACCTCTCTTCGATGTCTAAACGATGTTTTCTAGATAAAGAAGAGTGATGCGCACCAATATTGTCAACATACTTCGATCCAAAGCGATCTGTCAGATGAAATACTACTCGCTCTGTTCCCGATCTTGTATTTGTGAAAACTAATGTTGTAACGTGATCCGTTATAAGTTCGTCGAGGTTCATGTATAAGGCATGGCTCACGCTTTCTTCCGGGGTGTAAATGAGATCTTTTACAGGCGTTTGAACGGTTATTTTTGTCTGTTTTATCATGGATGCGTCAACAATCACGCAATCTCTGGATTTTTCTTCCGTTTCGAAACCTACTAAAAATTTCGAAATCTCTTCTAACGGTGCTTGCGTTGCACTGCACCCAATTCTGACTATTTGATGGTCTCCAACTAAATCTTGGAGTCTTTCAAGACTAAGTGAGAGGTGTACACCTCGTTTGGAGTCTGCAAGTTCATGGATCTCATCCACAACCACGAATCTTGCCGATTTTAACTTCTCGCGGAATTTTGGAGCGGATAAAACGATAGCAATGGTTTCAGGAGTCGTTATAAGTATGTGCGGTGTTTTTCTTAGCATTTTTGACCTTTCAGACTGGGGAGTATCACCTGTCCTAACAGCTACCCGTATTTCTGGTAGTTCTATTCCCTTTTCTTTGGTAATTTTACGTATGCCTTTTAGGGGTTCCATCAAGTTTCGCTTGATATCGTTATTCAAAGCTCTTAACGGGGAAACATATACAACGTAGATCTCGTTATTTAACTCTCCTTTTTCCCCTAAATCAAATAAAAAGTTTAAAAGCGTTAAAAAAGCTGCCAATGTTTTCCCAGACCCCGTTGGAGCCGAGATTAAAACGTTTTTACCGTTAAGAATCTCAGGCAATGCTAGTCTTTGAGGCGGCGTCATAGAGGAGAATGACTGCTGAAACCATTCGACGACGTAAGGCTTAAACTTTGAGAAGATCTCCTCTTCTTTTTGTTCATACATAGCAAAAGCGATAGTCAAAGCTTTCTCACCGAGAATAAATTTTAAACCAAAGTTAAGGCGAGAAGTCAAACTAAAAGTGTTATACTATATTATGACTACTATAAAAAATTATTTAAAGGCTTTAGAAAGATGTTATATACTATTTGCTTTTAAACAAGCAAACAAAAGTCTCCTCAATAAAAAAATTGTTTAGGCGGGCTAACCATGAGTGAGAGCCAAACAGAGGTAATTGACATCAGGTTTTACGGACGAGGGGGTCAAGGAGTAGTTACTGCTTCGCGTTTAGTAGGAGAGGCAGGCCTTTCACAAGGCAAATTTGTACATGCTTTTCCGGCCTTTGGACCTGAAAGAATAGGAGCACCGGTACAGGCCTTTACAAGAATAAGCGACAACCGTTTTTACGAAAAATGTGAAGTAGTTCATCCAGACATAGTCTGCGTCCTCGATCCTTCCCTCTACGGAATTGTGGGGAAAGCTGTTGTTTCAGGGTTACATGAAGAGAAAGGCGTTTTGATATCAAACTATAAAGGATCCCCAGAGGACCTTAGAAAGGAATTAGATTTGAGCCCTAATGTAAAAATTGGCACGGTGGATGCAACTTCAATAGCCATTGATGTTATCGGACGCGATGTGACTAATACCATTATACTCGGCGCTTTGATAAAAGCGGCAGGCATTGTAGATCTAAAGAGCATAATTAAAGTTACAAAAGAACGTTTCCCAGGAGAAATAGGGGAAAAGAACGCAGAAGCAATTAGGCGCGCCTATAATGAAGTAGTTATATCCTAAAAGGGAAAAAACAAGCTAGATTTTATTCTTAATCGTGAATTATTGGAGTGTTTCAGTATGGGTAAAATTGTGGGAATGACAGGAGACGAATCAATAGCATACGCAGTCAAACTTTGTGATCCGGATGTTATTGCAGCATATCCTATTACGCCACAAACCATCATGGTTGAGCGTTTATCCGATTTCGTATATGATGGAGAACTTGACGCAGAGTTCATTCCAGTTGAATCAGAACACTCAGCAATGTCTTGCTGTTACGGCGCTTCAATGGCTGGCGCCCGTGTCTTCACCGCTTCCGCATCCCAAGGAATAGCCTTAATGTTCGAAATCCTTTTCATCGTTTCAAACGCACGCCTACCCGTCGTAATGGGAGTAGCAAACCGGGCACTAAGCGCACCTATAAACATACACGGAGAACTAACCGACCAACTAGTCTGCAGAGATACCGGCTGGCTCTCAATTTCCTGCCACGATTGCCAGTCTGCATATGACACATCAATAATGGCATTCAAAATAGCAGAAAACAAAGAAGTCAGTTTACCGCTAATGTATGGAATAGACGGCTTCATTGTAACCCACGCTTTAGAAGGCGTAGAAACGTTGGAAAAAAAAGAAGTAGACGATTTCCTCCCCCCAAGAGACCCACTATACGAGCTTGATCCTGAGAATCCTATAAGCGCAGGTTTACTGGCTTTACAAGACAGCTATTATGAACTAAAATACGCCCAAGAACAAGTAACACGAGGTTCTATGAAAACAATAAAAAAGGTCCAGGAAGAGTTTGGAGAACTTACCGGGAGGTTTTATGAAACTATAAACACGTATTATGCAGAAGACGCCGACGTTATCTTAGTCACACAAGGCGCCATCACCGGCACAGCAAGAACAGTGGTTGACCGATACAGAAGCCAAGGCAAAAAGCTAGGATTAGCACAAGTCCGCGTATACAGACCGTTTCCCGAAGAAGAACTCAAAAACGCATTAAAAGGCGCCAAAGTAGCAGCAACAATCGACCGATCAATAACTTTCGGAGCACCAGGACCCATCTTATATAGTGATGTAAAAGTCGCCGTATCAAATGGAGGACCAGTTATTCAAAGCTTTGTTGCCGGTATCGGCGGAAGAGACGTCAGGAAAGAAGATATCGCAAAAATCGCAGACAAAGCATTTCAAACCGCAGAAACAGGCGCAGAACCAACAGAGATTTCTTGGGTCGGTGTTAGAGGAGTAGAGTTCTAATCGAGGTGTATAAAATGACAGAACCAAAAGAAAAACCAATCAAATGGCGAGAAATGGCCCTAGAAGAAAAACCAGTACTAGCACCAGGACACCGTCTATGCGCAGGCTGCGGAGCACCCCTAGTAGCAAAATACGCACTAATGGCCACAGAAGACCCAACCATTTGCGTAAGCGCTACAGGCTGCCTCGAAGTAAGCACAAGCATCTACCCCTACACCGCATGGCAAACACCCTGGGTACACTGCGCTTTCGAAAACGCAGCTGCAGTAGCAAGCGGAATCGAAGCCGCACTAAAAACCATGATGAGAAAAGGCAAAAAACCGAAAAGAAAGATCAACGTCATTGCTTTCGGCGGAGACGGCGGGACCTTCGACATTGGTATCCAAGCATTAAGTGGAGCGCTTGAGAGAGGGCATAATATGATCTATATTTGTTATGACAATGGAGCGTACGAAAACACAGGTATTCAAAGGAGCGGGGCTACGCCCTACGGAGCCGCAACTACTACAAGTCCCGGTGGAAAAGTTATTCCGGGTAAACCAGAGTTTCCAAAGGATATAACAAAGATTGCTGCGGCTCACGACGTTCAATATGTAGCTACCGTTAACGTTGCTTATCCTAAGGATTTCATTAAGAAGATGCGTAAAGCTTTAGCTGCTGATGATGCTTCTTTTATCCATGCTTTTGCACCTTGTCCTTTGGGCTGGCGTGCTGATAGCAGTATGTCTATTAGGATTGCAGAACTCGCTGTGAAGACGTGTATGTATCCTTTGTACGAGGTTGACTGTGGTGAATATAGACTTACAAAAATTATCAAGAAGGAGAATAAGCTTCCAGTAGAAGAATTTATAAAGACTCAGGGGCGTTTTCGGCATTTGTTCAAACCGACACGGCGTGACGATGTTATTAGCGATATGCAGAAGTGGATAGATTGGAAGTGGCAACAGCTCTTAAATCTTTGTGGTGTGAAAGAAGAATAATTTTCCCCCCTCTTTTTTTTAATCTTTTATTAGGTTTTTAACCGTTTTAAAGAGATATCGACTAGTTTTACTATTTTTAACTAAAACTATAATATGCTGGATATTAGTTAGTTTTTTATTAGTTAGTTATTGTTTTTTTTATTGTTTTTATGTGGGTTTTAGAGATGGGAAGTAAAGAAGGAGTTAAAAAAGAGGGTTTAGGGCCTGATGTGGTGGTGGTTTCGGGTTCTAAGTCGGATGAGAAAATAGTGGGTGATGTGGTAAGGCAGTTGGAGGTTCTTGGTGTTTCTTATGTGGCGGTTGTTTTAAGTGCTCATCGGGAGCCGGAAAAGTTGGAGGAGTTTATTTCTAAATCGTCGGCTAGGGTTTTTATCGCGATTGCGGGGCTTTCTGCTGCGCTTCCGGGTTTTATTGCTTCGCGGACTGTGAGGCCGGTTATTGGGGTGCCGGTGAGTGCGAAGCTTGGGGGTTTGGATGCTTTATTGTCAATTGTTCAAATGCCTAAGGGGGTTCCGGTGGGTTGTGTTGGTATTGATAACGGTGTTAATGCTGCTTTATTAGCAGCGAAAATTCTCGCTATAAATGATGAGAAACTTAAGCAAAAATTAGAAAAATAACTTTGTCAATATATTATATACCAACAATTTTTTCTTTTTGATGGAGAGGTGTTTATTTTTTCAATGATGGGGTCTTTGGTTTTTTATAGAATAGACTTAGGTTTATTTATCAGTTAGGGGTTTATTCTTTTTGATGAAGTGGTTTTGATGGCGTTTTTATCATTTCTTGGTCGTAGGGTTATTAGTTTGGAAGGAGAATACATAGGGGTGGTAACGGATTTAGAGCGTAATCCGTTGACAGGGGATAGTAGTGTTGTTGTAAGGGTGGAGGTTCCTGATTCTCAGGTTGAATTTCTTAAATTAGTCCCTAAAGATTTTAGGGTGGAAGAGGATTTTTTAAGGCTTAAGCGTAGGGTTAAAATTTTAAAAAGAGTTTTTTCCGTTCCAAAAGTTGTAGGATCTGTGCCTACTGTTCCACAATTTCCCAGAGAAGAACCGGTCAAAAAAATTGAACCTTCCCT
>JBHLKN010000036.1:0-11218 GCA_048886645.1 Candidatus Hodarchaeota archaeon | reverse complement strand
CCACTACTCCAGAGGTTCCTAAGGAAGAAAAACCCAAAAAAATTGAACGCCCCTTGCCTACTATTCCGGAAATTCCTAAACCTTCTATAGATTTACTTTCTGATGTCCTCCCTGAGGAGAGGGATTTTAGGGATTTGAAAGAGGAAAAGAAGGAATTAAAACCCCTAGATTCAAGAGGAACAGAATCTCTTAAATCTGCTTTAGATTTACTTTCTGATGTTCTCCCTGAGGAGAGGTTTAGAAGTTTGGAAAAAGAAAAGAAAGGATTAAGACCCTTGACTTCGAGAGAAAAGCCTCTGGTGGAAAGTTCTGAGCTTAGATCTGTGGCTTTAACTGAAAGTTATGGTCTTGGAAGAAAGAAAGATCGTGGTGAAGTTGGTGAAAAAGCTTTAACTGATTTTTCATTGTCTCCTACTGTTGATTCGGATAAGGAGAAGCTTTGCAAAAATTGTGGTAAAAGCGTAAGCTCGAAATTCGTTTTTTGTCCTTTTTGTGCTAGTCCTCTTCATGTTTGCAAAAAGTGTGGAAAAGATTTGGATCTAGGTTGGATTGCGTGTCCGTTTTGTGGTACTGTGGTTAAGAATTCTTAATCGAAAAGTTAAAAGGTCATCAGAGTATTTATCATCAGAATATTATCTGAATCGAAAAAGTGTTTATAGGTCGTAAGGAGGTAGAGGATTTTTGAGGAAACATCAGACGTTTCAAACGGTAGTTTTCAGGTATTTGGAGAAGTTAAAAAAGAAGAGAGAACCTTACATGGATAATGTTACTATCCTTGCTGAAAAGATAAAGGGAAGTTTGAAAAATATTTCTTCGGACTTAGAGCTGATCGCTGATTTTAAAGAAGCTGAAGCTATTAAATCAGACCTTTTAAGAAGCGTTAATGAGATTGAGGAGATGATCTATAACTTTTTTGAAAACATAGATGATTTCCGTGAATTGGTTAATGATATTGAAGGGCTTGAGATACCTCCTCCTCCAGAAATTTTGGATTCAGTGTTAGAAAGTTTAGATGCGGAACAAGAGATTTTAGAGGAACTTCTCACCTTAACGAGAGATTTTTCAAAGGCTGCCAACTACTTTATACAAAACTCTAAATCAAGTGAAAATCCGCAAGATGCTTTAGATACTAAAAAAGAGAAATTAAACGATGTTATTGAGTCTTTTTCAAAATTTCAGACCCAAGTTTCAAAAACTACCCAAGAGCTAAATCGATTAGTAAAGTCTTTAAGCAAAAAGCAAAAAATTTCAAAAGCCTTCGACAAACTTTAAAGAAAAAAGCAAAAAATTAGAAGCTTCTTCTAGGATCTTTTTGGTCCACAACCCTCTTTATCTTATTTTTAATATTGTCACCCTGTTTAAATCTTTTAGGAGAGTTTTTTTGTTGGAAACTGAGAGGAGCGTTAGCGTGAAAGATATGAGGATTTTGGAATTAAATGCTCATGCCCTCGGTGTTAAACGTGATTTTCTTATGGAGAGTGCAGGGAGGAGTTTGGCAGATTTTGTAGTCGAAAAAATGAAGAATAGTCGTGGTGAAAAAAAGGGTTTTTCGGTAATGATTTTTGCGGGTTTGGGTAATAATGGAGGGGATGGCTTTGTTGCTGCACGATATCTAACATGGTATGATGATTTTGATATCACGGTTGTGCTTTTAGGTTCGCCTTCTAGTATACGTTCAAAAGAGGCTTTTAGAAACTTTCAAATTTTGGAGGAAATGGAGCTTTCTGTTAAAATTTTAAAAGTTACGGATTCTTCACAAGTTCGGTCTTTAAAGGGTCAATTGGGGTCTGCAGATGTTATAATAGATTCGCTTTTAGGTACAGGGGTTAGTGGGGCGCTTCGGGAGCCTTATTTTTCTGCCGTTAAGGCGATTTTGGATCATGGTTCTACTGCTTTTATTGTAAGTGTAGATGTTCCAACAGGGGTGGATCCGGATATGGGGAAGGTTTCAGATATTGCGGTAAAAGCGGATGCAACTGTGACTTTTCACAGTGTGAAAAAAGGCCTTCTTAAGGCGAAGGAGTATGTTGGGGAGATTAAGGTTGTGAATATAGGAATACCTCCTGAAGCGGGCCTTTTTGTTGGTCCTGGTGATATCTTGGTTAATATTGTAGAGAGAAAAACTACTGCCCATAAAGGAGATTTTGGCCGTGTTTTGATCATTGGGGGGAGTAAAATGTTTAGCGGAGCGCCAGCTTTATCGGCAATGGCTGCTTTAAGAACAGGTTCTGATCTTGCAATAATTATGACTCCTGAAAGTGTTTCTTCCGCCATTCGGACCTTTTCTCCTAATATCATTGTACAGCCTTTGGAAGGTGAGATCATAACAAGTGATGTATTGATGCCTAGTCTTTTGAAAATGGTGGAAAAAGCGAAAAGCATGGTTATTGGTCCTGGTCTTGGTTCTTTTGAGGAGAGTTTGGAAGCAGCAAAGGAAGCTATTGAGTTTTGTCAGGAGAAAAACATTCCTTTGGTTATAGACGCGGATGCTATAAAAGCGGTGGCAGATTTTCAGATAAAATTCAAAAAAGATAGCGCAGTGGTTACTCCTCATGCAGGAGAATTAAAAACACTCTTTGGAGAAAAATCCATACCTTCTAATTTAGATGAAAGAATGTGTTTTATAAAAGAAAAAGCAACCCAAATTAAAGCAACAATCCTATTTAAAGCTCCTTACGACATAATCTCTGACGGAGATCGTGTAAAAATCAATAGAACTGGGAATCCAGGTATGACTGTTGGCGGTACGGGAGATGTTTTAACAGGGATTGTAGGCACGTTTCTAAGCCAAGGAAAGGATACTTTTTCATCGGCTTGTGTATCAGCATATATTTGCGGTTTTGCGGGAGATTTAGCTGTAGAGGAAAAGGGCTTTCACATAGTTGCAACAGACGTAATAGAGAAGATTTCCAGAGCTTTTAAAAAAGCAGAAGAATTAATGGAAACATAAAAACGATTAAAAAAATAGAGGATTAAGGAGAATATTCAGTAATTTTATCCGCTGTAAAAGTTATAATTTCTTGCATTAAGCCTTCTCTTTTTTCAAATTCATAGCCCTTATTTTTGTTCAATATAAAAATTAGACCAAAGAGTAAAAAGGCTGCAATAAAAGTTCCTAAAGCGGCGAAGGTTCGGAGCCCGGCGATCACAAGGGCTGTTATTCCGGCTAAAATACCAGTAATTATTACCATTCCCAAACAGATTGCGTTAACGATTCCGGTTTTTATACGCATTTCTGTTTCTCCGGTTTTCTTGCGCCTTATGTAGACCTCGTATTCATCGTCTTCAATGCGGAAAAGACCTCTAAACCCTAAAACTTGTTTATCTGGTGAAAGTATTTGTATGAGTTTTATCGTTTTTCCGTTTCTCTTTTTTTCAATATACTCTAAAACAGCTTCGGAGATTCTTTCCGGAGATATTCTTTTATCAAAAACACAATGAGGAGTCAAAAAAATCTCCCAACTCGTTTATGACACAAAAAAATAAAATAAGGTTTTCGCCTTCTTTTTGATTACTGCTTTTTTACTCAACTACTGCAGCACTACATTCAGGGCAAGAATATTTACCTGCGGGTATTTCTGCTCCGCAATTTCTGCATATCCACTGTTCCTCTGCTGCCCAAGTTTTAATCTCCTTCTTTTCCAGTTTAATTGGTTCTGCAAGTTTTCCACCGATAGCTCCTATAAAGCCCATACCGAATATTCCTAGAACAAGGCTGGCTGAAAATCCTCCTAGGCCTCCTTCTAGATCTGTGTCACTAATAGAACCCAAGGCAAGGATTAGTATCATGCCGAAAATCATGGCAAGAACACCACTGATAGCACCGCTTCGCATGCCTCTCGCACGAGCTCCACCGACAAATCCACAAAAGATCCAGATGGATAAAGCAGCAGCTCCTTCTTTGCTCGAAGGGTCACTAAGGGTCTCGAAATAAGCCCCTAAAACACTACTCATATCGCCTAAGTCAGTGTCAACAATAGGTCCCCAAAACTCGCTCACTAACAGCATCAAGCCTAAAGCAAAAAATATGATCATAAACGCGTTCCCTATAGGATTACGTCCACCACTACCACCTTCACTCATAGCATAATTACCCCCTAATAAACGTTGAAGTTGGAGTTAAAGTTGCATCTTTGTTGTTTTACTATATTATTATTATATAATCCTCATAATGATTTATTTGATTTTGCGTCCTGAAAAAAATAAGGTGAACTGCCTAAACCTTGTTAGGTGTCTATTTTTTCAACGACTTTTGCAAAGTGGAAGGGCACGCGGATTATGTTTTCAAGTTTTGGTTCTCCCACATCTAGTTTGAATATGCTTCTAAACATTGGTTGTGGGCGTTCAATAGATATGGCAAAAAGAGAAGGTTTAAGACGTTGAATATCTTGAAGTATTAGTTTTTGTAAGATTATTTTCTTACTTTCAGCTGGTTTATTGCTTTTGATTAGGATATCTTTATCTATCTCTTCAATGCCTGTGTGGACGTCTTCTAACTTTATCAAGGTATCGAAATTGGATCGGATAAATCTTGTTTCTTTTCTTGGTATGATTTCAATTTCAATTTTTGGGGAACGGGCAAAATCCATCTCAAAAAGGATGTTATCCTTTGACTTCATAAAATACGTGAATAGGAATCCTCGATGTTGGATGCTTATCGTTACTCTCATATTTTTTATAAAAGGGTCTTTTGGTTTACATTCGAGGGTTACATAAATCGCTTTTTCCTCGAAAGTTTCTATGCTTTTAACGTATTTATTTAACTCTTGTTTAACTTCATTCATGTAGCGTGATAAGATTTTATAGTTTTTACCTAGACCATAAAAGAAAGTTGCGATGAGCAGGAATATGAGAAAAAGGGAGGAAAAGAATACGATTATAGTTATGATTTCTTGCATAATAGTCACATCCGTTTAAATTATTTTGAGAGATTTTGTATTATGGTTTCAACTGCTTTTTGGCAAAAAATAACGCTTTTATTGTAGAAATCTGTCTTATTATCGACCTTACCTCCTACTTTAAGGCGGGTGGCTTCAACAGCTATCTCTGCGTTAAATTGGTCTCCAAACTTTTTTTGCAGCAATTCTCCGGCTTCAAGCCTTGTAAATTCTCTTTCGCCTAAGGAATATAGAAGGGCTTGAGTTACGCCTAAAACAGATTCTGCGCACCAATAAAGCTCATCGTCCCCTATATCTTCCCCTATACCAAGCACTATTTCCCTGACGCGTTTATTAAATTCACAAGCCATATCCAAACTACCACGTTTTATTTCATCATCGGTTAAATCTAGGCTATCAATTTCATCGTTACCTAAAATGATTTTCCCATTTTTAAGTTCTAATAACCGGATAGGATTGATGGTATGAGGAATCTCTAGCTCTTGTACAATAATTACATCAAGTAAACTTGAAGCAACAGGGTCGTCATAAAACTCGTTAAGCAAGGGAGAAATTTTTAAAAGTGTTTCAAAATAATCTGCTTCTTTATCAATGATTATGAAAAGATCAATATCGCTTTCCCCTCGAAGATATCTCCCTTCACCTTTGGCAACACTTCCATAAAGTCTAATGCTTTTTATCTCTTTTTCAAGACTCTTTTTAATCTTTAACTGAAAGCGTTTAAGTAGAGCTTCATATTCGTCCAAAAAATCACCTCAAAGTTCGCCTAGAAAATTTAATGTCTTTTTTTCGCCGAAAAAAATTCTCCTTCATCCTCCTTCTACGGGATTTCTGAGGATGTTTAATCCTTCGATCTCTACTTCGCAAACATCTCCAGGTCTTAAGAATACTGGAGGTTCTTTTTTATAGCCCACGCCTGGAGGTGTACCTGTTGAAATAACATCGCCAGTTTCAAGGGTCATAACAGTTGAGAGCATTGAAACAATTTTTGGAATGCTAAATCTTAGATCGGAAGTGTTTGATTCTTGCATTATTTCACCGTTAAGCCTTAGCCTTATGTCAAGATTATTAGGGTCTTCTATTTCGTCTTTTGTTGTTATACAAGGGCCGATGGGGGCAAAGGTGTCAAAAGACTTAGAAAGAGCCCATTGTTTAAGACCCCATTCAAATTCCACATCTCGCGCAGTTACGTCATTTAAGGCCGTATACCCTGCTACGTAATCCATTGCTTCTTCTTCTTTTACAAATCGCGTCATTTTGCCTATTACTATGCCCAGTTCTGCCTCGAAATCCACCTTGGTCGGCGCAGTGGTTGGGAGTATTATTGGTTCTTCGGGGCCTATTACAGCAGATGGTGGTTTAAAGAAAACTTCTGGAAACTTGGCCGTTGAAAGATCCATTTCTGCTGCATGTCCTTTATATGTTAGGGCAAGACAGATGATTTTTCGAGGTTCTACGGGGGCTTTTAGAACAATATCGTGGATCGGATATACAACATCGACTATCTCTAATTCTCTAGCAGTTTTAGTTGAAAAGATAGCGGATTCAGTAGACGTTTTAATTAGGTCTTGTACTTCATTAAGCCGTGAAATGAGAAAATTCATAGTGGAAGAGCATGCCATTTCCGCTTTTCTAAAATTGTCAACATCGGTGGCTATCTTCATGATTTTGAATCTGTATGCTGTTAAAGCGGCTACTAAGTCTATAACACTGGCTCCTTTTTGTAATCCCAATCTTGAATGAGTAACTTCATCTTCTCGTGTTCGAAATTTAACGAACTTCAACAGAAATCACAACCGAAAGATTTACAGCTTAAATCTTATAAGCCTCCTTTTATTTTTAATTTTAAAAAGCTATCTTATGTTTTTCTTTTAGCATTTTTTATTTTTAATTTTTTATGGAGTGGTTTGTGGTTTGAAAAGGATCCAGGTGACCGATGAAACGAAAAAGCAAGTTTTGAGAGAAGGGGTGAAGGCTTTAGAAAGTGGCGGTGCTTTGGTGGTTCCGACGGATACTAGTTATGGTTTGGCTGTTGATGCTTCTAATGTTAACGCAGTTTTAAAAGTTTTTAAGCTTAAAAAAAGGCCTTTTGATAGCCCTATTCACGTAATAGTGGATTCTGTTAGGATGGGTATGGGTTACGCTGATTTTACTCCTGAAGCCCTTAAGTTGGTTGAAGTTTTTTTACCGGGTCCATTGACCGTAGTTTTGAATTCTCGGGGAAATTTGCCTGAATTATTGACTGCGGGAAAGAGTACTATTGGTATTAGAATTCCTAAGAAAAACCTTGTATTGGAGTTGGTGGAGCTTTTTAAAAAGCCTATTACGGCAACTTCTGCAAACATTCATGGAGAGCCTGATGTTTTTTCTATAGAAGATTTGCCTTGGGAAATTGGTAAGAATGTGGACATGATTTTAGATGTGGGCCGCTTGCCTGAAGTAAAACCTTCCACTATAGTAGATCTCACATCATGGCCTCCAAAAATCTTGAGGATAGGCCCCCTATCTACTGGTGAGATCTTTGAAGTTTTAGGCTTAAAAGAAGAATAAAGGGTTTATTTTCATACCACAAGAAAACCTCTTCTGCAAGGGAAAGGATGAATTGTGAACAGTGTCTATTAGGGGCGCTTAAATATGAATTTTGCACAAAATACTTTAGACTAAAGAGTATCCCCTCGCGGAGCTACTGTACGCTGACCTCGCTCTTAGAGTGCAAACTCAAAAGAGTAGACACCGTGTTAAAGAAGGTCAGCTAAAAAACACACCAGCAGGACAAGTCCTACCTGCGTTGATAGAAAGAGGAAGTTTCAATTGCACAAAGCGGGTTGAAAAACCACCACCTATGTGATAGGGATTATAAACGTCCTCAAAACGTATCAGTGTGGATCGTTTGGAAAAACGTTCCTGACTGTAATCCCCGCGTGAACTCGGGCAACGTGGTCAAATGAGATTCACTTCATTTGACATGTACGGAAGCCCTGTCCGTGAGGACGGGGTAGTTCACCCCCTGTAACTTGATATAGGTGGTGGAATATTTCCCTTCTTGTGGAAGAATTTGGAATATATTTTATTTATAGGCATTATTGGTATATTTTTAAAGGGAGGTTCTAAGTCAACTATATCCCCTGCTTTAGCGCCTGGTATAAGGAAGATGCGTAACCCTAAGGGTTTGTTATGGAGGACGCCTATTGTCAACGTGTCGCTAATGATGCCGCATATTGTTTCTAAGGGTGTGTCACCTGGTATTGGAATGGTATCTAGTCCGAGGGAGCATACGGATACTAGTGCTTCTAGCTTATCTATGGTCAATGTGTTGTTTTTAACAGCCTTTATGATTCCTATGTCTTCTGCTACTGGGATCATTGCTCCTGAGTATCCTACCGTTTTATTTGAACCCATTAGCGCTCCTCTTTTTACTGCTTCGTTTAAGATGTAAAGGGCGGTGGTTGTTCCGTGGGTTCCAAAAGCTTCGATTCCCAAGCATTCTATAACTTCTGCAATGCTAGATCCTTCAATTTCGAGCCAAGGGGCTAAACTGATGTCTACACCAAAGTAGGAAACGCCTGCTTTTTCTGCTATTTCTCTCCCAATGATATCTGCTTTTCTAACGGCTTTATAAGTTGTTGTTTTTATTTTGTTGTAAATTTCTTCAAAATTTGCATCTTTTCTAAGGGTTTCTAAAGCGTTTTTTATGACGTGTAAAATGTAAAAATTAAGCCCTATGCCTTTATCAGGGTATGATCTGTTGTGATGAGATGCAGGTAAATAGGGGGTATCTAATGGTACATTGGCCGTAGTAAGGAGTTTGAGGTTTCCAAATCCTTTAGATTCTGCGGTTAAATTAGCGAGTTTGATGACTACGTCGCCCATTAAGCGTATTGCGTCCATGTTAAGGCCTGTTTTTGAGGAACCTACGTTGACGAAAGCAAAGATGTTTTCTGTAGATGCTAAAATTTCAGGTATAGTGGCTATGATTGCTAGAGATTTCTTTGAAAGCCCTCCTTCTGCGCGGGCTGAAAAACCCCCTACAAAATCTATTTTTACTTCTTTTGAAGTGTTTTGGAGGGTGTATGCGATTTTAAACATGATATCGGTAAGCTTTTGAGGCATCTCTTTCTTTCCCAAAACCATTTCGGGTTTCAGGTGAAAATCCTTTATGAGGGGGGGTATTATTTCTGCTAGGGGAGAAACTGCAAGTCTTAATGTTTGGTAAGGGATTCCGTGTTTTTCTGTAACTTCTTTGGCTATTATTTCAAATCTTTCACACTCTTTTAGGATTTTAGACTCGATGGCTTCGCAAAGAGTGTTAACATCAGTATTTATACACTCATAAATATCCAGGAAGAAGCTAATAGCTCCTATTTCGAGACTTTTGATATCGAAATCTACTGCTTCCAAAAATGCTCACTTCCAAAAACTTTCAAAAAATAATCCGGTGTTGGGACTTTATAAATTTCGCAACAAAAATTAAATTGTTAGAAATCATAAAAACTTTTGAGATGTTTTTCCCATTTTTTGCTTTTGGTGGTCTAAAAAGTTGGTTTTTGGCTTAAGTGAGAGCGATGTAGAATTTTTAGCTGTTTTTTTGTGCCTTGTTTTCCTTTTCATTGCAACAGTACAAGATGTATTAAGAACAGAGGTTGAAGATTATGTTTGGGATTTGATGATTCTTTCAGGCATCACTTTAATTGTTTTACGAATATTTCTCTCAGATACGAAAAAAACCACTTTTTTACTTATCACTATAAGTATCGTGGCAACCTTTTTTATTGCCTTGGTTATATTATTGGCTGGTCTTTGGGGCCCAGCAGATAGCAAAGCTCTTTTTTCAATAAGTTTTTTAGTGCCCCTCCATCCCTCAGTTTTTATTGAAGATAAGACCCCTCTTTTTCCTCTTCCAATACTTGCTCTAATTTATGCTACTTTTCTGCAAATATTTATTCCCTTAGGGCTTTTTTTGATAAATGTGATAAAAAAGTCAAATTTTAACGATGTAAAAGGGACAAAAAGCCAGAAAATTGCCTTGTTTTTTATGGGTACTCCTTTATCAGTAGACACTTTTGAAAGACGCTGGAAATATTTTCAATGTTGTGAGAAAAAGAAAAATGAAGAGGATGAGGAGGATTGGCAACTTTACCTAGAATTCGAAATAAAAGAACTTGAGGAAGATTTTCAAGAAAAAAAAGAACAAATAAAACAGTTAAAAGAAGATAAAAAGAGGCAGGTGTGGGTCACGCCAACATTACCTTTCATGCTATTCCTGCTTCCAGGCTTTATATTTGCAATAATTTTTAATACAAAAATATTTGAACTCCTTCTTAACATACTAAAGTAAAAAATAAAACCTTTAAAGTGATAAAATGTTTTAGGCTCAAGGGTTTTTGTTTTCTAGCCCGGTGGTGTAGCGGCCAAAACATGTTTTAAGGCTTATTGGCTAAGCATTCGGGGTTCTGGACCCTGAGACGCCAGTTCGAATCTGGCCCGGGCTACCATCCCCCTTCATTTCTAATTTCTTTCTAACGTTTTTTTATGATTAAACAATAAAAGCTTACATTTCACTAATTAGGAAGCTAAAACAAGGAGTTAAACTGGTTTTTAAAATATAACTATTTTATTATTAAGTTATAGAGGGTAATAAAGAGCTACCAATAGGGCTAGTGAAATGCCGAATATTGCTGCTATTAGCCATTCTAAGAATATTGGCTTATACATTTTTGGGTTTTCTCTAAGCTTTATTCTTAGACCAAAAGTGATTATTAAAAGGAAAAGGGGTAACCAAATAGCCGGAAAGTTTCTCACGTTGTTTTTTATGCCCATCAATTGAAAGGCAAAAATTGCGATGATGAAGATTAAAAAGTTTGCAATAACTACTAGATCCATTATTCGTGCTTCGAATGGTTCTTTTTTCCAGTTGGAGATCATTTTAGAGAAGGACACCTTGCTTTCCCTTCTATCCTACTAGTCTTGTAAAGAGCTCAAAAATGTTTAATAAATAATTCGCTTTTCCTTATATTTCTCTACAGTTTTTGTGTTAAGACTACGCTAGTACGTATATTATTTAAAAATGATGAAAAGAATTTAATAAATAAAATACTATTACAAAGCTCACGATTTTTGAATAAAGATTAAAAAAAGGGATGCGTGCATTTAGTGCAAAGCGGATTTTACCACACACTAGATATCAGCGAAGTAGAAAACAATTTTAATACTTCGATTGAACGCGGACTAAGCCAAGAGGAGGCAAGGGACCGTTTAGAACGTTTTGGTCCCAATGTTTTGGAGGAAGCTAAACGTATCACTCCTTTTCAGATGTTTATTGA
>JBHLKN010000035.1:0-17562 GCA_048886645.1 Candidatus Hodarchaeota archaeon | reverse complement strand
GATTCATCAAAAAGGAAAATAGTGACTTCGTGCCCCTTATCAAGGGCAGCTTCTGCTATCTTTACCGCCGTGTAATGGCTCTGATTTTGAAGTGGTGCTGCATTCAACATTATCCCTATCTTCACCATCTTTTTTCCAATCTCCTTATTTTTCCATCTTCTTTTTTATTTTCTTATAAAAATAGCGATGGGCATGTTTGCTTTTTTCCATTTCGCTGCAACTCCCCGAAAGCCTATTTTTAACTCCTTTTTACCATGATTACCAACAATACAAAATACTGTTTTCTCTTTAACTTGTTCATAGAAAAGCTTTATCCAAGTACTAGTTCTAGAAATAAGCTTCTTTAAAACCTCTTCAGGAGGTGCAAACCTATAATTTTGATAAAGCTCATCAAAATCTGAAAACTGCACCGAAATAAAATCAAACTTATTAAGCCGCTTTACTATCTCCGTATAAGCGTCTGAGTCATTTTTTACATAAACTGCTTCTGCCCTCCCACAGTAAATATCTAGGTCCTCCTTTCTTCCAATGGCTATCCCAGACAAACCTCTTGATCTCAAAAAATCGATCATGTTAAAGGCACCTTTGGGTAAACCCCCGTGGAAAATCTCAAAAGTCATTTGTTTTGCAAAAGGATTCTTTGTTTCAAAGAGAACAAGAACATCTAAAAGCTTAATAAGCTGTTTACCTGCCCCCATTTCTCCAAAATACGTACACTCAAAAAGCCCCCAATTATCAATTAAAATCAAAACAACTTGTTCACAATCAAAATATTTCTCAGGAAGTTTGATTTTTCTTAAGTTTAATGGCGGCATTTCTCCCAATATAGTCACTAATGTTGCAGGAATTTCTGTAGGATTCGCTTTTCTGCTTGGAAATTCAGCCTCAAATTTAAAACTCAATAAAAACACCATGATATCTTATATCTTTTCTCTCTTTTATCTATGCTGGGTTTTCTCCCGATATAAATAAACCTCGCATGTTTTTTTATATCCATCAATTTTGCTTATATGCTCTTATCAATCCCCATTTTTTCCATATTTCAAATATTTGTAGTTATCTAGGCGGATTAAGTTTTAAAAAAGGTTTTTTATTTTTAGATAACGGTGTTAAATAAATTAAATTAGATTAAAAAGAAAAACATTTGTAAAAGGCCTTTAAATTTTTATTTTTGGTAGTGGGTTTTCATGAGCCTATCCGAAATCGTTACAGAACTAATAGCTAAGGGAGACGAGATAGCTGAAGAAGTTATAAAACAGATGAAAAAAGCCAAGGAAATAGTTCAAAAAATTAAAGGAAATGAACTACCATCCTCCACCAACGACTTTCCCCTTAACGAATTAGAAGTTGGCGCCGTAGACGGGGGAATGGGTAAAGTAGAGTTAACCGCCACCACCATAATCCTAACAAAAAGTGTTGGAGGGATTTTTAACCAAAATTCTACTCCTAAGTGGATAAAACGTGCTCACATTGAAGCTATAACATTATCAAGAAATATCGACAACTACGTCCGCCTTTTAAGGGAAATTTTAGAGATAGAAACTGCTATAGAACTTGCCAAAAAAAACATAGATTACCTCCTGTTAGACGGATCCCTTGCAACTTTAGCTGAAAGAGGAATACCTTGGGCTTTTTTAGCCCCCCTTCAAAGAAAGGGCGAGATAGATTTAACCGAAGATAAAAAGAAGTTTATCATACCCTATAAGAGATTTATTAAAAGTTTAGACCGATTATTTAAAATGTGTGAATCAAAAAATATCCTCTTGATCGGCGTTTCTAAGGATTCCAGAGCAAAACTCCTCAAAATACATGACGAAATACCCTCCTTTACCGATAGCGCTTTAGTGTCACTAACCCTTAAAGACAAAACAGGTTTTGTAGGTCCAATAAAGGTATCAATAAAAAGAGAGCCTGCCATAACCGATCTTCTTAGACAAGAAAAAGTTCTTTTGAATCGCGACAAATTCCTCACCTTTTACGTGAAATTAAAACCCCATGCTAAACCCTTCAGATTCGACTTATTGCCTAATTCTGAGCAACGAGCTGAAGGGGCGTTGAAACTCTTTCTTGCCCTTGAAGACGGACAAGGTTTCATACTCCCCCCTCACTTTGTCCACAATCAAGCAACAGTTTCAAAAGAAGAAATTTCCCTCGTAGCAGAAAATATTAAACACCAAATACTTACAAAAGCTCCAATAGCGTATAACTTATTGTTAAGCCCCCGAAGGAGAGATCTTTTTGGATAAAGAAAACTATTTAGAAAAAGTAGGCGTAATCGTCGGCACAACAACAGTGGCAAAAATACTCATTAACATTGACCGGAGCGCTATCCGAAATAACCCCCTCCAACGAGGAGAATTCGTCGTCTTACAATATCCTACAATCAAACAACCCGTTTTAGCCGTTATAACCGAGTTAGGTCTATCAAACCTCTTAATCCCAGAAACATTAGTAAGAGACCCACAAGACATGGAAAAAATAAAGCTCATTGGCGGTCTAGAAGAAGGAGAACAAATATTCGCTGAAGCAAAAATCATCGGCTACATGGAAGAAAGGGGAAAAATAATAGCTCCCAGACATCCTCCTGTCCCGGGATCCTACGTCTATAAAGCATCAAAAGAAGTTCTTGAACCGCTTTTCACCCAAAAAAACGGGATAAAAATTGGCACTCTTCTCGCCCATTCAGAAGTCCCAGTATCCACAGATCTGGGTGAAATTGTGCGCCGACATTTAGCAATCCTCGCAATCACTGGCGGAGGCAAAGGGAACACAGTCGCAATCCTTGCAAAAGGTGTCCTATCGCTCGGCGGGTCTATGCTCATAATTGACCCCCATGAAGAATATCCCCAAACTAGGAACGTTTTTGGTGATGAAAAAGTTTTAGTGTTTGCTTCTGAAGCTGATTCAATAAAGCGATACCGCCCTATAAGGTTTAAAATATCAAATCTTGATGCAGAAGAATTAGCAAGCCTATTTGAAGTCCCTAGAAGTGCAACTAAACAATATTCTATCCTTAAACGCGCAGTTAAAACCCTAAAAACTGGAGGGGGAAACTGGGATTTCAACCATCTAAAAAATGCGATACTTGAAATAAAGGAAGGGAAAAAAGAGTTTTCAACATCTTCCGAAGGTCTCCTAGCTCGAATGGATAAAATAACAGATACTATTATCTTCGACTTAGAAATCGAAACCTCTCTACATGATTCCGATAATCCTTGCCTTGTAAGACCTAACCAATTAACAGTCGTTAATGTTTCAGGTTTATCCCTAGGAACCCAACAGTTAATAGTTCAACGCTTACTTAAACGAATCTTTAGAGGAGGTATCGCATGGCGTAGAAGTTTTCCAGGAGAAAAAATCCCTGCTCCAGTTTTAGTTGTAGTGGAAGAAGCACACAATTTTGCTCCAGCAAAAGGTGATGCTTACTCCCTTTCGACTTTAAAGAAAATAGCGGCAGAAGGCAGAAAATTTGGCGTAGGATTGTGTATGGTAAGTCAAAGACCTGGCAAAGTTCATCCTGATGTTCTAAGCCAATGTAACTCTATGATTATCCTGAAAATCGTTAATCCTTTTGATCAACAGAACCTTGAACAAAGTGCAGAAGCCCTGAGCAAAGACCTTTTTGAAAACTTGCCCGGCCTCAACATTGGCGAAGCCGTTGTTATAGGTCCTGCAATTAAAATCCCAGCCATTGTTAAAATAGATAAGTTTGAAGGCGAACTTGGCGGAGATGACATCGACATTATTAGCATGTGGAAAAAAGCTAACAAAGAAGAAGAAAAAAACCAAAGCAAAAAAACCGAAATCCCAAACTATATGACCGATGATTCCGAACTTTTCGGTTAAAACACCCTTACCTAATATCAAGTACCTGTCAAAGGTGTCATAGCGTGAACTCTATAAAATTTGCTCATATAAGTGATTTCCACTTAGGCTACGTTCAGTATAACTTGTCTAAACGGTTTACTGATATCGGAAATGCTGCTCGTATAAGCGTAGAAAAAGCGTTAGAAAGAAATGTGGATTTTATTCTCTTTACTGGAGATCTTTTTCACTCTCATTCTCCCTCGTCAGGCGCTTTAAGGCAAGCAATCAAAATTTTAGAAATGCCGAAGAAAGCCAACATCCCCTTTTACGTTATTCGTGGAAATCATGATGCCTCCTATGCAAGAAGCGAGAGATACGGCGGGGATGTCCTTGACTTCCTATCCGACTTAGGATACCTCCAATACATAAAAGACTCTTATATTGACCATGATCCTTTAAGGATTTGGGGTGTAGGCTACTATGGTATAAGGGCTAAAAAAAGGTTGTTAGAAGTACTTGAAAACCATAAAAAAGAAGCTGGAGAAGAACGGTTAGAAATTTTAGCCTTACACGCCCTAATCGAAGGACAAATGCCTTTTCATGAAATCGATCTTTACACCATGGCAAATTTATCATTTAATTATATAGCTTTAGGTCATTACCACAACCAGTGGGAGTTGCCAAAACATAACCTATACTGTCCTGGGGCAACAGAACACATGGACGCTCGGGAATGGAAAAACTCCCGAGGCTTTTACTTTGTTGAAGTTAAAAATTCAAAATTCAACACAGAGTTTATTGAAATTCCTGTAAGATTAAAAAAAGATATTAAAGTAGATCTTGGAACCGTAGATTTAAATGAAGCCCAAAGAAAAATGGGAGTAATAATCAAAGAAAATGATATAAAAGATGCAATGCTTCGATTCGAATTTACTGGTCGCTTAGCTCAAGGAAAGAAAGAACAAATATCTACCGCTCAACTCATAGGTTTAATTAAACAAGCTTTTTACGTTGTAGAGATTCGAAATTCATTAGAAAGCAAAACTATGCCGATAAAAGCAGCAGATCCTCAAGAAGCAATAAAAAAACTGCTGTTAGAACGTCTTGGAAAAGAGAATGAAGAAGAAATCTTACTTGAAACCGAATTAGTACAAGTTCTTTTAAGAGCTCTTGGTGAAGAAGGAGACATTGAATTTTCTTTAAAAATCATTGATGACTTCTTCCAAAAAAGGGAAAAAATTAAACATAAAGTCCAGCAAATTCCTGAAAAAGTTGAAATTTCAAAGGATTTTAAGGAAAAAGAAGCTTTAAAGCCCCAGTCATCTGAAAAAACCACTAAAATTACTGAAAAATCAGCTAAAAAAAGAGTTCTTGACGACTTCTTCACCGACTAAACAGGGGGATGAAAATGGTTATAAAAAACGTCAAACTTGTTAATTTTAAATCCTATGCCGAACAACAAATAGGACTGCCTATGGGTAGAATAATGATTATAGGACAAAACGGGGCAGGGAAAACTACTTTGTTAGAAGCAATACATTTTGGCCTTTTCGGTAAAAGTGATAGAAAAAACATCGAGCTTATACGACAAGGAGCAAAAAAAGCTACCATCGAAGTATCTTTCAGTTCTCAAAAAGGAGATTATACCGTTAAAAGATCTCTTATAATGGACAGAAATAGCGTAAATCATGAAGCTTTTATGAAGGATAGTTTAGGGAACATTATCGCAAATAATCCTACTTCTGTGCTTATCGAAGTAGAAAAAATACTTTCTACTACAGAAAACATTTTCAGGAACGCTGTTTATGTGGGACAAGGCGAAATAGCGCAAATAGCTTTCCAAGCGCCTAGTGAGCGAAAAAAACTTTTAGATCGCCTATTAGGTCTTCAAATTTACGAAAATGCTTGGGAAAAGAGCAGGGAGATAATGAAAGAAATTAGGGGTAGGATTAAAAGATTAGAAGATGAAATCAAAATGCTAAAAGAAGAAGTCGACAAAAAATCCCTTATCCAAGAAAAATTACAAAAAGAAAAGACAGAAGTTAAAAAGAATAAAGAATCACTTCAAAACTTAGAAAAAAGCCTTAAACAGTTAAGTAAAGATTATGACGAGAAAAAAAAGATTAAAGACGACCTTATAAAAGTAAGCACGGAAAGAGAAAAGATTGAAGAATCTCTGAAAAACTTAAATAACGACGAAAAACGCTTTAAAACCACATTAGAAAAAGATTTAGGGGAAAAATGGGCAGAAAAAATAAAGAGTTTAGGGGAGGTAGAAGAAAAAATAAACGATCTTGAAAAACATCTCGAAACCATTGAAAACGATTTAAAAGTCAAAACAGAAAAAATTGACGATGAAAAACAAAAAACTGTTAAAACTTTAGCAGAAGAAACTCAAAAATCTTTACAAGAACTAAGGGGAGAAAAAGATTTACTTAAACGTAAAATAGGAGGATTTACAGCAAATTTAGAAGCTTTAGAAGACCAAAAAAAATCCCTCTCCTCCCTAAAAGAAGAAACAACTTGCCCTACATGTCAACAAAAATTAACCCCTCAACATGTCGAAAAAATCCTCTTAGAAAACGAAAAGAAATATTCTGAAATAAAAACTGAAAAAGACTCTCTTGAAAAAATCCTTCGTAAACTCGAAGAAAAAGAGACCATGATCTCCAAAAGCTTTGAAAAACATGTATCTAAAATAGAAATAGAATCCAAAGAAAAAAAGGAAAACTTTCATAAAAATTTCAAAGAAGAAAAGCAAAAATTATCAAAAGATATAAAAAATATGAGAAATCTCCAAAAACGACTTGAAACGGGAAAAACCATCCACAAAGAATTAGAAAACGTTTTAAAAAAGCTAAAATCAGAAAAAGATCTATTTAAATCAGTAGATGAACGATTCCAAGAGTTAAATAGCTCTTTCGATGCTGTCGCTTTTAAACATCTTGAAGATGAAGTAAAAAAACAAGAAAACCAAAAAGCTAAACTCGAAACCAGCATTGATCTCTCTGAAAACAAGTTAATACCAGAATTCGAAAACCAGCTTGAAACTATTAATAAAAAAGAACAAGAACTAAGAGAAAAAGAAGAAAAACTTTCTGTAGAAAAACAAAAGTTGCAATTAACAGATACCCTCCGCAACCTTTTCAGAGATATCCAACCAGTGATAAGGGACGCCTTAGTTGAAAGTATAAGTGAAGAAGCAACAAAAACATTCAAAGAGCTAATAAACACTCCAGAATTTGACCAATTAAAATTAACATCTGACTACGATATTCAATGCTATCGATACGGTATTCCTACAGACATTCGTCTTCTCAGTGGCGGTGAACAAATTATCGCTTGCTTAGCTTTAAGATTAGGAGTAGCAGAAGTTATCGGTCGGCAAGACCTCTTGATATTAGATGAACCAACAGTACATCTAGACCAAGAGCACAGAATAGAACTTGTAGACGTCTTATCCTACCTAAAATCAGTACCCCAATTAATAGTCGTTACTCACGACCCCACATTCGCAAACGCAGCAGAAACTATCTTAACCATAGAAAAAACAGGAAATGGATCATCAATACATATAGAATCCTAACTTACAATTGTTATTCTCCAAAAATTAAGACGTTAACAGTTCTTGTTCTTGGGGGATCGAAATCTGCTAAAAAAACGTGTTCCCACGTACCTAAAACCAATTTCTTATCAACTAATGGGATAACTCTGCTGTTTCCAACTATTACAGCTTTAATATGGCTATGAGCATTATTATCAATTCTATCATGTTTATATCCCGCTGACCTTGGCACTATTTTCGCAAGCGTCTCTCTTATATCATCAACAAGCCCTTTTTCATTCTCGTTAATAATTAAGGAAGCTGTAGTATGGGGTGTATACACAACAACTAGCCCATTTTTAACTCCTGATTTTGAAACTATCTCTCCCACATTTCGTGTAACATCCACTATTTCCTCTTTTGTTGTTTTCACATGAAAACTCTCTAAATAAAACACTTAAATCGCCTCTTTAATGGAATTATTCGCCTAGGAATAAACGCTTGGCTAAAAATTCTGGAAGCTCTTTCTCAATTATTGCCCTTGCAGCAGCCTGAATATCGTAATCAACCCGTACTATGTCAATTTTAACTTTGTTATCTTCTTCTTTATCGATTAAAGCGAAACTTGCCCTTGGATCAAAATCCCTTGGTTGCCCGACTGCGCCAGGATTTAAAATAATTCCATGCTCACACTGCCATACGTATGGGATATGTGTATGCCCTATCAGTATAAAATCTGATTCCATCTGTGCAAGGTATAGTTCGAGACGCCTTGGAGGGCGTTCACTAGGAAAAATATATTCATCAGGGTCAAGGGGTGAACCATGAGCCACTGTAAAATTTATCCCTCCCATCTCTACTTCTACCCTGACGTAGGGTAATGATTCCAACCAGTCCAATGATTCTTTTGTAAGGACTTTTTCAGTCCATAAAAGTGCTTCCGTGGCCATAGGATTAAACCCATAATAGTCAGATGTTATTATCGCACGATCGTGATTTCCTTGTAACACTCCCACGGTAATATTTTCAATCATCTCAATACATTCATTGGGATATGACCCATATCCTACAATATCGCCACAACATAATACTCCATCCACCTTCGCCTTTCTCATCTCCGCTAAAACAGCACAAAGAGCATGAAGATTAGAATGTATATCGCTTATAACTGCTATCCTCAAAATAAGCCTTCCACCTTTTAACCACTCAGACCACTTAGTTTATTATAACCGCCAATGATTATGATTAAAAAATCACAATGATTATACTTAAAAATTCGCTCTGGTGTCATATCGTCAAGTATTGTTTTAATAGGACTTAAAATACAATCTCCAAGCTATGTTTAATCGATATCACATTTTCTTATGAGATCTATCGTTAGAGAAGCGCTCCAAGAAAAGTTCTCCCCCCCGAACCCTGCTCCATCATGCGGATCATAATATTCATAAAATCCATGTTCCTTTACAAGCGATAAGATAGCCTCCCTGATTCGTTTAGCAATGTCATTAAAATTATAGAACCTAAGACCTTGGTAAATCATCCAATTGGTATTAATCCAGATCGGACCTCGCCAATAAGTCACATGAGCAAAAGAAGGCGAATCAAGACTGGTACTCGGGACCAAAGGAAATTTGCAAACCCCACCAGTTGCACAGAAGTGCGAGTGATTCAACCACTTTACGGTCTTTTCAATCATGGCCTTGTCTATTAAATCTGCATAAATCGGTATCAGAGAGGCTATAGTTCTTTTCCGTATGAACTGGCCTGTTATTAAGTCATAATCGTAGAAGAGAGACTCTTCAGTATCTGGACAAAACTGTTTGATAAAACTGTCCTCTTCACGCCCAAGCCACTCCGAGATCTCACTCTTATCTTCTCCAAGAATCTGAGCTAGCTCTAAGAGTGCCTTGTTAGCCATAACAAGAATAGTGTTGAAGACAACATCTTTAATTTTAAAAGGTATCTCTTTATAGACTCTTTTGTCGTCATAATCAAATTTTTTGAGAATTTCTACTAAATAAATGAATTTATCGTAATCCTCTTGTGTTGGTCTCTCCTCGGCACTACTTACATGTTCCAAATCGGCCCGTTGGTAATCTGGAAGATCTTTTGGTTCTAAACGAGCCATAGAGTCATCCCATCTAGGAGAGTTGTCAAATCCGGATTCCCATGGATGATATATTGTTGCAAAACCTGAATGTTCTGGATCTCGATTTTCCAAAAGGTAGCGATGCCACTTTTTGAGAGGCAAAAACCATCGACGTAAAGACTTCTCATCTTGCGTGTGTTTGTAGTACTTTAGGGCGGCGATTGCGTGAACTGGTGGTTGAACGATCCCTGAGGTGAATTTTCCAAGAGGAGAATGTTCGCCGGTTTTCCAGAACTCAAGACCTGGGAAATAACCACTTGCCTCGGGATTAAATACAATGTGGGGGACAAGGCCATTATCCCATTGGGCAGACAAAATCGAATCCAGCTCGCTACGCGCTTTATCCGGATCATAGTGACAATATCCTATCGCTATAAACGCTGCATCCCAACTCCACTGATGAGGATATAATCCCTTAGCAGGAAGCGTATATTGCCCTATCCAATTAGAAAAAAGGACGCTTCTAGCCCTCATTTCTAAATCAAGTACTTCATCTTTCAAAAAAACACCCGTATATCGGGATGTTTTTTCATCATTCTTTTAAATATTTCGAAATCACCTAGTTTCCCTGAAATTCTTTTAAATTGTTCAAACCAATTGTTTTATAAACAAAGTTAATAGAGTTTTATCACTATTTTGAGATTTTAAATCCCACGCAATATAGTTAGGGGAATGACATGAAGCTATCTGACACTACATTGACGCTAAAAATCATGGTGTGCGGCGAAGGGGGTGTTGGAAAAACTACAATCATCAATCGATTCACAGGCTCGACTATTTCAATCGGAGAAACGCCTGTAACGGTTGGAATTGACTTTGCCACTCATACCATCAACACGTCCAATAGGACCATTAAACTTCAGATTTGGGACTGCAGCGGTCAAGAGCAGTTCAGGTTCTTCTTGTCTGACTTTTATAAAGGCGCATTAGGATCTCTAGTTGTTTTTGATTTAACACGTTATGAAACGTTCGAAAAGGTTTACGATTGGTTGAAACTCATTGAAGAAAACGCGAAAGACATTCCAAGGATTTTGATAGGAAACAAAGCAGACGAAAAAGAGACTAGAGCAATTGATCAGGTTTCGATAAATTCAATGATTTCGAAGGGAAAATTCAACGCATACTTCGAAACCTCAGCTAAAACAGGGCAAAACATCGTGAAACCATTCGCAGTACTCACGGCCATTATCCTGAAACGGTTAACCCGCATTATTCGCCATTAAAAAAAGCCTTGACAAAACGCTCGGTCACCCCTCAAACAAACATCTTGATAGATAACCGGTCTCTAAAATCCTCAACTAAGTTTTTAAGCGATAATTTTATCCATCATTTGCCCGCCTTTTATCGTAATGTATAACGTTTAAGTAAAAATCAGAAACAAAAATATGAAACACTGTGAAACAATTAGGGGACCAATAGCGATACTTTTTTGGGACATCGTTCCTTATAAAGATAAGCAGCAGAATGAGGAGGGAATCATTCAACCAAAATTAATGATCATAATAAGATTTACGGTGATGGCTGCAAAGAGGGATGTATAATGAACTAACATTTGTAAAATTTATTGTTGGTTAAATAACAATCCAAATTGTTTAAAACAAAAGAAGGAGTAAGTTATAGATCCAGTTAAGCATTCATAGCATATGAAATTCTGGAGTTTCTCCGTGACATGTTTGAAGACCTTTTAATCCAACATAAAGCGTGAAATATGGCATGCGCATCTTCTAAAGGCTCAAAAATCAGAAGATTTGAAAAGGATAAGATGGATCACGAAAAACTATAAGAAACCTAAAAACTAAAGAAGTTTTGCAAAAAACCTAACAAACTCGTATAAATCTTAGCCAGTTCCCTTCAAATATATTTGACGGAGGCCTTATTGCTTGAAAATATTGCTTATTCATGCGGATTCCTTTGAATTTGAGCCAAAAAAACGCGCTATAAAAGCTGCAGAAACCGTAGAAAAAGCAGTTAAAAAATTTGACGATTGCTTAGTCGCCTTTTCTGCAGTAGAACAAGAAGATGAAACAAACATTGAAAAAATTGCTGAAAAAACAGCAAAGGAAATTAAAGACGTAGCAGAACAATTAAAAGAAAAAACTGTAGTAATCTACCCTTGGGTCCACTTAACTGAGAATCCCTCAAGACCCGGTACGGCATTAAATGTGCTTCGAGAAACCGAAAAAATACTTCAAAACCTGGGATTAACAGTATATAGGGCGCCCTTTGGTTGGTATAAAGCTTTCAATATAGCCTGTAAAGGTCATCCTCTTTCAGAATTAAGTCGACATATAACCCCTGAAGAAGTAGAAAAAGAAACTGTTTCCTCAGAAGGCTTAGATATCACTGATGTTATCACTAAAGAAGAGGATATTACTGCCCTTAAAGCAGAAGAAGAAACAAAATCCGTCTTTTATATTCTTACGCCTGAAGGTGCCCTTATACCAGCAGAAGAGTTCGATTTCACAGGCTATGAAAATCTCCAAAAGTTTGCCCTATATGAGATGGCTAAAAAACGTGTTTCAGAAACGCCTCCTCCCCACGCTTATCTAATGAGAAAGTTAGAGTTAGTTGATTATGCTCCTGGAAGTGACGCTGGAAACTTAAGATGGTTGCCAAAAGGATTCATCGTTAAAGATCTCCTTGAAGACTTTGTTGCAAAAAAATCTTACGAATACGGTGCTATGCCTGTAGAGACTCCTGAAATGTATGACTATCATCATCCTGCCCTTGAAAACTATTTAAAACGATTCCCTGCAAGGCAATACGTTGTTAAAAGCGGCACAAAAAGGTATTTTCTACGCTTTTCTGCATGTTTTGGGCAATTTTTGATAAAGCACGATGCAACGATTAGCTACAAAAACCTTCCACTTAAAATGTTCGAGCTAACCCGATATGCTTTCAGACGTGAACAGAGGGGAGAACTTTCGGCCTTAAGGCGCTTAAGAGCCTTCACTATGCCCGATATGCATACAATCTGTAAAGATATGAATGAAGCGAAAAAAGTGTTTACTGAACAGTTTAACCTTTCAAGGGAAATAATGCAAGCTATAGATGTCGAGCCTGAACTGGAAATTGCGTTCAGAGTAGTCGAAGATTTCTGGGAAGAAGACAAAGATTGGATAATAGATATGATAAAACAAACAGGAAAACACGCACTAATCGAGATGTTCAAACAAAGATATGCTTACTTTATAACAAAAATGGAGTTCAACTTCGTGGATTCACAAGACAAAGCAGCAGCCCTTGCAACAGTCCAAATAGACGTAGAAAACGCTCAACGCTTCGACATAACCTTTATCGATCGAGATGGAAAAGAAAAAAATCCCTTACTACTCCACTGTTCTATAAGTGGAGCCATTGAAAGATGCCTTTATGCTATGTTAGAAAAAGCACATATGGAACAAGAAAAAGGAAATGTTCCCGAACTACCTTTGTGGGTATCCCCAATTCAAGTCCGAATTATTCCTGTAAGCGAACGATACACCAAAGAATGCATGGAACTTGCAGACACATTAAACATGCTCCTTATTCGCACCGACTTAGACGATAGAGAACTAACAGTAGGAAAAAAGATAAGAGAAGCAGAAATAAACTGGATACCCCTCATTATAGTTATGGGCGAAAAAGAAATAGAAAACAACATTCTCTCTGTAAGAATCCGCAAAGAAAGAAAAGAGCAAAAAATGACTTTAGATCAATTAATAGAATTCGTAGAAAAATATAGAGAAAACAAACCTAAAATATTTCTCCCATACCCAAAAGAGGTATCCAAACAACCCTCATGGATCCCCATGACCTAAAAACAATTTCTTATTTATAAAAATTTTAGCTCCCTCCCTCCCTCCTTTCTCCCTCCCTTATCCTTATCACAGAAGCTCTGTCAGCTTTTGCATAATAATCTGAAGCGCTTCTTTTCTTACCTTAGACGATAAAATGCCTTTTCTTTCAAGAACATCTAGTAAAAATTCTTTAGTATAGGTTTTTTTCTCATCATCCTCAATCCAACTAGAATAGGCTAAAGACAAAACTACAGGCTCGCTTTCAATCAATTCTTCAACGATTTTTGAAGCAATCTCTTTTAAATCATCCTTCTCATCAATTATGGTAAATTCACAAAACCTATCCCCTAACCCCCAGCATTTCTCCTCAATCACCTTTATTTTCCTACCTAAAGCTTCAGATAAGAAACCTGCTAGAAGCCCTGCTTCAAAATAACAGAGAGAATCCCCCACTTTAGGCATCCCGACACAAGCTACACAATCAGAAATCTCAACCTTCAAATTATCAATATCAAAATCGACCATCCCCATCCTAGCACGCTCTATCATAACCTGAAACATACTCAGAGCAAACAAAACATCAGCATCTCCTTGAAAATACAAATTTTTACCAATCCGAGAACCCAAACTTTCACCTTTATGATAAATATTTAATCTCAGATTAGGATTCTCCAACAAATTTTCAATAAACATCAATCTATGAGATGCATAAATCACAAGATATTCCCCAAATTTTTTTTCCTTCACTTCACTACATAAAAAACTACCTTCTCTAAACCTTTCCGTCCTTTTCGCCAAACTCGTAAAATTACCCCCTTTTCCGAATATCTTATTTAATAACTATGTTGTTAATCATATTTAAATTTCAACCGTAAAACTTAATTAGCCAATTTTTTAAGTTGCAACACCACAGTAAAACCTAAAAAGACATTTTTTAACTTCCTACCCCTCTTTACCTCTTATAACTGTCCAAACACTCGCATTTTAAAAATATAAAATCGGAAATCTATTTTCCAAAAAATGAAGGAAGAGCAATGCAGAAAAAAAAAGACGCAGAAGTAAAATGTAGAAAGCGGCACATTTTCTGGATAATTATTATCGGCCTTATCTTACACTTATCCTTGATATTTTTCGACCGTATGTACCCTAACCACCCCTTAGAAGCTGAACGAGCCCAAGATGTGGATGTTTATACCGAACGGTCTAGAACAATATTAGAAGGTGGCGTTCTTTATCGCGATGTCTATACAGAGGTTCCCCCAGGAATATGTTACCTCCTTCTGCCTGCATATATTCTAGGTAACAGTCTGACTGTTTACATGCTCTACTTCACGCTTTTTAACATTCTTTCCGCCTTGTTTCTGTATCACTTTCCCTTGACTGAAAATAAAATACTGGAATTCCGTGCAGCAATTCTATTTATAACAAATCCTATAACCCTCTTAGCTGCTACAATAAAATGCACAGATGAACCAGTTTGCGTCCTATTTTTCCTCATACCAATTTACTTTCTTCTCAAGACAAACATTAATTTAGCCGCTTTATCTTCAGGTTTAGGCGTGATCATCAAATGGATTCCTGGTATTTTTTTCCCCATATGCCTATATAAAGCGAAAAAAAATAAAGAAAGAATCCAAGCTTCTCTCCTCTTTATAATCGTAATTATAGTGGGTTTTTTACCCTTTTATTTTCTTGCACCTGAAAATTTTTGGGAGCCCCTCGATCGCTATGTGGGCACTCAAAAAACAGAAGGAGACAGCTTATTAAACATCTTAAGCCTCGCATTCAGCCTTTCAATACATCCATTAATAAGAAAAAGCGTTTTTCTAATCTTAATCGCTGCATATATCTACACTTACAAAAAAAATCTAAATCCCTTAGCCACAAGTACAATCATAACTATCGCATTTTTAGCATCATTTACTAAACTCCAATACGAATACTTCATATACCTCTTCGGCCCCCTCTCCTTTTTCATCCACAACCATCGAGATAAATCAATGTTTTATGCAGTAACGTTCACAATTTATGCCGCCCATGAACTCAAATATTCTTACGCTTATTTTGCACTAATATTCTCCATTCTAACAATCCTCCTCCTCATATCCTTTACACTAAAACTATCCTCCACTCAACCTATTAAAGAAAAAGAATAGATAACTTTATCAAGACAAATCTTTAAAATATAACTTTATCAAGACCCGACTTCAAAATATGACATTTTTATTCAGGTTGAACTTTCGATGAAAAAAGGTCGTCTACAATTAATATTGGCTCTATTGGTTTCAGTTGGTCTACTATCCTTCCTACTTTGGTACATCGGAGTACGGAGTACCTTCCATGAAGTTTCACAAATTGACCCTTTGTATCTTCTTCTAGCTTTAGCTTTAACCCCCCTCTCTTTCAGTTTACGCACTTTTCGCTGGAAATTAATCGTTGAAAGCTGTAATGACACCGAAACCCTTATTCCCTTTCCTAATTTTCTTCGCCTGAACCTATATGGCGTCTATGGAGGAGTAATCACTCCAGGAAAAATAGGCGATGTACTACGGGCTGTATATCTTTCAAAAGAAAAATCAAGAGTAAGTTTAGGTGTCAGCTTTTTTTCCGTCGTATTTGATAGACTTTTAGATATCTTAGCATTAATTAGTATATTCGTTTTTTCCCTAATGCTTATATCAATTAATTTGGATTCAGTTGTGCTTTTAATAGTGTTTTTATTCGCGCTATTTATAGTCGGCGGTGTTTTATTTTTAATGTCTGAAAGACTAAGTAGACGTATTTGGGAAAAACTAATAGATGTTGCTTGTAAAAAAATCTCTATCTTAAACCAGTCCCGAGATGGACTTAATGCCTCTATCGACGATTTTTATAAAGCGGTAGGAAGAATTCGAAAAAATATTAAAGCTTTGGCTTTAGCTTTTTCAATAGCCTTAATTACTTGGACAATATTTTACATACAAGCCTACTTACTCCTTCGAGGTCTTAATGTAGACAATGTCCCCTTCTTTGCTATTGTTTTTGCTTTTGCATTAGGTTCTTTAGCAGTTCTTATCCCTGTAACTTTCGGGGGTTTAGGCACAAGAGATGCTACGGTATATCTTATACTGTCCCAGTTTGATGTAAGCGGAGAATCTTCCCTCGCTGCTACAATAACCCTTGCACTAATCGCAATCTGGATCTTAGCAATTATAGGCGGCATATTGCTTGGATTACGTCTAAAAGTTCAACCTACTGAAAAAGAGATAGAAAAAAAAGATGCCACAGATCTCTCTTTGTCCCATTAAAAGCAAAAACTTCTAAAGAAATTTTATCTTAGAGGGAAGTCTTCATCTGAGAGGGTGGAGATGAATTGCGGTGGCCTTAAATTAGTATTTGAACTATTAAAGGTTTGAGGTCTGTGACCTTTGAAAGTTAAAAAAACGATCAAAGCAAAAATCATGCATCTAACTAAAGTTAAACAACGGCTTCTCGAAGAAGAATATGATAATCTTCAACGTTTTCTGCACGGTGAACCAGTGAAACTATACTCGGCTAACAAACAGCAAACCAAACGGTTCTACAAAAAGATTAAACCGGACAAAGAGTATCCGATATCTGTCAGGAAAGACCTTTTAAAAGTGGAACGAAGGGACACGAAGATAGCGGATATTGGGCAAGAATTCCTGTTGCTGGAAGAAGAGGCGGAGTATGGGTCGCCGTTAAACCTCACTGCCCCATAGGGCCGGAAATGGAGATTTGCGAATCCAAACTTTTCAAAATAAACGGAGAGTTCTACCTCCATATAACCGTTCAGAAAGAGGTGGAAGTTCCTAAACCAGAACTAACTAACAAAACCACCGTTGTAATAGCCTGCGATATCGGAGAAGCAACCCCTCTTGTTTCTGTAGAGTTATGGGATCAAGGAAGAAAGCGGAAAAACGCCCAGTTTCAAGGAGAAGAGATAAGGAGGCTAAGGGCGCATTACAACAACTTAAAGAAGCAAGTAGGCCAAAAGAAAATAAAACACGCAGCCAACTGGATCAAAACACGCGTAGGAAACAAGGAGAAAAGAAAAGTAAACGACATCCTACACAAAGCCACAACGAAAATAGTGAATAGAGCTAAGTCTCTCAAGAGATCAGGATACGAACCCGTCATCGTTTTCGGAGACCTTAAAAACGTTAGACAGACAAGAGTTAAAGGAAAAACAAGGTGTAGAAAAAACAACCGAAAAATACACACCATGTCCTCTTACAAAATAAAACAAATGTTAACCTACAAAGCCTTATGGGAAGAAGTTC
>JBHLKN010000034.1:13920-17984 GCA_048886645.1 Candidatus Hodarchaeota archaeon | reverse complement strand
AAGAAGAGGAAGAGGAAACTATAGAAGAAGAGGAAGAGGAAACTATAGAAGAAGAGGAAGAGGAAACTATAGAAGAAGAGGAAGAGGAAACTATAGAAGAACAAGAAGTCTTAGAAGGTTCGTTAGAGGACTTAGAAGCTCTAAGCAAAGATATCTTAGAAGAAGAAGAAAACAAGAAATAATCAAAAACTCGTTAAAAAGTGGGTCGTGCTTAACTGTGATTCGTCATAACATCCCTAAAAGAGATGTTCAGACTTGCCAGAAACATTCATCCCCACAAAAGAACTATTAATCTAATTCTTTAAAATAATTTCTAATTCACATTATCTTTCTTATAAAAGTAAGAGTTTCTCCCTAATATTAATCAAAAATCCACAATTTCTCTTTTCTTATCTCTATTTTACTATCTTTATTTTTGTTCCTAGAGCTTGTCCTGGTAAACCTTTTTTAAACCTCGTCCTAACAATGCCTTTGTTTCCGTGAGTTCGCACGATTTTTCCCCTTATAGTCTTTCCAGATTTTGGGTTAACCCATTCAACAAGACGCCCTATAAGTCTCGATGCCTCCTTGTTTGAGTCAACACCGTCTATTTTTACAAGAACGCAGTTACCTTTCTGGTTCCTAGTTCCTAATCTGTAGTTTTGGATGACGCCTTCCTTTCCGACTACTAGTTCATTTTCCAAATCATTCACCCTCTAAATTTAAAGATAATAATAGGCCTCTTTTTAAATTGTTCCATACTTTTCTACTTTTTAATTCGGTTTTAGAGTTTAAAAGAGCTCGAATTTTCCTTCCATATACTCGATCCAAAGTTTCGGTATTTTGCCAAGTTCCTCGTTGCAAATCGATTCTATGTCATTTTCTACCGCTGTTTTTGGCAAGTTTTCCTCTGAAGGTATCCATTGAACATTGCATAGTTGCGGTTCATCTATCGGTTTCCCGATCTGGCTTAGTATCAAAACGTTTACCTCAGAAACCTTGTCACATTCTTTTATTATTCTTTTCGAGATAGAATTCGCCGCTACATTCAAAAGTTTACCAGTATGATTAACTGGGTTTTTTCCTGCTGTAGCTTCTAGGCTCTGGGGCCTGTAGGGTGTGATAAGACCGTTAGTCCTATTACCCCTGCCTACTTGACCATCGTCACCATGCTCTGCACTTGTCCCTGTGACTGTTAAATACACTACACCTTTATCTGGTTGATCCGCTGTATTAACATCCACAACAAATTCCCTCTCAGTTATCTTATGTGCGAGATCAAGTATCCTTTCTTTTACCTCTTCTTTAGCGCTCAAATAATGATCAAGATCCGGAACTAGTGACGAGATCATGGCCACAGCAATTGTTAGCTTTATATTATCCTCCATTCTTACTCCCATAACTTTTATATCCTCACCAACTTCTGGAAGTTCTTTTTTTAATTCGTGCGAATTTAGAAAATGCTCTGTATCATAAACCAATTGCTCCGTTTCACTAAAAGGCCAGAAACCGCATCCAAAAGAAGTATCATTGGCTAGAGGAACATCTGTCTCTGTTTCAAAAACTGAAACCAGATCAACCGTTCCTGGCCTTATTTTGTAGTCTATAACTACGTGTTTTTTCGGATCAAGAAACCTTAAATTGGATGTAATAGAGTCTCCTACGGCTTTACTCACTATTGAACCGACATCCACTTTTTTTGTTTTCCCTTCTCCAACTATTTCTGTGGTTGCTCTTCCTACGATAAGGATGTAGATAGGCTCTTCCACTTCTCCTCCCCCAAAGATTGCATTTGATCTACCACCCGCTAAAGCAGCTTTATCCACGTTATGGTGAAAAATTCTCTCGCTAAATTCATAATACTCTTTGCATAATGATCTAGAAACTTCCTCTACTATTGCATCTGTTATGGTATCCGGGTGTCCTTTTCCTTTCCTTTCCACCATCTCACACATTTTTTCATTCTGTACCAGGCAGTTAGGTTTTTCAGTCATCACTAAGTTTCGCTTCATATCTATTTCACCATTTTTCCAATTTTTTCCATAAATATAAAACTTGCCACTTTTAATGGTTATGTTTATTTATGTAAGATAATATTTGCACCATTCTTAGTTTAAGAAAGGCAAAAACTTAATACGCTTTGCATAAGAACGAATAGGAAGAGAACGAAATTCTTTTAATAAACATCTGGTGTAAAAAATTAAATCCTTCACATGCCAGTAAAGTTTAAGATTCGTATCTTGTTTCTGGTGAACTGTTTTGCAACGCCGTTTACCCGCCTTGAAAGCATTGTTTGTATTAACCTTTTTATTGCTTTCAAACTCCGTCTTTAGTGGAGTTAATGCTCAAGAAGACGGTTTATTAACTGTTAAAGTTGTAGATAAAAACACAGTCATGATAGAAGAAAATATAACAGTTACTGTTATAGTTGAGAACTTTCTATCCCCTATAAATCAATCAACAACCTACAGGAACGATACGTTTTACAATCTAACTATAAATGAGTATCTTAACCTTCCAGAAGGGATCTCTATTTGGAACGACACTGTGTGTTGGTGGAACAGTACTGATTCTCAAAGAAAATCTCTTGATTTTGCTAATTTAACCGTTCCAGTGCTCAATGTTACTGAATGGGTAAAACTAAGTTACCAAATAAACATTAACACAACTGATAGTTTCACCCTCCCTGCTTCAAATATAACTTATGTGTTTTTCACAAACACGACCTCGGGCGATAACGAGACGCGATACCAACTAACAAACAATGGACGAGGTATATTCATAACGATTGTTGAAGAACCCCCAGAAGAGGAAGGATTTTGGCGCCCTGGACCTGGGACAAAGGATCTTACCGAAATATTCATCGTGGTGGTTGTATTCTTACCGTTTTTAGGCGTTTTCTTTTCATATTATTTGCTTAAAAAATGGCCTAAAAGGGTTAAAAAATAGTTTTTAATGGATTGCCATCACCTGGCCTAGAGTCTCCTTTTTCATTGCTTTCATTATTGCCATTTTGAAGGCTTTCTCCACGTTATAACCTGTTTTTGCTGAGGTTTCTATGTAAGTGGTTCCAAGGTTTTTTGCTAATTCTTCTCCCTCTTCTTTTGAGACTTCTCTTTCTCCCTCCTTATCCACCTTGTTTCCCACGATTATGAAAGATGATTCTGGCGCTTTATTCTGGAGTTCACGTAACCAATGCTTTATGTCAAAAAAAGACCCCCTGCAAGTGATATCAAAAACTAAAAGGGCTGCCTGTGTTCCAAGATAGAAGGGAGCGCGAACCTCCTCAAAACGTTCTTGCCCGCTAAGATCCCACAACACTATCTTTAAAGAAGACCCATTAACTTTTAGATTTCCTGTGAAAAAATTAGCTCCAATAGTCACGTCATAATTTTCTTCGAAATCTTCAGTTAAGAGCTTTCTTGAAAGACAGGTTTTTCCCACGAAACCATCACCAAGAAGACAAATTTTCCAAGGTAAACTCTTAGGAAACTTTATTTTAGGCTTCATGAACCATCACTTGTCCCCGAAAACCATTCTATCTTAAACTGTTTGGATTTTTGTAAAAAAATAAAAGTATGTAGATTCCCAGCATAACATCTAGATAATTTTCTTACCCTTGTTTATCGTTCCTGTATACCTTCCCAAAAATACCTCTCCTTTTTAAAATAAAGTAAAATTTGGAACCTAAAAAAAGTAAAGTAATTAAACATCAATAACAATATAATATACTGATGTACCCAAACTTGAGAACCTTTTAAAAACCCATTTAAAAAGAAAATAATTATCATAAAAAAGGACAGTGATTAAATGGCTTCTAAAAAGATTATGAGTGTAATAAAATCATTACATAAACAAATAGAAGAGGCTGCAAAGGCAGTTGAAAACCTTGCTATGACCATGCGAAAAATAGAATGGCGCCTAAGTTCCCTATTAGAAGAAGGAGGAGAGGAGCCCATAGAAACTCCTGAAGCTGTTTCTGAGCCCGAGCCCAAGCCTGAACCAGCGCCAGCGCTTGAACCAGAGCCCGCAATCCCTGTTTCTGAGCCCGAGCCCAAGCCTGAACCAGCGCCTGCGCCTGAACC
>JBHLKN010000034.1:2185-13820 GCA_048886645.1 Candidatus Hodarchaeota archaeon | reverse complement strand
CCAGCGCTTGAACCAGAGCCCGCAATCCCTGTTTCTGAGCCCGAGCCCAAGCCTGAACCAGCGCCTGCGCCTGAACCAGAACCCGAACCCGAACCCATATTTGTTTCAATACCTGAAATCCCAGAAACCACACCCCCTCCTACTCAACCTCAACCTCAACCCAAACCTCAGCCTCAGCCACAGCCACAGCCTACAGTACCTCTCGATGCCGTGGTAGTTGCTCCTCCCGATCTCACGCCTACAGGGGGAACTATAGGGGAGCTTTTTGACCAATTTTTAGCCTTAATAAATCAAAACCGCCCAGCTACCGAACTAGCAATGTTTCTAGAAAATTTAAGGGAAAAATTATACCAATTGTCATCCTCATATCACCCAGCCTTCTACACTATGGGTCGCTATATAGAAAAGCTAAATCGTGTGGGAAACCTAGCCCTAACACAGGAGATGAAGGAAGAGTTAGAAAACGAAGCTATTGATTGGAAAACTCGCCTTCAAGAAAGTGCCTCAGGGTAATCTAAAACCCGCAAACTCTTCTAATTTTTAAAAAAGTTAAAGAGTTCTAGAAATCTGTATTAGAGATGGGAGATTTTTGCGATGAGCGATACATCAGTTATGTTGCCGCTTCCAGAGTTTGAGGCAAGAGTTGCCATGGAAGCGGATCAAATGCGGAAAGAAGAGCCAGGATTTCAGGTAGTAGATGGAGATGTAAGAAAGTGGAGGGGTTTTATCTTGGGGACAGGCATCTATGAAGGCGGAGTATTTTTCTTCGAAATCGGTATTCCTAGAGAATTTCCTTTCAAGCCCCCCAACGTGCGAATTTTGACACCCATTTACCATCCAAATTTTCGAAAAGATCGTGTTTGCATAGGAATACTTGGAAAAGATTGGTTGCCCTCCTATTCTTTGGTAAATGTAGTTGAAAGTATAAGGTTTCTGCTGAATAACCCAAACCCTGATGATCCCCTTGACATCCAGTGTGCAAAAGACTTCAAAAATAGCTTTAAATCTTTTACGAAGAAGGCTATTGAATTGGTTAAAAAACAGGCTACATGGGAGCAGGAATGGGCTAAAAAATAGTTAAATTTGTTCAAAGTAGGTATATTGTTGAGTCTTCTATTTTTGATTGTTTAATTCCTCTTTTTCTTCTTTAACAAAAGGTATGTCATAAAAACTTTAGGAAACAGGAAAAACTAAACCTGGTATTATAATAGGTTTTACGATCTGATAATGTTTGGTGTGGTTTTTATGGTTAAAATCGCTGTGGTTCTGTTAAGTGGTGGTTTAGATTCAACGACTACTGCTGCCTTTGCTAAAGGTTTAGGTTATGAGGTTCATGCGATTACAGTTCATTACGGTCAAAAATTAAGCAAGGAAGTCTTAAGCGCTCAAAAGGTGGCTGAAAAGCTCGGCATAATTCATAAGATAATTGATATTTCACCTTTTAAGGAGGTTGCTTGGTATAGTGCGCTTACTAGCCCGGAATTGTTTGAAACTCCTAAAGGAAGAGTTGTAGAAGATATGGAGGATGTCCCAATAACTTATGTTCCTATGAGAAACACGTTTCTTATAGTTTTAGCGGCCTCTTATTTAGAGTCCTTGCTTTTGAATAATATTGAAAGAAAGAATATAAAGCCTGGAGATATTGATGCAAAAATTTTCATAGCTGCTAATTATTTGGACTATTCTGGTTATCCTGATTGTAGGCCAGAATATTATGAAAAATTTAATGAGTTAATGAAGGTAGCGAGCAAGGTTGGAGCGGAATACGGCGTAGAAATGGGAATAGAAACTCCTTTGCTTTATAAGGGGAAAAAGGAAATAGTTGAATTGGGAATGGAATTGAATGCGCCTTTAGAATGGTCTTGGAGTTGTTATGAGGGCGGGGAGGTTCCTTGTGGTAAATGTGATTCTTGTATCTTAAGAGCTAAGGGGTTTGAGAAAACAGGGGTAAAAGACCCGCTTTTAGAGCGATTAAAACAAGAAGGCAGACTTTGAAAGTTGCCTGATCGATCTCTAAAACCCCTTATTCTTCCATAGGATAGGTGGCTAAGGATCCCTCTGATTCTTGGATCGTAATCCGTAATCCGACGTTTTTCATTATTTTTGAAAGTTTTTCATGGAAATACTTGGCTAATAGTTCGGTGGTGGTTGCTTCTATCGGTAAAATAACCACGTCGTCTTTCGGGAAACTGTAAAGTTTTTTCCCATCCTTTGTGTAGATTAAAATGTTTTCTCCCTCGTTTTTTATGTCGATTTTTGGCGAGTTTCCTGGGATGAGTATCATATGGTCGATTTCTTTGCTTACTTTTCTTATAGTTTCTCTTAGTTTAGCATAATCGATAACCATGTAATCTGGACCAATATCTCCCAAAACATCAATTTTAACCCTGTAGTTGTGTCCATGAAGAGAGCCGCAAGTTTCATGATCTGTAAGAAAGTGAGCGCAGCTGAAATCCAGTCTTCTATCATCGATATTTAATCCAAACTTCATCATTACTTTCCTCCTTAGTAGGCTTTCCTCCTTGTTTTTAAAGTTTCGAGTTTTGAAAATCTTGACTTTTCTCTCTTGTCATGTTTAAACTTCATTTAAGTCAGTGTTGTTTTCGTTTTTTTCTAATTCTTTTTTAAGTTCGCCGAGGGTGGTTATTGCTTCTGCGAAAGCGTTGTGTAGGTGAACACTTTCAAAATTTACTTGTCTTGCAAGAATTACTGCATCATCCGGTAGCTTGTTGCCATATCGATCATAAAATCCTTTAAGCATAAGCCTGACAACATCCTCTACAAATTGAGGATTACTATGAGCATTTATGACTAGGGCTTGTTCGTCAGGTCTTTTAAGAAGTTCATAGATCGGAGCACTCATGGAATGTTCAACAATATCGATAAGCGCATCAGCCTCTACTCGAAACTCTTCATCTGTCTCCACAGAAAGGGTACCCATTCCTCGCTGGTTGTGAGAAGCAAAGGGAACCACTTTTAAAACTTTATTTATAACCTCTTCAGATACTCCTTCCTCACTCAGTTTTTCCGCGGCATATTGTTTGACTAGTTGTTGCGCGCAAGGGCATATCGTTATACCGAAAACTTCTACCCCTATTGTTTTCCTTAAAGAAACCTTTCCATCATTTTTAGAAGCAACCGCTTTCGCTACTAGATGGTATAGAGACTGAATTTCAATGCCTGTAGTAGGTGTTTTTCTCGGTAAATAATAGTCTGCCTTCAGATTTATCTCGGCCCTTGTAGCCCCTTCTTGTCTTTCAAGAAGTCTCCTTGCTAAAGAAGCACAAAGTTCCTCTGTATCAACGATTTTTTTCTGACCCGCACTTTGTATCACTTCGTCTATAACTTCCAAACATCGGCTCATATGGATTCCGCGAGAAAGGGCTCCTAAATCTACATATGCATCGATAATAGTGCTTAACTCCCGGCATTGCCCTTCTCTCTCCCTTAAAATATGTCTCTTAACACCTTCTATTCCAACTCTTTTAATCGAAACGTTCACTAGTGATTTACTAGCTTGAACATCTGGTAGTTCAAAAACTACTTTTCTCAAAATTCTTCCCCTAAAAGTTTTTCTTGAATCAAAACACAACAAAAAAATCACAATAAAACCTAAATAAAAGAATTATATGGAATGATGAAATTGTAGATGAGTCGGGTAATAAACTAACGTATATAGTACTTAAAGATTTACATTTTTAAGGGATTAGAGGATTCCTAATGCTTTGTGCATTTGGGTGCTTATTGCGATGTTTTCTGGGGATAAATATTCTGCAGCTTTTTCTGTTAGTTTGAAAACGTGTTGTATGTTAGGTGCTTTTTTAATCGGACCGTAAGGTGTCACAATTTGAAGGCATAAAGGAACTTTTATCTCCTTCAATTTTTTAGCTATCCAAGAAACATCTTCTTCAGTTGTGTTTTGTGTCACAACAACCTTTGCAAAAACCTCTTTTCCCGCATCCTTGAAAATTTTCATCGTTTCAACTTCTTTATTCACTAACAATTCCCAATTCTTTTCATCAGCTGCGCCCGAACTTCGATCTTTTACATCACAAGAACAGTAATCAAAAAGATGAACCACTTTTCTTACAACTTCGGGAAGACTTCCATTAGTTTCAAGATAGAGAACATATCCTTGTTTTACAAGGAGTTCAGCCAAGCTTTTACAATAATCATCTTGAAAAAGAGGTTCTCCTCCTGTAAACGAGATTGAATGCAAATCGGGGGATTCTAGTCTCTTGACATGCTCTAAAACAAATTTTGTGGAAGAAGGATTCGAATAAATTTGGAAATCTATGGTTCCAGGCATGCTTTGAACATTTACCTCTTCTACTTCTTTTTTCTTAGAATTAGGAGAATCACACCATACACACCCGCAGTGTTGTGATCCAAAATCTCCAAGAGCAATATTGCACCCTGCAAATCTTATAAAAATCTGTCTTTTACCATAACAGGATCCTTTCAAAGCACTGCCTTCTCCTTGAAATGATGAAAAAATTTCGTAAAGAAACCCTTTTTCACCTCGCATTTTTACAAACCTTTCCCTTTAGAAACATTAAAAAATAGAGATAGGGGATTTTTTCGTTAATTTTAGCAGGAAAAATAACGATCGTAAAGTCCCCTAACCTTGTTCAAATAATTGAACATCTTGCCTTATTATTAAAGTGTTTTGATTAAGAACGTATGGTTATTAGACCATGGTTTCGGCGCTGAGTAGGGATCTTCTCGCCCTTTGTCTTGCAAAGTATGTGGTAGGTACTGATAATACCACGTTTCTGTGAGTTATTATGCCGATGATTTTTCCATCATCATCTGTTATGAGTAGTCTCCGTATGTAGTGTTTTCTAAAAATTTTTAAAGCGTCTGATAGAGTAGTGTCTTTATGGGTGGTTATTAGGGGCGAAGTCATAATTTCGTATATTGACGTTGTTTTAGGGTCTTTGCCTTTTGCGACGACTTTTCGCAGAATATCGCGTTCTGTGAGCATTCCTACCGGCTCCCCCTCTTTAACAGCTAAAATGCTTCCAATAAGTTTCCTGTTCATTATTTTCGCAGCTTCTGTTATGCTGGCTTCTATAGGAACTGTTGTTACGTCGTGCATTATATCCTTCACGCGGATTTTTTCAAGACGCAACTTTTTCCCCCACTTAACTTTTTGTTTTTAATAGTATTGTTTATTTATAAACATAACTCAGTTATAAATTGACATATATCAATATTCCCTCCTCCTAAAACTCTCAAAAAGAAGGACAACCAATACTTAATTAAAAAAGAAGAAAAAGTAAATGGTTAGATTAATAGCTTACCATGTTTCTAAGAAGCGAAAGTTGGCCGTGTCTTGGCGCGCGTAAAATACAAGAGTCCAAATAACTTAAAGCTGCGCCTAGCATATCTGCCCTGTATCCTTCCCCTAGAATTTCTGCGAGTTCTAAAAACCACAAAATACTTTCCTTACGAAGCTCTTCTTTAAGGAAAACCACTAAATGTATCCTACTACTTCCAGTTACTAACAACTGCTCCCCTAACATACTCAACCGGATAAATTTTTCTCCACTATCGAAAGCGTTCTCAAACTTTAATTCTAGAGTAGATATGTTTTGAGGCATGACTTCTAAAGGCGCAAAAGCATCATTATACCTCTTTTCAAAACTGTCTATTATAAGAACTCCTTTGAAATAGTTAAATTTAACATCTTTTACAAGATCAGAATTCTCCCTAATCCACCTTTCTTCAACCTCTATCCTCCCTGGTTCAACCGAGGTGATTCTCGACGTATCTATCCCTCTTACAAAAAGATTTTTGTCCAAATAAAGTGTTAGGGTGTGGGTTGGATCCCCATGAACAAAAGTGATAGTTGTAGGATCCACGGGAGAATTTTTAATCTCGTCTTCATCAACTTCTACTACTATGTTCTTATCACAAATTTTACAAAAAACTTCAACAGGCTTTAAAGAAACCAAGGGAACAGATCCTCCTCAAAACTACCATCGAAACTGTAACTGTTTCTGTCTTTTTTTAAGCATTAACTCACTAATCTCCCTAAAAGCTTCAAAAACATTGACATTCTCTTTAGAAGAAGTCTCAATAAACCCGCCTAAACTCCTTTTCTGCACGTAGTCCCTCGCTACGTCTGCTGTAACCACTCGCTCATTCCTTAGATCTAATTTATTACCAATCAAAATAATGGGTATGTCATCTGTGCTTCCCCTTAAAATATCGAACCATTCCTCCAACTGCATAAACGTAGAGTACCTCGTCAAATCAAAACATATTAACGCTCCTGCAGCCCCCCTGGCAAAGTTCGGAAGTAAGACTCTAAACTGCTTTTCCCCGCCGAAATCCCAAATCTGAAGTTTTATTTTTTGACCATCTACATCGAGAACTTTTGCTCCAAAACCTGTTCCTATTGTAGCCCGTTGGTCAGAATATCTCCCGTAACAGAAACGTTCGACTAAACAAGTTTTCCCAACGCCGCCTTCGCCAGCCACAACAAGTTTTAAAACTAGAACCATCGATTTGACCTCAAATAACAGTCTAACTTCTAATCTTTTATTTCTTTATTTTGACCAGTTTTATTTTATCCTTGTAAAAGTTATAGTTTTCAATATATTTATTTTCTTAGGGTTAGTTTTACGATGGAAAGTTATTTAAAATTTTCATATCGTTGATTATCAATTTATCAAATAGAGTTATCAAATAAATTAATAGTTTAATATTCTAAAAAATATTTTCAAATATTTCTCCGAAAATAGGCTATGGTGTTGTTTTTAAAACAGTTTTAAAACCAAAATATTTTAATTTTAACTGATTAATACCTTGTGTTATAGTTTTTTAAATTGTTAGAAAATTCTTGATAGTATAAGATTTTTTGTTTACTTTGAGGTTTCAGTGTTGAATCGGATGATCGTTGTCTTGTTTATGTGTTTTCTTATGACAGGAAACATTTTTTTACAAAATAGTAGTACTTCAGGCCTTCAAACAGTCAGTGAGAGACAAACTTTAGATATTCCCCTTTTATCTGTAATGAAATCCTCTAATGCAACTTCTCTTGTTAAGGAAGATACCATAGTGCTTCGAGTTAGTATCACCAACTATGGTAACTTTTCTGCAAGAAATGTTAACTGTTCGGATCAATCCTACCCATCTTGGCTGTTTAAGGTTACTGGGGAGCTCTGGCATTTTTATAAAGAGATCGCGGTGAATCAGACAGTTAATTATACGGTCGTTTTAGAAGCGATTAACGCTGGAAATTATACCCTTCCCCCCTCAGAAGTTACATATTATAATGCTTCGGGGAATACGATCTATAAAGCTTTTTCCAATAGTCTCAAAATAACTGTTTGGTCGGAAGAACCTGAGCCTCCTAAAGATTTCACGGAAAAATGGTATACCATAGGTATAATTATGGCAATCACTATTATTATCCCAACAGTCTTACTATTCTTCTTTGAATTTAAAGCCTCAGGGTTTAAAATAAAGGTCAGAAAAAGAAAGAGATAATAAAATTAAAACGATGAAATTAATTATTAACAGATTATTTTTTATACATTTAATTTCCAATAATCAGCATATTTAATCGATTCAAATTTTAAGTGGGTTCTAAACCTTTTCATAATAGACAGGAAATTTTAAGGTTTTTAAAGGAGATGTAGGTGATACTATGACGCTTAAAGATATATTTGAAAAGAAGAAAAAACTGAAGTTTCTTTTTTTCGGCGGTAAAGGCGGTGTGGGCAAAACTTCTTGTTCAGCCGCAACAGCCCTTTACGCAGCCGAACAAGGTATTAACACGCTCATACTTTCAACGGACCCCGCCCACTCACTAGGCGACTCTTTTCAGCAAAAACTTAGCGGCGACCCCACCCCCATTAAAGGAGTCCCTAACTTAGAAGCCATAGAGTTTGATGTACAGCAAAGTATGAGAGAAGCTGAAGATAAGTTAAGGCAAAGCGAGGAAACTTCTGGAATGATGGCTCAAGCTGAAATGCTTGGCGTTACCGAAATGTTTGATACGACACCCCCCGGAGCTGACGAAGCCTTAGCTTTTAGCAAAATACTTGACTACATCGATGAACCGAGCCACGAACTCATAATCTTCGACACAGCTCCCACGGGACATACTTTACGCTTTCTTTCGCTTCCTGATGTCTTTGATTCTTGGATTGGTAAGCTTATAATGCTTAGAATGCGTCTTTCAGGCTTCATTAACACTATAAAGAGATTTTTTGGTCGTGGTGATGAGAAAGACACTAGTCTTGAACAGTTAAAGATTTTTAAAAAGCGTATCGAGGCTGCAAGGCCTGAACTTAGTGATCCTAATAAAACCGAATTTATACCCGTGCTTATACCTGCCCAGATGGCGATTTTTGAAACTGAGAGGCTGTTACAAGCGTTATATGAATACGAAATACCCGTAAAACACGTGGTGGTCAACATGATCGCGCCAGATTCCCAAGATTGTGCTTTTTGTTTAGCTCGGAAGAAAACGCAGTCAGAATCCTTACAAACTATAAAAGAGTATTATGAGACGGACTTTTTAGTCACGGAAGTTCCGCTTTTTGATGCAGAAGTGCAAGGTTTAGAAATGCTTCGTAAATTAGCAAAAATCCTTTTTTAATGAAATAAATTAAAAATTATTACAGATTATTTTTTAAAGAAAATATTATGGATCTATTTTAATAGCTATCATAGTGGGGTTGGCATTAGTATGTCCGTTCCAGAACAAATGCCATTATTACGGGTAGAAAAGGCTTTAGGCAAAATTTTGGAATCTATAATTTTCTCTGACAAGAAAATGAATAAAGAAGGGTTTGATGAACTCCAAAATGAAATAGCTGAAATGATACTCGGAAAAAACATTTACGATTTAGGCCAAGTAAAAGAAAAGATTTCAAGAATAAAAGAAGAAGTAAAAGAAGAAAACCTATCTTACGATGTTTATCAAGAGATTTTAGCGGCAATAAGCATCTCAATGATTGAAAGTATTAAACACCTTATATCATGTGCTATGAACTACCTAACACAAGCTCAATAATCTTGTATTTTTCATGGGGTAAGATATTTTTGAATAGAATACTATGGTTCTATTATGGGGCTGAGAAGGAGTGATTATAAGCTTTTTAGGCGGCGCCCACGAAGTGGGAAGATCCTGCATCCATGTGGAAACCAAAAACTCCCGTTTGCTTTTTGACGCTGGTATAATGGTTGGCCAAAGCGAAGGAAAAGAGGGAGAAATAGGAAAGAAGAGTGCTATTTATCCTCGAGTAGAAGGCATTGAAGAACTTGAAGCTCTGATACTTACCCACGCTCATTTAGATCATAGCGGATATGTCCCCCGTTTAATTAAAGATTTAAAAACCCCCTTTTATGCTACGCCTCCAACTCAAGACATTGCTGAAAAGTTATGGATCGACCACATCAGATTAAGCAAAAAAGAAAACCACACTACTAATGATACCGATGAGGAATCTACAACTTATAGGTTAAATGACGTCCATTTTGTACGAAAATATGCCCAAGATATTCAATACCGTGTAAAAACTAAGATAGGTAGAGGCGATGAAAAAGATGAATTCTGGCTTTACAGAAGTGGACATATCCTTGGCTCGTCGATGATAGGGTTAAGGGTAGGGGGTCCTGGGGGGAAAATGCTCCTTTATACTAGTGACATAAACACACGCCACACACGGACATTACACTTAGTGGATCACAATTTACCTCCGATAAATTATTTAATTATTGAAAGTACTTATGGTGCGCCTTGGGATCAGCATCCAAGTTTAAAAAAGATGGAAAAAGAGTTTTTAGACGCTATAAAAACGACTATCGATAAGGGAGGAAAAGTTATCATACCAGTTTTTGCTGTAGGTCGTGCCCAAGATGTTATGCTCACCATAGAAGCATACATGAGTAGCAAATACCTTCAAGAGGTTCCAGTATTTATTGACGGTATGATCCGCAAGATCAACAAGATTTACACTCTCTTTTGGGAGTGGTTACGTCCGGAAATCCAGAAAAGTATCAGGTATACTGGAAAGAATCCTTTTAAGTCAAGTATCTTTAGAACGGTCACTGATCGTGATGAACCTTTAAAAGAAGGAGAACCTTGTATCATAATAACAACGAGTGGCATGCTTGAAGGAGGTCCTGTTATCCACTATCTGGAGCATTTAGCTTCTGATCCTAAAAATTTATTCGGTCTTACAGGCTATCAAGTACAAGGTTCGCGCGGTCGCTCGCTTATGGACGGGGAAAAAGATATTCAGTTACCTGGCGGGGAAACGGTTAAGTTTGAGAGCGAAGTAAAGTTTTTTGATTTTAGCGCTCATGCTGATCAAGGCGGGCTTTTAAGATTTATATCCTCCTTAAAAAATTTAGAGCAGGTTTACGTCGTTCATGGTGAAGGAAACAAACCCAAGTTTCTTGCTGAAAAAATAGAAGAAATAACAGGCGCTGAGGTTTTTGTGCCTGAAATAGGCGATCAATTTGAAACAAAACGATAAAAAAGCGACAACTCTCCCTTTTCTCTTACCTAATATAATTTATACCATTCCTTTAAGAGCTTTAAAAAGGCCAAAACTTATAAAAAAAGAATGAAGGTAGTCAAATTATGGTTTTGGAAAGAAGGCTTCGTTTATTATTTACAGAAAAAGCCCCCAGAGGAACTGCTTTAATCAACCCTGAAATAATTGAAGAGTTAAAGATAGAGGATGAATGCGAGATTGTTTGTAAAGGAAAAAAACCATTAACTCTAAAAGTAAAACCGGACTCAGAAATAGAGACAGGTTTTATAGGGGTAAATGCTGACGACATGCAACCAAAAGGCATAAGTGATAAAAGCATAGCAACACTCAGAGCTTCACTCAAAAGCGCTTAAATAAAAAATTAAATCTGTTTAACTTTCAATTCTTCCACGATTTTTTTCGTATATTTTTCTGAAATTTTCCGGAAGATATAAATTCCTACCATAAGGCCTAAAAAGGCTCCTGTGAGCATGGTAACCGCAAATAAGACAGAATTGTTTTGGGGGAAAAACTCGTAGACTAAAAATATCCCCAAGAAAACAAAAATTGGCAACTCTAAGCCGAATATCATCATATTAAGCATTTTACTTTTCATGAACTCACGGCGTTTTTTCGCCTTTTCAGGCTCCATATCAAAAATCTCCTTGTAAAAAATTTTTTCATTCTTCTTGGGATTCGGTGGCTGTTTCTTTTCCTGAAATTAGATTAGAGATATAAATTCCTACTAAAAAGCTTAAGAAGGCCCCTGTGAGCATGCCAACCGCAAATAAGACAGAATTGTCTTGAGGGAAAAACAAGTATACTAGAGCTATTCCTACAAAAGCAGAAAGTGGTCGCAGAAAGCCTGCTATTATCCTCGTGATCGAATAATCAGTCACAACAGCTTTTTCTTCTTTTGTTTCTTCAATTTTCATATCGAAAACCTCTTTGGAAAAAATATTTTTCATTTTATTTGTAAATAATAAGGAAAAGAAGTTTTAAAGGATTAAAGAATATTTTTCAATCTTTTCGATGAGTTCATCGAGTTTCTTCCTTAATCTTTTCGATGAGTTCATCGAGTTTCTTCCTTAATCTTTTCGATGAGTTCATCGAGTTTCTTCCTTAATCTTTTC
>JBHLKN010000034.1:0-2085 GCA_048886645.1 Candidatus Hodarchaeota archaeon | reverse complement strand
AATCTTTTCGATGAGTTCATCGAGTTTCTTCCTTAATCTTTTCGATGAGTTCATCGAGTTTCTTCCTTAATCTTTTCGATGAGTTCATCGGTTCGTCTGAAAGATATTTTGCATTTTGGGCAAACTCTAAGCGTCATCGTCTGACGCCTGTTTAAATAGTCAGAGACAAAAGTAGTCATAAATCTTGCGCATTCTCGGCACACAGGTTTTTCACAGATATAGCATTCCCGTTCCTCTGTTTTAGCGCCACAAATATGACAGACAGTTGGCATTTTTCTCCACCAATATAAAAACTAATAACTACTTTTCAAGCTACTGCTATTTAAAGCAATTCAAATTGAAATTCAATTTTTACGGTTTTTATAAATTATCATGTTAAAAAGATATTGTTTCTCATTTCTAAACTTAAAAACTTTTTAAAAATAGCCAATTTTTTACGTTTTTAAGACGCCAAAATTTATTCTTTTTTTATTCAAGCTCTTTTCTTACTTCTTTGACAATAAGAGGCAAAATTTTCCCCGCTTTTTCATAAAAGATCACGTCAAAATTAGGGTCAAACGGTGTCTCAGTTAAGTTGATTAAGATCGTCTTCTTACCCCGTTGGATCACTCTTCTTGGCAAGTCTGCAGCGGGAAAAACCGTCAAAGAACTGCCTATTACTAACATTAAATCCGCTGATTCAGCCCACCATACTGCCTCATTGAACGGTTCGACAGGAAGAGGCTCACCGAAAAGTACTGTGGAGGCTTTTAAAACCCCCCCACAATCGCACTTAGGCGGTATTTCGCCTAGTTCAAGTTTGGCGACAACTTCATCATAAGAAAATTCCCGTTTACATTTCATGCAATAAGAAGTTCTACTGGAACCATGAAGCTCTATAACCTTTTTATTGCCCGCTAGCTGGTGCAACTCATCCACGTTCTGCGTAATAACACAATCAAGCTTGCCCATGGCTTCAAGTTCTGCAAAGGCTAAATGAGCAGGATTTGGTTTAACCTCTTTATCCCTCCCATAACGCTCCTCCTTAACCATCGTCCAATAAAGCTCAGGTCTATCAAGGAAAACTTGATAATTTGCATAGTAATACGGGTCATACTTTTGCCATAATCCTCCTTTCCCTCTAAAATCCTTTAACCCGCTCTCTGTGGAAATTCCTGCCCCTGTAAAGGCTACAACAACCACAGCATCAAGGATTAATCTCGCAGATTTTCTCATCTTTTCTTCTAATTCTTCATCAAGTTTCAACTTTATGCCCTTCTTTTTACTTCTCTTAATATACCTGGCAAGACTTTGATGGATCTTTCCCTAAACAAAATATCTGCTTTATCGTCTATTTCCGTGCTCTACATTTATTATTATAAGTTTTGTACCTTCCCTTTCCAAGAGGAGTTTTGACAGATATGCCGCTGGGTGAACGATCAAAGAACTTCCAATTATAATCATGAGATCTGCTTTTTTAACCCAGCTTATGGACATCTTTAGTGCTTCTTCTGGGACAGCCTCTCCTAGGAACGTAGAGTTAGGCTTAATAGGCCCATCACATTCATCACAACTGGGAGGCATTTCACCCTTTTCGAGTTTTTCTGCCACTTGCATCTAGTAATATTTTTTCCCACAGTGAAAACAGGAAGAGGTTTCATTTGACCCGTGGAGGTTTATAATGTTTTTACTTCCTGCACGTTTGTAGAGGAAATCAATGTTTTGGGTTATCACTCCATAAAGTTTTCCTACGGATTCTAGTTCCGCCAAAGCTCTATGGGCTGCGTTAGGTTCAAGTTTTCTACCTAACTTATCCCAAATCTCAACAATAGCAGTCCAAAAAAGTTCAGGCTGCTTTTTAAAAGTCTCAATATGACCATAAAATAAAGGATCAAACCTCTCCCAAATCCCCCCAGTAGACCTGAAATCATCAAGACCAGAGTCTGTTGATATTCCTGCTCCCGTGAACGCTACAGCCATTTTCGCATCAAGAAGCATACAAGCGGCTTTTTTTAGTTCTTCTTCCAAAGGATGGTACCAACCTTCTCCTTCGCAATCCTATATTTTATACTAGCTTAATTTAAAAGTTTTTTAAAAATCATCTTT
>JBHLKN010000033.1:1053-18046 GCA_048886645.1 Candidatus Hodarchaeota archaeon | reverse complement strand
AGCCCGTTGGTGGCAATAAGTAGCTTTAATCCAAAATCTTTTGCATCCTCCATCAGCTCATAAAGATCTTTTCTCATCAAAGGCTCTCCCCCGGTGAAGAGAAAACTTCTTGCCCCTATTTCAGAAGCATATCTTATCAGCATTTTTGCCTCAGTAGTGCTTAACTCACCCTCCACTTTATTTCCCGCATCTACATAGCAATGAATACATCTTAAATTGCATGCTCTAGTAGTATTCCACGCAACATGAATAATGTCCAAAAATCCTTGTCTCCAAACCTACTATTAACAATAAAAAAGAAAATTTACAAATAAAAAATAAAATCCTCGAATCTGCTCTCTCACCCCCCTTATTTAACTATTTTTAGATGAGCCTCATCTCAAAATATACGAGTATTTTTATTTTTCGAGATTGAAAAAAAACTGCAATCTCCCCTATTTTTTCTTTCACTTCTTCTATGCTATTGAACCAATCAGAAGCATAAATTTTACACCCTTCATCTTCCCCCATCCTATCATAAGTAAAACCGTCGGGTATCTCTATATCTTGAGGAGTCATAATTTCTACACGGAATTCTCCTTGACGATCATTAGAAATCCCTACATAAATCTCAGTATAACCCAAAGCATCACACCCATTCTTCTCTATAATAATATTACGTTATCATCTTTTATAAAGTAAATATGCTTGTCAGAAAAACAAAATCCTAAAAATCCTTCTAGAAAAACTGCGTATAAACATATTAAACCCCTAAAAACACCCCTCTCTCCCTAAGAAGAGATTTTTAATGCTTTTACGGCAATACAGCGGAAACCCTGACCCCCACGATAAACAAGCTGTACATCTTCTGTTTTATCAAACTCTATTTTCAAATCTACATGCTCTTTTTCTCTCTCTTTTTTTAAAGTCTTTTTAACAATAATATCTCCTGAGATTATTTTTATTTGATCTCCTATATCTGCATCTTGTGGTAAATTTTTCGGCGGCACTTGTAATTTTATATTACCTCCCAAGTCCCAATTTCTAACAACTAAGACCGTCTCCTTATCCTTAATATCTTGTCGTTTAAGAATATCAGTCCAGCTTCTTAAGGCGGGATGAGCATCATTAATTGGTGTAGGTTTAGTTCTAATAACTCCTTTTTTCTTCAAAGTTTTAGCGTCCATCTTTTTTTGAAAGGGTTCAAGCTTTTCAGTCGTCCATCCTTTTTTCTTGTATAGATATAATATTTGCTTTAATCGTTCAGAATATTCCCCCATAAATCGATAATTTTCAGCAAAAAGGCTCATGTACAACTTTTGCAGTATTATTACTCCTAAATCAGGAGTCAACAAATCCTCATTCTCTGCAAGCTTTAAGGCATATTCTAAAATTTTTTTCACATTTTCATGTTTTCTTTCTGTGAAAAAACTGCTAGCAAGATCAACTAAAAAATCAATAACAAGGCGGGAATTTTTCAAATCAGGCAACCTTTCATATCCTCTCAAAGCCGTTAAAGCGGTGAAAAGCCCATCGTTAGCCTCTATTTGATCCTTTATCTCCCATTCCTCACATTTACGACTAAACAAACTGAAATAAAACTCCGCCTTCTCATAACTCTCTGTTAAAATAAGCAACAAAATTCTCAAAAAATGAATCATCGTTTTAACCCTATTAGATACATTTGGGTTAAACAACAAGGATTTATTAGCTTCCTCAATACGGTTCGCAGCCTGATATATATCTCCAGATCCTGCCCGATAAAGATAAGCTAAAGCGGAAAAATAGTTCAACAAAAGGTAATCGATGGACGTTTGCCGACAAGCAAATAAGTGGGCATCCTTACTTATAGTTAGAGAGAGGAGGAGAAGGTGGTATTCAAACTCCTTTAAATACTGATCAATTTCATTTATAAGCTCAGAATAGCGTTCCTCCTTAAGTTCCTCTAAAAATTTCGGAAAATATTCTCTAATTTGCTGGACAAGTCCTAAAAAGGGCTCTGCTTCCTTCTCTAAAAGCTTTTCTTTCTCTCGACTTTTTCGCCGTAGTTTAACATGTTCTTCTATTTTTTGATAAGTATCCCCCACTTTTACCTGTTCCTCGATCACTTTCCTTGCCTGTTCCTCAATCAATTTAATCCGTTTAACAGGATCAAATAACTCCTGCCGCTTTATGGAATAACGCACCTCATCAGCCCAAACATCATCCCGCATAATTTTTAGTACCCGCCTAAGCATCGAACCCCTTGTCTTCTCGTAAAGCTCTAATAACCAAGCACTCCCCATTAATCCCTTAACCCCGAACTGTTTAGCGGTTTCAAGGAGCTTAAAATCGCTTGACACAATAACCGCTTCCCCAACTTTCTTTGCCGTAACAATTAGGGAAAGATCAGGAATTTGAGGAAGAGACTTTTTATCGATAGGATCTTTTAAAAGCTCTTTTATCTCATTTCTACTGACTTTCACTATCTCTACATGTTTTCTGACCTCGCTTTGAACGTATCGCCTCAGTTCCTTTAAAATAAAATCTGAAGTGAAGAGATTGTAATTATGAGCTTCACAGATTTCGCGTAAAGTTGCAAGACGTGCAGGATATTTTGAAAAAGAGCTTATGAAAAAATTCGCATCCACTACGAAATCAACTGATAGGCTCAGAATAATCTCCTCCAAAATAAAAAGTAGATTTTATTTATGTTAAACTTTTCAACTTACCTACCATCCGTTTAAAAGTGAAATATTTAAAAATTTAAAAAACAAGTGGTAAAAAAGTTCTAAAGGGGTTAAAAAATGGTTTCAATAAACGAGTTTTTAAAATATGAAGATTATGCAAAAGAAAAAGGAGCAGTTAACGCAAAAATAATCCCTGCTTCCGCCATCATAGTTGATAATAGGATCAGGCTCAAGTGCAGATTTGGCTGTCCATTTTACTTTACTCGATGGACGTGCCCTCCTAGACATGAGATAACTCCTTGGATTTTCAAAGAAAAATTTCTACCTTGCTATGAATGGGCTTTGTTAATTCATACGCATTCTCAAGAAGAAAGCCAAAGAGTTGCTTTTGAAGTTGAGAAAAAAGCATTTTTAGATGGATATAGTCTTGCATTTTCTTTCTCCAGGTGTGCTCTTTGTGAACCATGCGAATATCCCGACCCCTGCCCCCATCCAGATAAAGCTAGACCATCACCCACAAGCGTAGGTATTGACGTCTTTGCAACGGTCAAAAAACAAGGATTTTACATAGAAACATTAACAGAAGAGACTGCAATACAGAATTGGTATTCTATTGTGATTATAGATTGATATTTGAACTTTACTCTCTTTCTCTCCCCCTCTTTTATTCAGAAATTTTTTGCAAAATAATAAGAATAAAAGCATATTTTTTATTTCTGGTTATTTTCTCTTTCATCTTATTTTTTTATTAAGACAGCGTTTATTTGTCCATCTTGTCCGGGTCTACTTGTTACCTTTGCCATTCCTTTCTCCGTATTTATTATAGCTCCCTTTGTTATGATTTTTCTCCGCGCGTAATCTTTATCCGCCGGATTATCTTCGATGTCTAATATTTTTATTCGTTCACTTTTATGGGTTTTTGGATCTGTTATATTTGCGTATTCTATTCGCACTAAGTTAATTTTTACGTTACCACCCCTGCCCCTTACTTTTTTCTTTTTTTCTGGACCTATTATGGTGTCTATTGCTTCTCTTCCTAACTCGCACTTTCTCTTATTTCTGTGTGCCCTTTTACGTCCTCCGGATTTTTTTCTTAACGATCTTCCTTGATGTCGCATTCTATCTCCAACCTCAAGAATACCCATTAAATATTTTTACGGGTGTTTATATGTGTTTGATTTTGTTTTTATAACATTTTTTATAAAAATTGGAAAGGTTATTTAAAAGGTTTTGTCTTTTCAAATTAAAGTTTCAGATTTTTCCAGTTTTTGGCGGTGTTTTTTAATGGTGATTGTTAAAGATGATGATGTTGTGGAGTTAGCCCATGGTGCGGGAGGGAAAGTTATGGACAGCTTGATTAAAAATTTTGTTCTTGAAAGCTTTGTTAAACGTTCGATTTCTAAATCTATCCCTTTTTTAGGGGAAGGCGTCGGTTTAGAAGCTTTAGAGGATGGTGGTAGTTTCCAAGTTGGGGATTTTGAAATCGTAGTAAGTATTGATGGTCATACTGTAAAACCTGTCTTTTTTCCAGGGGGGGATTTAGGGCGTTTAGCTGTCTCTGGAACAGTGAATGATGTGGCTGTTATGGGGGCTGAACCCCTAGTTTTAGCTTGCAGCGTGATTGTTGAGGAAGGCTACTCCCTAAAAGATCTTAAACGTCTACTTGACTCGGCTAACGCTACAGCAGAAGAAGCAGACATAGTGATCCTTACAGGAGATACTAAAGTCATGCCACGGAGAGAACTTGACGAGATCGTTTTTACTACTGCTGGGATCGGCATAGCTGAATCAGGAAAAATAGTGCGAAATTCCGGCCTTAAACTAGGTGACACTATTATTATATCGGGCACGATTGGAGACCATGGTATCGCGCTTTTAGCCGCACGGGAAGGATTAGAATTTACCACAAGCCTCGTTTCAGATGTTGCACCCCTCTCAGGCTTAATAAGAGAAATACGCAATTTAGGGCAAATAACCGCCATGAAAGATCCCACAAGGGGAGGTATTTCTTCAGCGCTAAACGATTTAGCTCAGAGTTCTAAAGCGAGCATTTGGATAAGAGAAGAATCTTTACCCTTTAAAAAAGAGGTTAAAGCTGCGGCTGAAATGCTTGGAATAGATCCCTTAGAAGTAACATGTGAAGGAAAGATCATAATAGGGTGCAAAGCAGAAAAAGCGGAAGAAATATTAGATACCCTAAAAAAGAACAAATATGGAAAAGACGCAGCCATAATAGGCACAGTAAAACCCCCCATATCAGGAAAACCTTTAGTAGTAATGGAAACCATAGTCGGAGGAAAAAGAGTTGTAGAAAAACCAATAGGCGAACCGATCCCTAGGGTCTGTTAGTAAAACTTTTACTTTCCCCCGAGAACTATTATCCTTTTATTTCTATCTGTTTTTAGGATATTTCTAAACAACGGTTTTCCAGAATTTTTTTCGAAAGGAGCTTGTTTGCAATGGCTAATCATTCTTTTGATCGCTTGATTATCAACTGCAAAAAGGTCTTAGTTGTAGGTATTGGTGGTGGAGGGGATGTTATAGGGAGCATCCCTACCGCCTATTACATCAAAAACATTTTAGAAAAAGAGGTTATTTTGGGGTCTCTTACTTGGGAGCGCTGGCTTGTGGACCCCTCACCTGGTCCTAGGTCGTTGGAAGAGCTTGAGGATGTTGAAATACTCTCATGCAGCACCGGTCTTGCTTCCTCTTCCACCAAGATTCGCGGAAGAAACTTTTTACAAGCCTCATATGTTGCCGAAATTTTAAACGAAAAAGTATTGCTTATTGATATCACAGGGGGGGTAGTAAACGTTTTAAAAGGACTATTTGACGCATTGAAACGGTTAGATATCGACTTAGTTGTCGGCGTCGACGTTGGAGGAGACGTTATCGCCCGAGGAGACGAACCAGGCCTAAGAAGTCCTCTTGCAGATAGCTTAATGTTAGCGGTTTTAGCGAAATTAAAAACTGACTATAAAATACCTTCTGTTGTAGGTTTTTTCGGTTTTGGAAGCGACGGAGAGTTGAAACAAGAAGAGCTTTTAAAATACCTGTCCGAAATAGCTGCTAAGGGGGGATATCTTGGAGCAAAAGGACTAAGCTTTGAAGAGGTTGAATTAATGGAAAAAATAATGATCAAAGCAAAAACAGAAGCAAGCAAGATCCCTATAGATGCTTTCAAAGGAGTTTTTGGGGAAAGGGCAATTCGAAAAGGTAAACGCCACGTTTTTCAATCCATTTTATCCACATTAACTTTCTACCTCGACCCCGAAGTTGTTTTTAAATTAAGCCCTCTAGCCCAAGCCCTAAAAGACTCTAATTCCCTAAAAAAAGCAAACGAACAGTTGCATAAAATAGGTATCAAGATGACAGAACTTGATTACGAAATCGAAATGGAAAAACAACAAAAGTAAAAAAGAAAAAAAAAGAAAAAAACTTTTCATGATTCGAACTGGACGTATTCTTCTTTTACTCCCTTTTTATCTATAATCAGCAAATCCACGCCATTACCACTTTGGGAATCACGTTTTAAGGCTGCAATCATTGCCCTTACAGCTAAATCCTTTGCCTCTTTTAAGGTTAAATCCTCCTTATATTCATCTTCTAGAACACCCATAGCTATGGGAGCTCCAGATCCCGTGGCAGTATAGCTCTCAGGTATCAAAGATCCTATAGGATCAAGAACAAAAATCTTTGAACCTTCCGACTCAAAACCCCCAACAATTACTTCCGTAAAGTAAGGGAAGTACCTTCGGTTAAACATTATGTTGCTAATTAGTTTTGCAGCTGCTTCTACAGGCAATCTTCTTTCATTATCAAATTGGAAAAGGCTTGCTTGGGCTGCGATAATTTTTGCGAGGACGGTCATGTCCGATATTAGCCCTGCGCAAGCCGCACCCAAGTATTCGTTTATTTTAAAGACTTTTTTAGCGCTTTTACTTTGGACAAGGTGACCTAGAGTATATCTTTTTTCAGCAGCTAACACGACTCCTTCTTTAAATGTTATTCCAACAGCTGTTGCTCCACCTAAAAACGCCAGTTTAACTCACCACCATAAATCAAATACAAAAAGACAAATATTTAAGTGTATAATTATGAACTAAATTCAAACTATGCACGAAAATTTAAAAATTTTGGGCATATATTAGTTTTATATTCTTCGTTGACATGTTATTTAAACAATTTGAAACAGTAATTTATATCGGTATATGAGAAGTTTTTGCTTTAAATATTATTTGTTATTAAAACATGTTTTTTCTATTGTAGGTGCCTTTTCATGGCTTTTATTGAAAAATTAAAACCATTAGCAAAAAAAGTAGAAGAAGAAATCCGTCTTTATTTTGATGAAATCATCGAACATGTTAAGCCCTTTGGAGGGTTTCCCCTACGTTACTATTCAGATATCGGGGATTATATTTTGAGGGGTGGTAAAAGGCTTAGGCCTTCCTTAGTTTTAGTGGCATATGATGCAGTCAAAGGAAGTGAAAAGGAGGGAAAGGGAAACATTAAGAGGGCTAGCTTGCCTTTAGAGTTTCTTCATAACGCAAGTCTTCTCCACGATGATGTCATTGATCTTGACAAGCTAAGATGGGGTGAAAAGACATTTCATGTTCAGTATAGCGATTGGCACGCACAATATGCTAATAATCTGGTTTTTAAGGATCCTGGCCATTTTGGTGTTAGTATGGCGATTCTTGCTGGTGATCTCGTTTGGAGTTTAGGTTTAAACGCGTTCTTCACTTCTGGCTTTAAAGGAGAGCCTCTCATGAAAGCAGTAAATTATTTCAACACAGCGTATAATGAAATTATCGATGGTCTTATTTTAGAGCTTGACTTGACATGTAAAGAAACGGAGGTTACCGAAAAAGATTACTTTGAAGTTATCCGTTTAAAAACAGCAGTACTTTTCGAAAAAGCTTGCCTTATAGGCGCCATTTTAGGCGGTGGAGTTGAGAAGCAAATAGAAGCTTTAAGCAAATACGCAATAGCTATGGGAAAAGCGTTTCAGATACGCGATGACATCCTTGGAAGCTTCGGAGTAGTAGAAACCACGGGTAAGGGCGCAAATAGTGATATAAAAACAAATAAGAAAACAATTCTCGTAATAAAAACTCTCCAAGAAGCTTCAAAAGAACAGAAAAAAATATTAGGAAACGTTCTAGGAAAGCAAAACTCTACACCAGAAGAGATCGATATGGTTAGAGACATAATGCAGGAAACTGGCGCCCTCACATACGCTGAGAAAAAGGCCGAGGAATTCGTAAAAATAGCAAAAATAAGCCTCGAAGAAGCAGAACCCCCCCTAGAAAAAAAAGCGATGGATTGGCTTATTGAGCTGGTAAATTTCGTCGTAGAACGTGCCTATTAATATAGAAGCAAAAAATTAATTTGGTTAAAGTTTTACTTTTATTTAAGGTTAAACATTTCTAAAAGGTTAAAGTTTTACTATTTTCTAAAGGGTGTAGGGTATGATTTTTGCTGAAATATTAGCTGTGGGAAACGAGCTTCTCATAGGAGAGGTATTGGACACAAATACAAACTATTTAGCCAAACATTTAACAACCATGGGTGTGATTGTTCTTAGAGCAACCATTTGTCGAGATGAAATCGATGAAATAAGCTCTAATTTAGAGAATATAATCGAGCGAGTGACTTTTCCCGGACCACCAGATTTTGTCATAATCACAGGTGGATTAGGACCCACTTTTGACGACCTTACATTGGAGGGAGTAGCAAAAGCTACAGGAAAAGAACTCGAAAAAAATGAAAAAGCGTTAAAAATGATAAAAGAAAAGTACAAAATTTTAGGAGAAAAACTCACTCGCCATAGAGAAAAGATGGCTTTTCTCCCAATAGATGCTATGCCCTTATCTAATCCTGTCGGAGTAGCCCCTGGAGTATTACTAAAATATAGGAAAGTCACAATAATTTGCCTTCCCGGTGTTCCAGCGGAGATGAAAGGCATTTTCGAAGAAAGTGTTACACAACTCATATGCGATAAGGATGAAATCACAAGCTTTATAGAAGCAAATATTAACATTACCGGGATCATGGAAAGCTCCCTTGCCCCACAAATCGAAGCATTAATGGAGGAGTTTCCTGATGTCTGGATAAAAAGCCACCCTATGGGATTAGAAGGATTAAAACCTTTTATAAGAGTGCATATTACAGGCATGGGAGTCCCAGAAACTCTAATTAAAACTATGGAGGAGGTTCAAAAAGAGTTAGCATTACGCATAGAAGAGCTTGGAGGCGAATGTGAAATAATTCCCATAAAAATCAGGAAAACTATATAAAAAAAATAAAAATATTAACAATAAAAACTAAAACCAAAATGCTACCTATTAAAAAATTTAAACTTTTAGCTTATTTTTTGTGTTTTTAGGAAGTCAATCTCCCAATCATTGTTTATTTATTATCCTCATTTTTAATCATCTATATGATGTAACCATAAAATTCCTAAAGGTTAAATAAGACTTTTTATTGAATGGAGTTTGGATAAAGTTGACTTATTTTGCTTTTATAATAGGTACTGCTGGTTCAGGGAAAACAGCTTTAACCACGGCTTTTCGTGAATATCTCCAACAAATAGGGCTGAATGTCATAGCAGTAAATTTAGATCCAGGTGTCCGAGTCATCCCTTACTCTGCTGAAATTGATGTAAGAGAGTGGATTGATTATGAGAAAGTAATGCTTGACTACGAACTAGGACCTAATGCTGCTTTAGTGGCGAGCACCGACCTTATAGGCACCCATGTCTTTGATATTAAAAGGGAGATTGATGACTTTAAAGCAGACATCGTTCTTGTTGACACGCCAGGTCAAATGGAACTTTTTGCTTTTAGGGAAACAGGCCCCATAATAGTTAACGATCTATCCGCCGAAAAATCTGCTTTAATTTTTTTAATTGATCCTTTCTTATCAAAAGATCCTTCAGGATATATCTCAGTTCTATTCCTTTCTTTGAGTGTGCAATGCAGGTTTAATATTCCTAATCTTCATGTTTTATCAAAATGTGACTTGCTGATTAATGAGGATATTGATCGAATTATTTCTTGGGGTGAATCGCCTGAACTCCTCATAAGGGCTTTAGAAAAGGAAACAAAAGGTCTACAGAGGATTACAAGCGAGGAACTTTTAAGCGTCATTGAAAACGTTTACACAGCCTATGCACGACCAATACCAGTGTCAAGCAAAACATGGGAAGGTCTAGATGTTCTTTATGGAGAACTTTCCAGGATTTGGAGCGGAGGAATAGACTACACCACTGAGGAGTGAACTACCGCCCTTTATGGATGAAGCTGGTCTATTTTAGAATTTATATATTCTATTAAGGTTATAAAAGCTGACAATATGTGTTCTTTTTTAACTTTTTTTTGTTTTAGGTCTTTTTGTGCTTTAGCAAAGGCTATAAGCGTTAAAAAGCTTGAAAAATGGATTGCAATGTTTGCATGTTTTAAGAGATAATTTTCCCGACCGCTCTTTATAAGCAAAAATTCTTCAAAACGTTTCTTAAAACTTTTAACGGTTTTAGCCGCCTCAATTTCCGGCTTAATGTCATTTGCAGGATCTCTTAAAAAAACTGTGGCTTCTTTCTCAGATAGATCAAGAAGAAACATTAATTTTTCAAACGCTTCTTTTACAGATTCATCTTTCCCATTAATAACAGAATCCTCAGATAATTTTTCTATCTTTAAAATCAGTTCTAAAGCTGGAGTAAGAAGGTTTAAGCTCGTTCCAAAAGCCTTAAAATAAGGGAAACTTAATCCTACCAACTCCTCATTCTGCCCTAAAATTTTTTCTCCCGCCCTAAAAGGAGTTAAACAAGCCTCATTTCCAATTAAAATTTTCAAGGTTTCTTCTTTACTCAAACTGTAAAGTCCATACAAGCATCTAATCTCCAATGGTGTTAACTTAAATAAAAGAAAATGTATAATCTCCCTACCAGTTAACAAATCTGACTCTTCAACAATATTTCTACCCATGTTTTTAGCTAAAGCTATCGCTAAAATCCCCGTACTTCTAACAATTATTCTCACAATATTTTCTATATCTTTTTTCGAAAAGTTACATCCTCTAAGGAAATCTGAAAGCTGTTCTTCAAGGAAAATCATGCGTGCTTTTGCAGGCTTGGAGAAAGTCACAAAAGAAAACTCTCCAAGATCCAAAATAGTTCGAAACTTAGGCAGACCAAACTGGAAAGTTTTTTCTCGCAGAATCTCTTCAACATTCCCCGAAGTTAATAGATACAAAGCACAATAAACACCGGTAACTATATCCTCAAACACTACCCCCTCTTTTTTCCTACCGTTTTTTTTATATGCACTAGCTGTAGCCAACAACAAGATAAAGCTTTTAAGATAATTGTATAATTTTTTATCAAACCCAAGCTCTATTAAATTTTCAAAGAATCCTCTAAGGAAAGTTACGCTCTCTTCAGAAACGGGAGCAATTAAAGCACGATAAAAGTTTTTTTGAGACCTTTGTTTTAACAAGATATTTAGCACCTTTTTCCCCACTTCTTGATTTTACGAGCAACAGTAATGTTTTAATATGTCTAATCTATAAATGGCGTGGCAGAAAATATAATCACACGGGCCAATTTAACCATAGGTGTTATCCAAGTAACAAGTAAGATTTTTGAAAAACTTTTTAAAAGAGATCACTGAATAAAATAAAAACATCTATCATATTATAATTTCTATTTTTATTTCCCATAGGCTTAAATTTCTTTAAAATCAACCCTTAGCTATAAAATTTTTAAAAAAAACAATAGGAAATAGCTAATAAAACAAGTAAAAGGTGAAATATTTGGAAAGTGATAATGCGGCAGCTGACGTAAAAACAATATACGAGGATGAGGAGACACTAATTGAAAACAAAGTTGAAGAGTTAGTAAAACTTCGGGATAATGCTTTAAAAGAAGCAGAAGAATGGGCTAAAAAAAGAGATGTTTTAAATCAAAAATCTTCAAAACTAAACGCTACAATACGTGAAGAGAAAGAAAAAAAGGAAGAAGCCCTTACAGAACTCGCTTCTTTAAAAGAAATAAGGGCAAAAAAGAGGGAGGAAAAACAAAAATTAATCAACAAACTTCGAAAACTTAGGGAAAAAACCGCCAAAGAAAAAGGAATAAAACTCGTGCCCCTCCACATACTTAGAAAAAAATTAAGAGACATCGAATGGCGTATAGAAACCACTGCTAAACTCTCCCTCGAAGAAGAAAAAGAATTAGTAAAACAAGCCAACAACATTCAAAAACAGATAGAAGAAGCAGAACTTGAATTTGGAAAAATCGGTTATGGAAAAGATATCGGAATGGAAATAAAAGCACTCAAGATGGGGCTAAAAGACCTAAACAACAGGATGAAGAAGAAATTCCAAGAAATACAAAAATACCGCGAAAAAACAAAATCTCTATTCGAAGAGTTGAAAAAAACAAGAGCCAAGGCAGACGAAGCCCATGAAAAATTCATCGAGTTTAAGAAAATAGCGCGGGAAAAACAAAGAGAAATTAACGAGCTTTTAATGCGAAGAAAAGTTGAGATGAGAAGATCACAAAAAGAAAAACTTGAAGCCCTCCAAGCAAAAATGGATGAAAAGGTCAAAAAAGCTTTAGAAAAACTAGAAAGCAACGGTAGAGCAAGATTAACCTTTGAAGAGTTTAACCTCCTCCTAGAAAGAGGCTTAATTTAAGCTAAAAAATCCCCCTGAAAAATTAACATATTTTAAATTCTATTGGATTTTTTCCTCTCATTTTTTCTTTTTACTTTCGTCTACCTTTAGAAGATCGTAATAGATCAAGATGTCTGCAAAATTTTCTAAACTCTTATCTTCAGATTTACTATCTGTAATAACTACGGTCTCTTTTCCCTCCTCCCGGGCAAAGTTCAGGACAGGAATATAGTTTGAATTATTAGCAACTATCGCAATCATATCCGCCTTATCTTCCAGTATAAGTTCAAGCGCCTCTATCGTTATATGAACATCAATATCCCCTGAAAGCATTATGGGGGAAAATCCCGCACTAACAATCTCATCCATCATCTTCTCATCGATTGCGTGATCAAAAAAGATCTTAGAAACCCTTATGGACCCTAATTCTTCTAAAGGCTCGTTTATCAATTTCAAACCCTCTAAGTCACGGCCCTTAAGCAACAGTCCGCCTTCTACAAAAAGCCCAAGCTTCTTTTTTTTACCGAGCTTCTGCTTTACTGCGCGTCCAAATTTCTTCAAATAATCGCCACGCTTCAAAACAAAATTTCACAAACACAAACAAAACATTAACAACTTATAAAAGATTTATTTAAAAATGTTTTACGCCCCTCACAAAAAAACTTATCCCTCCTAAATTACCTTAAATCTAAAGATAAAGTAATAAAATAGATGGTAGCGGGGAGTAGTGGTAAATAACCGTTTCGTCTATGATTCTACCACTTATTCCTCCACTTTTTTTCCACTTTTTGTGACAATGGTTTCTTTTTCTTTTTCTTCTTCTATTTTTTGCCTGAGCTCGATTATTTTCTCCGATATGGCGCGCTTACAGAACTCAGACGGGTTTTTTACCCCATAAATCGCTTTTGTATACCGTTCCTCTATGAGTTTTTTGACCTCCTCCCACATCTCCTTTGGTATACCTATCGATGTGAATCCTTTTGCTGGCACATTTCTTTCTCCTTTTATCCTACTTTTCTACTCCCTTTTAATTACTGTTATCCTACCATGATGCTTATATATGTATTTTGCAGTCTCATAACAGTAGGGTTATCGACCTTCACAAGTTCTTGGACTACATCGACTCCTTCTTTCAACTAGGAAAAGTCCTGCTTGTTTCTTGCCAGAACCAACTATATGTGCCGAAAAATCGGTAAGCTGTTGATTGACCGTGGCATACCCTTCCGCGGTCATTTTGGGTGGACGAAGAAACAGCTAAACCTTTACAATGCCATCATGAAACTGAGAAGGAAAAAAACAACTAAACACCGAAGAAGCTGAAGAACTGATAGACGCCTACCCCCCGAAAAATTTTCCCCATCCAAAAAAAGAAGCTAAAGCAACGCATAGCAAGCGACGAGCAAACCCTGTTATTCGGCCTAGGGGAGAACCAGTCAAGAGTTCGCCTCCCTCTCACCTCAACTCTTAGGTGCCATAAATCTTAACCCTGTGGGAAAGATGCTTTCCTCGGCTTTAACGATTTGGGGGAAGAAAAAGATTGGAAATGCTCCGAGGAGGTTTAGGAAGGTTGTTAAAGACCTCAACCGTGTAAAATTGTTGACAGCTCGCCGCGCAAAGGGGTAGAAGCCGACAACTTTTTCTTATTCGATAATATTTCGGGGGAGGATTAGGGATTCGATGAAAAACGAAAAGGAGAGGATAGAGAAGAGTGGAGAAGAGCAGGATTTTTTACGTTGGTGCAACGAGAGCTAAGAAGCAGTTGCTAATTATAAAAATTATTTTCATACATGGCAGTATCCTATCGGGACATAGTTGCATTCCCAACCTAACTCGACGAGATTCGAGGACATGTGAACGTAGAAGTATTGAAGCTTTTACGGGTCTAGAAAATGGAAGTCACTCTTCTCCCTTTTTGATCATAAGCTTCCCCCCCTCAACGATCTCCACAACCACGTTTTTCCCCTCTATGAAGGGGAACTAGCTGTCTTTTGCGAGTTTTTAGGGTAGGTGGACGTAGAAGTATTTGTATGCCTTTCCTCCTCTTACGCGGATTTTCGTCTCTGTGGAGTTTACCGTTTAAATACAGTTGAAAAACTTTACTATAACTTTATATATACCGTCAGCATTCTTGTTATTAGTGATAATTATGAAAAGCCTGAAAGGGAGAGGCGTCACAATAACGGAGGAACAGGCCGAGTGGCTTGAAAAGCATCCTGAGATCAACTTGTCGGGGTTGCTGAGGAAGACCCTTGATGAGCTGATGAAAAAGGAGGCGGAGGAAAAGAAGGTGAAAAAGGAGGAGGAAGAAAGATGAAAACAATTAGGGTACACTGGACATATCCCTACATATATTCACGGGCAAGAGGATTTCTAAGCAGGATGCTGTCACCAAGCCAAGTTGAAGAGATCCTCCGAAGCGACATTACCACATTCCTACAAGTATTACTAAACACAAGTTACAAAGATGTTGTAGCAAGTTCTTCCCAATCAGAATTCTCAATAGTAGACTTTGAACACGCTGCCAGAAAAGAACTGTTAAATAGGCTAGAAACTCTTATCACATGTATTCCTAAAGACGCTATGCGCGTAGTAAACTTGGAGTTCAAAAAATTTGAAGCAAGAAACATTAAACAAGCTTTAAGGATCCTTCACCTCGTTGAAACTGAAGGAGAAGAAGTCCCAGAAGAGCTAAAGAAATTTTTCATACCCGTATTCTATTCTCCGGAATATTATGAACGCTTTTTAGATTTAGAGTCAATTGCCCGAGCTATCGAAATAATAAGGGATGCAAGGCTGAGAAAAGCGCTTCTAGAAGTCTACGAAGATTACAAACGTAAGGGAGAATACTCGATTCTGGAAACCAAAATCGACACCACTATCTACCGTGACCTAAGAAATGTGGTAAAATACTGGGGCGTTGGTTCCAATGCAGGCGATGCAGACAGGTTCCAAATATACCGTTTAGTAAGCGAAGAAATTGACCTAGTAAATACGGCCATAGTAATGCGATGTTTCCTTGCTGGTGTGGATTTCACAGACTATTTAATTCCCGCAAACTTTGCCTTAGGCGATGAATTTTGTTCAATACTTGCCGCTGAAACAGTAACCGAAGTCCTAAACATATTGGCAAGAACCCCCTATAGACACATAGTGGAGCGAATTGGCTCGGTTGATGAGCGTGATGCCTTACACGAGTTCGAGCTCCTAAGTAAACGGTATATAGTAAAAAGGATCAAAAGCTCGTTATACACGTCTCCATTTTCAGTTATTTGCTTCTACTGTTTCCTAGAACTAGAGCTTCAGGAACTCGAAGACATCATGACACTATTCGTTGGCAAGTTTAGCGGCTTAGATTCTGAAGTCATCAAGTCTAACCTAATACTGCTTGGTTTAGATGGAAGATGACCTCTCTCTAAGAAGTAGCTAAAAATAAATAATGAAAAATAAGAGGCGTAAAAGCATGAAAATCAAAAACTGGATGAAATTTGTGTTGTTTCTCTGGTGTGTAACCCTTCTTGTTCTTATGATCACATTAGCGGTACACGGTCAAGAAGAACCAACAGAATTAACAAACCAAGGTGACTTAGCCATTGGTGCAGGTATAGCTATAGGTCTTGCTGGTCTAGGTGCTGGTCTCGGAATGGGTAATGCTTCCTCTTCAGCAATCGGCTCTATAACAGAAAAGCCAGAAGTTTTCGGTAAATCCATGATCTTCATCGTTATGATGGAAGCTATCGCTATTTACGGTCTAGTCATCGCTATCCTACTTTTCGGCCTCATAGGTTAAGCAACTAAAGATTGTGGGGCTATAACGAATGGAGAAGATACTGGGTTAGGTTTTTCGAACAATAGAGGGAGGAGAAAAACGTTGATTGACGAGGTTCCTAAAAGGATGACCGTTGTTGAAATCCTCGCGTTCGGAGTGACTGAAGTCGCCAAGAGGCAGCGGAAGAGAAAGATGACATATCAGAAGATGGAAGCTTTCGAAACTTCCTCCTCAAAAACTTTTTCACTGTCCCCAAGGAATCTTGAACGGTTCAACACAACAACCCCAAAACCTTCTGAGCAACACTCTAACGCTCACGGCCCCCAACACCCCTAGGGTCCTTCCTCTCAGGAGCGTGAGACAAAAACCTCAAACCCTGAAAAACGTTTCCCTGCCATGGAAGGCGTAAACATAGTAACTGCGCATATTATAAGACACCCCACCCCTACCCTTAACATTCCTACAACGCTCCCTCGGAAGTTCCTTTGTACGCCAAACCTTACCCGCTCGATACAAACGACAAAGGGTGTTCCAAACAGCCACCTTTCCCCTCTCAGTAACCTTAATCAACTCAGAAGTACTCTTAGGCCCAAAACCCAAAAAATAAGGGATACACTCAGAAGTAGAATCATCAGCGTTCATCATCACGCCTCTATCCTTAACAAAATTTCACGCATCCTCTTCTACTAACAATCATTCCAAAATCTCCTCTTGCGCCCACGAAATCTCTTCAACCAGATGGTCGTACCCCTTAGTTTTCGCCATACGCTTTATCTTTTGCAACAATTGCAACACAAGTAGTGTCCCCTCTATCTACTAACAACCATTCCAAAATCTCCTCTTGCGCCCACGAAATCTCTTCAACCAGATGGTCGTACCCCTTAGTTTTCGCCATACGCTT
>JBHLKN010000033.1:0-953 GCA_048886645.1 Candidatus Hodarchaeota archaeon | reverse complement strand
TATCTTCTGCAACAATTGCAACACTAATAAAGAAGTCTCACTGTTAACCACCAAAAGGATGCTTTCATCCGAGGCAGAAGCCTTTTTAACCCCTACCAAAACACGCGCCTTCTTTTTCATACTTGCCAGAAGGTGTACTTCCACATCCTCATTTATAAGTATATTGAATAATAAATATAGTAATGCTGAACGGTTAACCACCTTCATTCAAGAACTGACTCCCCAATAACACCAAAGATCGCACCGCATAGGAAACCCGCGTCTCATCATAGTCATACATCCACCGCTTAACGACCTCCCAAGACTCCTCATCGAAAGAAGTGGACAGCTCTTTGAACTTCTTCTTCCTCACAGCTATCGCAAACCTGTCCGCCTTTTCTTTCTCCTTTCCCGCAACCTTCGCACCTTGCAAGACGAGAGCTCGCACAACGGCGGAAGGACTAACCTCCTCAAGATTTTCACAGAGCCAGTCGTTCACAGCCCTCCACGACTCTTCATCATAAGAGATACTAACCGTCTTGTAAGGCTTTTTCCTCCTAATCACAAAAAACACCCCCCAATAGCAGGAAACAACACACCATGCAGACACAGCTTCCCGCAAACATTACAAACCCAAAATCTTCTCCCACAAATAAAAACGCCGACAGTTCAAACGAAAAAACAAAACACCCTATTACCGACAATAATATCCAAAAAAACACCGACTACTACGAAAAAACACCGATCAAAAGCCAGAAAATCGAAAATTACATGGTAGCGGGGGGTGGATTTGAACCACCGATCTCGGGGTTTCTTAGGCTGGTGCTTATCCAAATTCCTGTTCTATATCATTAATTATTCGGTTAAACAAGTTTTTAGAGGAGATAGAAGCCCGAAAGACCCCGTAGGGGTGGGACTTCTTCCTACCTCCTTTGCCTTTTATCCAAGTTTTTGTGAAGTTTCTAATGGGAATG
>JBHLKN010000032.1:176-18893 GCA_048886645.1 Candidatus Hodarchaeota archaeon | reverse complement strand
GGTTATGCATCTAGTCTTTTGTTGTGGGATCAACAAACTAAGATGCCCACCGAAGGAGCTGGGGGAAGAGCAGAAATTTTTGCAGCTGTCAAAGCAGAATGGTTCAAGCTTTTCACTTCCCATGAAATAGGCAAAATCCTTGAAAAGCTGGCCGGAAGGGAAACAGAACTTGAGCCAGGAGAGCAGGTTCTGATTCGGCGAATAAGAAACATCTATGAGAGAGCGAAAGCTATTCCACAAGATCTTTTTAAAGCCTTCAATGAGGCTAAAGCAAGGGCCTATGATGTTTGGGTAGACGCAAAAGAAAAATCGAATTTCACACATTTTCAACCAGCTTTAGAAGAAATAATCGGATTTATACGCCAGTTCGCCGAACACTATGGATATGATAAAAACCCCTATGATGCACTCTTACCTGACTATGAGCCAGGAATAACCAGCGAAGAACTCAAAAGAATCATCAAATCTCTTAGAGAAAATCTCATTCCCTTTGTTAAATTACTCACAGAACAATCAGATCAACCAGACGAAACTCTTCTCAGAGGACACTTTCCCGAAGACCTTCAGAAGCAACTCTCCTTGGAAGCCCTTAGGGTAATTGGCTACGACTTTAATCAAGGAAGACTGGATAAAACCAATCATCCCTTTACCATCTCGATCGGGCCGGATGACGCCCGCGTTACAACACACTTTACGTCCGGGAAGCTGGCTGCTGCTTTATTCGGTACATTACATGAAGGTGGTCACGGTCTCTATGATCAGGGAATAGATCCCCTGTTGAAGTGGGTTTATCTAGATAATGGATATTCAATGGGTATCCACGAATCACAGTCGCTAATGTTTGAAAACCTTGTGGGTAGAGGTCTTCCCTTTTGGAAGTTTTTCTATCCGAGACTTCAAAGGATTTTCCCCTATTATGAAAGCATTCCATTAGAAAACTTCTATCGTGCAATCAACATCGTGAAACCCTCCCCTATTAGAATCTATGCAGATGAAGTTACATACAGTCTACACATCATGTTTCGGTTCGAAATAGAAGAAGCTCTAATCAAAGGCGAGATAGAGGTAAAAGATCTGCCAGAACTTTGGAATGCCAAGATGCAGGAATATTTAGGTATTTTGCCCGAAAACGACGCCAAAGGTTTACTACAAGATGTCCACTGGTCCTCGGGTCATTTTGGATATTTCCCAAGCTATATGTTAGGGCATCTATATTCTGCACAGCTCTTTGCTGCAGCTAAACGAGAAATTAACGATTTACAAGAGGAGATAGCTAAAGGCAACCTCAAAACCCTTCTAACATGGCTAAGAGGAAAGGTTCACCCTTTTGGCTTGGTTCGCGAAGCACCCGAACTTCTCCGAGAAGTTACAGGAGAAGGACCAAACCCCCAACATTGGTTGGAGTACATCAAAGAAAAATTCAGCCAGATTTATAGAATTAGCTAAGAAGATTATTTTGTTACAGGTGTTTTACAATAGTTTTTTACAGGACAAATTTCGCATTTCTTCTTTTTACAGTATTCCAACTTTAACCTTACAAGCTTTGACTCATAAACCTCTATATCGTCTTTTTCTATGTCTAAACGCTTTGCCGTTTCTAGGGCCATGGTTGAAACTTTTGGTTTTGATTTATCCCATATTCCCCTGAGTTCTCTCAAGAATATGTTGATCGCCACAGGCCCGACACCCTTAAATTCTTTTAATCTCTTTTCCAAATCTTTTGAGTTCTCAGCCTGTTTATGTAACTCTTCTAAACTTCCATTGTAAAGTTCTTTTAGAAGATTAGTGGTTTTTAGTAGGTTTGTTGCTGTGGAAAAGTCGTATCTAACATAACCCCCAAGATCAAGAATTTCAACAAGTTTATCCCACCCAGCTTGCAAAATCTTATCAGGGGTTGTTAAACCGTTCTCTATAAACATTCTAAAGGTGTTTTTCGCGATCTCGTTTGAAATTCTTTTAGCGAAAAAAATTGAGGCTATAAACCACTTAAATCTGTCTTCAGTCTTGCTCAAATTTAAACCTAGTTCTTCAGAATAAGAAGGAGTTTCTGAAAGTATTTCTTTGAGTTTATCCCTCATTTTACTATTCCCATATGCAACTTTTGGGAGGTTAGGGGTTTTTTATGAATCTTTTTAGGAGTTCTTCTGCGTATTTTTCATCTGTGTATGCTTTTATTCGGTCGATTGTGGTTTCATAGGCATCTATTTGTTCCTCTTCTAATTCATACGGGTTTTTTCTTATTTCTGGGTCTATTTCGCTAAGCATCTCTGTCAACAGTTTTCTTTCCTCTGCTGGCATAGTTCTTGCATCGGTCATTGCTGCTGCTTTGGCGTAAATCCCTTCATCCAGTAGGTATTTTAAAGCTTTAAACGGCAGTTCGTAAAATTCTCCAATAGCGCCTGTTCTTTCTGTGAAGCCTTCCGGCGTCGCTGCTTTAAATGAAACACGAACATAGAGTTTTTCCTTAAACTCACTCAACCTTTCTACGTAGTCTTTATCAGATCCGAGAATTACTCCGTTAGTTTCTAAAATGAAAAGCGGATATTTTAAAGCGGATATAAGCTCTAAAACTGCGAGTAAATGCTCTTTTCCTAATGTAGGCTCGGCGCCTGAGATCCTAAGCTTATTAACTTTAATGTTTTTGAAAGCTTTCCAGCGGGGATTGGTAATACCCTCTTCAGCGGACTTGGAGAGTCTTTCAGCAACCTGTCTTGGGTTCAAAAATTCACCAAACATCTCCGGAAAATCTCTCGACCAGTTTGTCCAGCAGTAGACGCAGCGTAAGCAGCAACCGACAGCGTAGGCTGTTGCTATTCCTCGGTATACTGGGGCGGAGTAGATTCCTGTGTATTTTCTTTCTAAGCCTTTTGACCCGGGTCTGGTTACGATTTTTTCAGTTTCTTTAGCTAATTCTAAGGGATCGAAAGGTTCGAAGTTTGGCGTTAAAAAGCGCTGATATTCTTTCATATTTTGACCTCTACCAAATCTATCTTTTCAAGGTTTGCTATTCCAAGCCCCTTTTCTTGGGCAAGTTTTATGTGTTTTATTTTAAGGGGGTCGTAACCGAGGTATGTTGCTCCTATGGCGTCTGCTGCAACTGGATCCTCTGAAAATATCATTATGCCGAGCTCTTTTGGTTCTGCTTTAAGTTCTCCTCCAAAGCCAGCTGTTCTACCGTCTATTATTGAGAGGTTTGGTTTAGCGTAAAGGTTTATGTCTACTATACTTTTATCCACCCCAAGTTTATGAAATCTTCCTTTTTTTGCAAACTTACCCTTCTCGCCTAAAGTTGCTCCAAGCATGTTTTTGAGGGACAGTGTTACGGTTGTTATCGAGTGTTCCTTAAGAACCGGAACAGAAACTATGTAAGAATCTTTTAAGGTTAGGGGAAACTCAAAACTCTTAAGCACAAAAGCTTTCGGGCTTTCCCTTATTTCGTAATCATCCTTATTCAGGTCTACAAGTTTTACTTCATATTTTTTAGCAATTTTTCTATAACCTAAAATTTCGTATGCATCCTCGGTTTCAGACCAGCCAGATCCTTCGGCAATAATCACTTCATAACTAGCTGTTTTATAATATTTTAGTAAAGTTTCAATGGTTTCAGAGGGAGTGGTTGTAGGCGGGTCTTCGGCGTTTATTAGGTTCGGCTTTAAAATAACGGTTCTTTTAGAAGGGGTCTCAAAATAGCTCAAACCTCTTTGTATAATCTGCGTTAGATCTTCACCTTTAACGACTACAACCTTTGAACACAATTTATTATGCAACTCCAACCTTATTCAAAAAGGATAAAGTAGGAAATTATTTAAAACATTAAAAATGGTTTGTGTATCTTTGTTTTTCTAGGTGGTTTTTGATGAAAAAATATGTTTGCTTTTGGTGTAAAAAAGATATAGTTGATGAGTCCGAAATGGAGAAAATCTACATATGTAAGGAGTCATGTTCTACTCCTGCAACAGCCCATAAGGCTTGTTACCAAGATTTCTTAAAAATGGCGCGTGAAGAAGAAGACTAAACAGGCTTAGTTTAAAGTTTTTCTATTATTTTTTATTTATTTGTTTTTAGGAGGTTTCTTTGATTTGGGTTTATCTTCGTTTTTAAAGCTAGAAGACGAAGAGGAAAAGGGTAAGTATAGGGATTGGTTTTTAGATTATATTAGGAAGGATTTCGGTCCAAATGTTTTTTCTCTGTGGAATTTTTTACATGAGCCATCCACTACAGAGACTTGGGTTCAATTAAAAGACGATGAAGAGGTTGTGGGGTATGTTCAGAAACATTTTTCGGAACGTTGGGAGAGGATTTTTTTTACTATGAATGGTATGGTTTCTGAGGATCTTTTTTTAAAGACTGTTGGTGAAAAGGAATCTTTGTATTTTAGTGTTGATCCTGAGCATTTACCCATGGTCACTCGGATTTTTGAGCCTCGGGGATCACCTTTTTATCCTTATGCTGGTGATATAGCTTGTTTTCTTGTAATGAATATTTCTAAGGATCGTTTTAAACGATGTTTGAGGGAAAAGGAAGCAGTTCGTCTTTCTTTGGAAGATATTGAGAAGCAGGATATGCTTGAAGAATGTGAAATATTTTTGAAGCATGGTTGGGGGTTTGGAGTTTTTAGGGCCAATCGTTTGGTTAGTTGGGCTTTTGGATGGGATTTTTTAGAGGATTTTGCTGTTGTTCGTGATGTTTCCACTTTGGAGGAGTTTAGAGGTAAGGGTTATGGAACCATTGTGAGTTCCGCTGTTGTCAGTTTTGCTTTTGATGTTATGGAAAAGCCTTGCGTGTTTTTATGGGTTGAAGAGTCAAATATTCCAGCTAAGAAGATTTATGAGAAGTTAGGATTTGAGGTTGCGGGTAAGAGGATGTCTTTTGACGGTAGGAGAATCTTACCCCTTTCTAGTGAAAAACAGTGAAAAAGAGCGAAAAACTAGAAAAATGGATTTTCTACCGGATATTTTGGTTTTTTATATGCTGGTTTTGCTGTAGGTCTTTATGAGACGTTCGAGTCTTTTTATGAGCATGGATAGGTTTCCTATAATGCTTGGATCTGCATTGAGTTCTTTGGCCCTTTCTAGGGCTTCTTGAGCTATTTTAAGGGCTTTTCCTAAATCTTCTATGAGACTTGTTTCAAGAACATCGTCCCTTTCCATCATGTATTCTAAGAGTTCTTCATCAATATTTACTTCTTTTTTTCCTTCTCGTCTTCTATTTCCACCTTCCAAAGTCTAACGCCTCATTTCTTAATTTAGTTATTCTCCCTTATTTAATTTGTTATAGGTTTAATGAGGAATTAAAAAAAAGGCGGGTAGTCGATGTTGTTCGATCAAAAGTTTCAAAAATTTTTAAGAAAACCCTTATTAATTTACCTATTGTTTTTGTTGTTATGTTTTTTCAGTAATTCGGTGGGATTCTTCAAAAATTCTTTTTTCGAATGTTTTTTGGGTGTTTCTTTTGGAAGAAGGCGGATCAGAATACGGTGTTAGGCATTTTTTCAAAGACTCTGCTATGGTCAAAATCTTCTTAACTACAGTTTTCAGCTCTTCCGGATATGGTATATATTACATAATTATTCCCTTTTATGTTTTTGATGTAATAGATAAAAGCGACTATTATTTTCTTGGAATTTATTTCGGTATTGCATTTGTGGTAAGCACTTTACTAATACTTCCCTCAGGAATTATTGCTGATAGATTTAGCCGTATTTTTTTAATAAGGATTGGTTCAATTACTTCTTCTATCGGGGGCTTTATCCTACTACTTGCTAGTGGTCGCCAGGAGTTGTTAGTAGCTAGTTTATTGATTGCTACAAGTTATCCGTTGGTTGTTCCAGGACTTTCCGCTATAATCGCTGATAGGACTCCTGTAGGATACGGTAAAGATCTGGCTTATTCTATAGTTTACGGCAGTAATTTAGGGTTTTTCGCTGTGGGAAATGTTCTGCTTTATGTTTTCCAAGTTTTTATCGGTTTTGATTCGGAAGGACTTCGGTTTACTATCCTTGTTTTTGCTCTTTTTAATTTGTTTGCAGGTATTTTCGCTTTCAGTATTAGGCACAAACGCCCCCCTAATCGGAATAATGTGGAAGATTCACTGACTGGAGATGTTTTAAAAGAGGATTTATTTCCTAGATCGATCGATAATAATAGCGATGATGCTAGTGGAGGAATTTTCAGGTTTTTACACCGTAATATGGCATGGAGAGTTGTCCTCATAAACCTCATGCTCGGGTTTGGAGCAGGTTTTATTGTGCCTTTCTTCCCCGTGTTTTTCGAGGATCGTTTTGGCCTTAAACCTGGGACTATTGGGTTAATTTTCGCTGCTCAGCAGGTATTTATGGCTTTAGGAAACTTTTGCGCCCCCCTCTTTTCGCGAGCTATACGAAGGGTACCCACCATGGCATTAACTGAAAGCGCTGCAATTATTTGCGCTCTATACCTTGCCTTTAGCTACAATTTAGCCCTAGCAATTATCGCTTTCATCGCGCGTGGTGCCCTTATGAATGTGGCAAACCCGTTGATGCAAAGTTTAATGATGGATCTTGTAGGGGAAAACCACCGAGCAACAGCAACATCATCCCTAGGCTTAACCTTTTCAGCAGGAAACGCCCCAAGCACTATTATGAGCGGTAGAATAATCGATGAGCGAAATTCCTATGTACCCTCCTTTTTAATGATGTGCTCCATATACTCTTTAGTTGTAATGGTTGTATCATCACTTAATCGTACAGATAAAGAAGTCATAGAAAAGAACTTAACCGTAAAAACAGTAACGTCGCCAGAAATGATGTGAAATTTAGCATAAAAAATCCTTTGAAAACAAAAATTTATTGAAGAAAGATAAATAAGGATTACAAGGTTTTTAGGGGTTAAATTTTTTAGCGGTGAAAAGTTTTTGTTTATTATAGGTGGTGTTTTTTGAAAGATATTAAGGCGGGTGATTTGGCTCAATTTCCTTTGGTTGCAGTTTCTCCTGATGATACTGTTTCCCGTGTTTTGGATATTATGCAAATGTATTCTTTTTCGCAAATTCCTGTTATTGAAAAGAAAGGGGAAATTGTGGGCTCTATAACTGAAAGAATATTGTTAAAACACCTTGGAAAAGAAGATAAAACGGAGAAGAAACTTTCCATGCAGATCAGGGAATGTATGGACGAACCTTTCCCCATAGTGGATGCTGAAGCTTCCTTTGAAGAGGTTTATAACCTGATTGTAGAGGAGGGCTATCCTGCCGTTCTTGTTCGCGGAAAAGATAGTTTAGGCATCATTTCAAAAATCGACGTTCTACGCGCAATAGTCTTACGTTAAAAGTTTCTCTCTTTTCTTTGTCTAGTAGAATGCCTGAAAAAAGAAAAACGAATAAGTTATAGGTTTATAAACTTTCAATCACATTTCTACTCGAAAAAGAAAGGCCTATAAAATAGTTTAATTCTTAATCTAAAGTTTTTAAAAAGTGGGAGTTTTTCTTTTTTTAATATTTTAAATGAGCAGGTGAAAAAATATTGGGCGGAAGAAAAAAGGGTAAAGTTTTAGCAGTATCGGGTAAAGGCGGTGTTGGTAAAACCACGTTTTTAGCCCTCGTTTTAAAAACTTTAATAGATGCTGGTAAAGCAGATAAGAGTAAAAAGTACGATATTTTGGTTGCGGATGCTGATCCTGATGCAAACACTGCTGACATCTTAGGTGTCAAGGTTCCTGCTTCTGTGGGGGACATTTCTATGAAGATGAAGGAAGAGATACATCGCTTACCCCTAGGAGTGTCTAAGGATCGGTATCTTGAAGGGTTGATTTTTGAAATATTGTGTGAAGAGCATGATTTTGATCTGATAGAGATGGGTAGTGTTGAGAGGGGAGGTTGTTATTGTTCTTTAAACACTCTTTTGACGCGTATTCTTGATACTTTGTCAGAGAATTATGACATAAGTTTGGCTGATATGCCTGCAGGGCTTGAGCACGTAAATCGCAGGACTCAAAGGGATATCGATATTCTATATCTAATTTCCGATGGCACAAAACCGGGGTTAAAAACAATAAAACGAATATTGGAAATTGCAAAGAAGGTGCAAGTAAATTTCAAAAATGTCTATGTTGTGGGTAATAAGGTTTCAGAGAAAATTGAAGCTTCCCTGAAAACTTTTTCTGAAGAGAATAAGCTATCTTATGCTGGTTCTGTGCCTTTTGATCCCAAGGTTATAGAGTCCAGCCTTAACGGCGAAAGCTTGCTTAACATTCCGGCAGATTCTCCTGCTTATTCTGCCGTTAAAAGCATAGTAGAGAAAACTGTAAAAAGTGTAGGTATAGTTCTTTAAGCGGGGGATTAAGGATTGACAAGGTCAGGGAATAAAACTTTTGCTGTTCGTTTGGGACCTGAAGGGTTTAAGTTTGCTTGCGCTCACTTTGTGATTGGTACACGGTATTGTGAGCGATTGCATGGGCATAACTACGAGCTAGAGGTCATCATTAAGGGAGACCAAAATGAGGATTTCATGGTTATCGATTTCCTCGACATAAAACCTTTACTTAGAAGTATTCTTGAGGAGTGGGATCATAAAACTCTGCTTGCCGCTAATTGCAAAGATCTCAAATTTACAAAAGAAGATGGCTTTGTGAAGATGATTTTAAGAGACGGAAAAATGTATGAAATACCTGAGGATGAGGTAGTTTTACTTCCTGTTGCCAACACTACGGTGGAAGAATTTTCCAGACTGCTGTGTGAAAGACTTGTAGAAGAGCTTTCAGAGAAAGAAAATATTCATGAAATAACATGCATTGTTTATGAAATGAAAACCCAACGAGCATCTTGTACCATCGAAATGCGATAAATCTTTGAATAAAAATCAGGCGTCTTAACTCAACATCTTTTTTAATTGTTTTACTGTTATTTTTGGGACGTTTGGGATCTCTTCTCCCCTGCTAGTTATGTTTAGTACGGGAATTTTTCCTGTTTTCCCTAGGTTTGTTAGAAGTTTTTTTGCAAGTTTGAGTTTTTTTAGCTTCATTTCGTGACCTATCCCGCCTAATTGACTTTCCTTTTTTGAATATCGCCCTATCTTTTCTCCCAAATCGAAGCCTGCAAGTATTATCATTTCCGCGCCCATTTCCACGGCCATATAAGCGCCTCTATCTCCGTCAGTAAATCCTCCAAAGTTTTCCAGAACACCGAACGGTTCTGTTTGAGTAGTCCCAACGATCTTACACCCTTCTTTTATAAACTCTGGAACGATGCCTGAAATCTTTTCCTTGTTATCTCCATGAGCAAGTACTACCATTATTGAACCTGAAAGACATGCATGCATCAAACTTTGCAGGTCACCATCAAGATCTGTAGCAATAGCCTTTGGGATGATTTGCTTGTTTAAGAGGGCTTCTGTAGCTCCATCCGCTGCAATGATTACACATTTATCAAGGAAATTTTCATGAAGGACGTTTAGAATGTCAAGTTCTAGGGAAGGCCCTGCTCCAAAAACTATCACCGGTTTTCCAAAAACCATTTTTTGAAGCTCTTCCTTGTTTTTTTGAACATCTACTCTAGAATTGATAATAATATCGTTTAGTAGTTTTGCTGATTCTAAATCTTCTTCAGGGCCTATTCCCAGATAGTTACAGATGTAAGGATACCAGTATGATAACCACTCACGCATCTCCATCTTTTCCGCCCACTGTTATTTTTTTATAAAAAGAATAAAAAATAATTATTTACACAAGTCTTTTCCAAATTTTAACACTGTTTTTACTAAAATATCAAAATCTTCTCTTCGGCTCCGATGATTTGTAATTGCTACACGAAGGGCATATTTATCACCAATCATCGTATAAGATGGGGCAGCAATCCCACTTTCGTGCAATCTTAATAATAATTCTTTGTTTAGTTTATTCAACGACGAATTATCAAGTCCATCTGCTATAAATCTAAAACACACAATGTTTAATGGTACAGGTGCTAATAGTTCTAGCTCAGAAAACGACTGGATTAATTTAACCAAATATTGTGCCTGTTCAACATTTTGCTGGATGAGTCTTCCGTATTTTCGAATACCATGTTCTTTAATCCCCATCCAGACTTTCAATGCCCTAAATCCACGAGAAAGTTGGACACCATAGTCACTAAACCATCTTTCCCCACTCCCAATTCCTCTTGAAGTATGAGTAAGGTAATCAGGGGTCAACGAAAAGGCTTGTCGGTGTTCTTCTTCTTTTTTTACTAAAGCACATCCTACTTCGTAAGGCATATACATCCATTTGTGAAGATCAAAAGCCAAAGAATCAGCTCTATTTATACCAGAGACCAACGATTTTAACTTGGGAGATAATATTGCCCACGCTCCAAACGCTCCATCAACATGAAACCACAAATCTTCTTGCTCGCAGATATCTGCTAAGGAATCTAGGTCATCAAATGCACCAGTATTTACAGTTCCTGCATTACCAATTATGCAAATTGGATGATGGCCATTTTCTCGATCTTTTGAAATATGAACTTTTAGCCTCTCAATTTCAATTTGAAATGCCTCATTCACAGGTATTTTACGAAGCGCATCACTACCTAGTCCCAACAGTTCAACTGCTTTTTGAATAGAACTGTGCGTTTCTACTGAACCATAAACAGTCATTTTTTGGGATGCAGCTTGTAAACCATGTTTTCTGATGTCGAATCCTGCCTTCGAATTGCGAGCAACAGTTAAACCGACCAGATTTGCCATTGATCCTCCACTGACCAGCAACCCGCTAGCTGTGCTTGGAAAACCCATTATTTCCTTAAACCAATCAATTACCTGCATTTCAACATAAGATGCTATATGCTCTCCTCCTCCCGCATTTGGATTCATGCCTGCCGCTAACATCTCCGCGAGCATTCCTAAAGGAGTTCCAGTACCGATCACCCAACCCCAGAATCTGGGATGAATATTACCAATTGGATAGGGAAGAATGTTTTCTAAAAAATCTTGATACATTTTATTTGGTCCTTCTGAGTCTTGCGGTAACGGTTTCTTGAAGAAATCTTTAACAGTTTTTGGAATTGGTTGCCAGACAGAACGCTCACGAACGCTTTCTAGATAATCCATCATATCTTCTACCATTCGACAACCTAAATCCTTCATTTGGTTCCAATCAACTGGATCAAGGGTCTCTTCTTCCATCATTTTATCCTCCATTTAAAATTAAAAGAAATTATTTTTATTAAAGATAAGAATGTTAAGGTTTAACAGGATTATTTTTTATTATTCTTAGGATTTTCTTTCTTGGTGGAATTGTTGGAAGTAGGTCTTTTTAGAGGATGTATCATACCTTACCGTTTTAATCAGTATGAGAAGTCTGCAAGGGTTATTTTAAACCATTTTGGAGTAAAGATTGTTGACGTTGAAGGTTTTACATGTTGCGGTTCAATAATGGCAGAATCAGCAAGCGAAGAACTATTCTTAGCTATTGCTGGTAGGAATTTAGCAGTAGCTGATGAGTTAAAAATCCCCATTTTGACGCTTTGCGGTTCTTGCACAGGGACTTTGAACAGTGTCCGCAACCTCTTACTTAACGATCCTGAAAAAAATGAGAAAATAAACGAAATTCTTGCCCTTATTGGGAGAGAATTTTCTGGTGTTTCAAAGGTTAAGCATATCTCAGACTTTCTCATCAACAATATAGGATTGGAGAAGATTAAGGAGAATATTGTCCGTGATCTTTCCTCTTTAAACGTGGCTGTTCAAACTCCTTGCCAGATCATAAGACCTCCTTCAGAGTCTTCTAAAATGGAAACATATGATTTTGTAAGATTGATCGAGGCTTGCGGAGTAGAAGTTGTGGATTATGAGGGAGGATTTCGTTGCTGCGGATCCACACTACTTCCTTTAAATAAACACCTTGCTTTGGAGCTTGGAAAGAGACGTATAGAAGAAGCATTGAAAGTGGGAGCAGACCTTTTGGTTATTGGGTGTGGAAATTGTGCCTCCATGTTTGATGTTTATCAGAACGTGATAGATCTTCCTAAAAAGTTGCCTCTACTATTTTTTACCCAGTTGATAGGTTATGCTTTAGGTTATTCGATAAAAGAGCTTGGAATGGATAGAAACTACATCTTTAAATCCGTAAAAATAATCCAATAATAAAGATCCGCAAACATTAAAAGAGTGATTAAGTTCCAACTTTTTTAAGAATTAACAATTTTGCGTGGTTTTACAAGTGTCTGATATTGAAGGTTTAGTAAAAGCCTTACTCAAAAAGAACAAACAAAAAGATTCCATAATCCAAAGGCTTTGCGACGATTTTTTAGTGTATAAAAACATAGGCAGGGAACAAGCTTTAGAAATGGCAAAAGCGGTTTTTAACGAAGTTTTAGTCTCCAACAAGCGCCTTGGAGGATTTTTAGGAGAGCTTTTATCCGTTCCCGAATCTAGCGCATCAATGCACGATTTAGGGGTTGGTTGTAGGGGAGAAGGCGACTTTTTCGTCCACACACTTCTAGCAAAAATAAGCTCCTTAGAAGATGAAGAAGAAGGCGGTATGAGCAGAGGAAGCAGTAAAATCCTTATGGGTCCCTTAGATCAGGATGATGCTGGAGCCGTTCATGGGGAGAATGATATAATAGTTATAGCTGTTGATGGTACTCATTCACGTTTAAGCGATTTTCCCTTCATCGCAGGCTTTCATGTAGCAAGAGCATCTTTACGGGATGTTTACGTTAAGGGTGCTATCCCTGTAGCCATGTTGACTGATGTTCATCTTGCAGACGATGGAGATGTGGGAAAACTTTTCGATTTTTCTGCAGGGATAAGAGCGGTTTCAGAACTTTCAAAAGTACCCCTTGTTGCAGGTTCTACCCTGCGGGTTGGGGGTGACATGGTTATCGGTAATAGACTGGTTTCATGCGTAGGTACTGTAGGCGTGGTACCGAAATATTCCGCCCTAGCTTCGAGGAAAAACATCAGACCAGGGGATAAGGTTTTGATGACCGAAGGTGCTGGCGGCGGAACTATAACAACTACTGCCATCTATAACGACTATTACGACGCCATTATTGAGACTTTGAACGTCCAGTTTATAAGAGCCTGTGAAGCTTTACAGAAGGAAAAACTCTTCAGCCATATTCATGCCCTCGCAGACTGGACTAATGGTGGTATTCGTGGCGACATAAGCGAGATCTGTAAAACAGCTAAAGTAGGGATAAAAGTCGATGAGAGGAAGATTGAAGCTCTTCTTAATGAAAAGGTATTAAGGATGTTAGAAGAGCTATCAATCGATTATTTAGGGGTTTCAATGGACGCCCTCTTAATATTTTGCCCAGAAAACATAGAAGGCTCAGTTCTTAACTGCATCAAAAAAATAGGCATAAAGATTGATGTTATAGGCAAAGTAACAAGCGACCCAAAAAAGGGCATTTTGATTGATAAAAACGGTGAAGAAAAAGACCTTCATCCAAAGTTCCGGGAAGCTGCTTACACAAAAATCAAAAAAGTTGTCGGTGAAACGGCTCCCAAAGATAAGGAAGAGATGATGGAACGGGCAAGGGAAGCTGCAGAATTAGCCATTGAAAAGGCAGAAAAAGTTGTTAAATTTATAAAACAACGACAAAAATTTACAGAATGAATTAAAAGATACGTCTAAAAAGGTAAAATTGACTAAAATGGGTGGTTAGTAGAATATTCTTGTCTTGTTTTTAGGGGGCTTATAGGAACAATGGAAAAAATATTAGAGGTTTTAGGTTTTCAAAAAGATTTTGTTTATGAAACCATCATTACTACCTATCACGAAAATGGAATTCCTAACGTTGCGCCTATGGGCGTTTTTACGCCCGATCTTGATCGTTTGATAATCCGTCCCTATGAGGAGACAGACACTTATAAAAATCTCAGGCAGAAAAATTGTTGTGCTGTCAATCTCACTGAAGATCTTTTACTGTTTGCTAAAGCCGCCCTTGAAAAAAACGTAGAGCTTGAGCCTGATGAGTTCAGGGAAGGGTTTATTGTTGATGCACCTGTTTTAAAAAAGGCTGATGCTTGGCTAGAAATTGAAACTAAATACGTGGGAAAAAAGGAGGGGCGAGGAGAATTTGAGGGAAAAATCATAACAGGAGGGATAAAAAACCCTTTTCTTAAACCCCTCAACCGTGGTTTTTTCTCTACCTTGGAAACGATTATTCACGCTACACGTGTCCACGTGTACGAGGAGGTCCTCAAAAATTTTGAGGAAGCACAAAAGCTTCGTAAATTAATAGATTATTATTCTGATTTAGTGAACCGTGTTACATCCTCTTCATCTAAAGAAAAATCTATCATAAACTATGTTTTGAGCAAAATCTAGAAAAAAGGAGGATTATTTTCCTTGTGTCCAAATAATGTAAAACTTGAAACTCCTTGTAGAATGCACATAACGTTAATCGATGAAAACGGCGAACTTTCAAGGGTTGACGGCGGAATAGGTGTTTCATTAAAAAAGCCTCAAGTCGTAATGGAGGGAAAACTTGAGGGGGAGTTAGTGGTAGAAGGTGTTCAAAAAGATCTTGTAACTTCCCTTGCTAAAAGGTTTCTTAACCATTACAATTTGGAAGAAGGAGCTTATTTAAAAGTCTATGAGACGATTCCAGAACATGTGGGGTTGGGATCAAAAACACAATTAAGCCTTGCAACCGCTACAATTCTATCAAAATTTCACGGAATAAAAGCAACTACAAGGGAGCTTGCCCTTATAATGGGGCGTGGAGGCACCTCAGGAATAGGCGTAGCCGCCTTTGAAGACGGCGGCTTTATACTGGACGGAGGCCACTCTTTTGGCCCAGATAAAGAGAAAAAAGAGTTCTTGCCAAGCAGGGCTTCTAAGGCTAAACCCGCCCCCATTCTCGCAAAATATAACCTCCCAGAAGAATGGTATTGGGTAGTCACCATTCCAAACGTTAAACGAGGCGCCTCAGGAGAGGAAGAACTCAATATATTTCAAAAATACTGCCCTATTCCTTCAGAAGATGTAGGGAAACTTTGTAGAATAATATTCATGATGACTTTGCCCGCCATTGTAGAGAAAGATATAGAGGTTTTCGGTCAAAGCCTCACAACGATGATTAGTTTAGGATTTAAAAAGATCGAAGTGGAGTTACAACACCCAATAATAAAGAACCTTTTAAACACCTTACTAGAAAACGGTGCAGAAGGCGTTGGAATGAGTTCCTTTGGACCAACAACCTTCGCAATCACCAAGGGAAAAAAACGGGCAGAAGACTTGATGAAAACAACTTCAGACCTTCTAACCGAGAAAGAAATAAGCGGCAAATTCTTTATAACACCCACACGAAACAAAGGCGCCTTCATAGAAGAGACCTAAAAACCACTTACAACCTCCTTTTCACCAAGCTTTTAAAAAGGTAAATAAAGATTTGATAATCCTCTTTCAATGTGGTGATATGAAGATTGAAAAAGGTCAGGTTAGCTTGGGGCATAACGGGTGCTGGTCACTTCCTCCAAGACAGCTTTGAATTAATGAGCTCTATAAAAAAAGAGCTAAACGCTGATATGACAATTTTTATTTCAAGGGCCGGGAGAGAAGTTATCCGAATGTACGGGCTTTTAGACACCCTTTTGGAGTTAGCTGATGGCAGCCATTTTAATGAAAGCTTTTTCGAGGAGGATCAAGGGGCAAGCTTCCCAAAAGCCGCAAGACTATCCATAGGGGAATATGATGCTCTCATAGTTTCTCCTACAACCACAAACACCGTGGCTAAAATTCTTCAAGGTATAGCAGACACCCTTGTAAGCGTTTGTGTGTCCCATGCTATGAAAGGAGATGTACCAGTTATAATAGTTCCAACAGACCCTTACAAAGGAGTTATTGAAACAACTCTCGCCATAACAACAAACTCTTTATTATGCGAGAGTTGCGACCCTTGCCCGGTTGTAGAAATTTGCCCAGAAGAAGCTGCTTTTCTCAGAGAGGGGAAGATTTCAGTAGATTTACTCAAATGTATCGGGTGTAAAAAATGCGTAGAAGCATGCCCCTACAACGCTATAAAATGGGGAGAAAAAGCTAAAATAAAAACAAGAAAAATCGACGTCGACAACATCAAAAAACTTTCAGAAATCGAAGGCATCTCTGTATTAGACTCACCATTCAAAATAAAAGAAGTTCTAAAAGAAATAGTAAACTCTCCTTAAAATTAATGGAGAATGCCTATTTTTCTGTTAAAGATTTTTTAATGGCTTTGTACGGGGATTCTACGCTCTTTTTTCTTTTGTAGAAATGGGCAGAAATTGACAGGGTTGTAAGATCTCCTTTTTCTGTTTTTAGTTCTGTGCAAGCGTATTCTAGAAGGCGTATTAAGGCGTAGGCATTAGCTGGCCATGCCCCTACCATGTCGTTCGATCTAAAAACCGCGGTGAGATGGAGTTTCCCTTCGCGTAAGAGGAAGGATAATAGGTTAAGGCAGGGAACTTCTTCGACAAAGTTGTCTATTAACGGGTTCCATAAGACCATTACTGCCCTCCGAGTGTTAGGATTTTCTTTCAGTTTGTTAATAGCAGCTTCAAGTTGGTCTATCTTATGATGTTTATAGCCAAAATTACGTATACGGTCTCCGTACTCATACTCGAACCTTTTTTCGAATCCCAAAAAATCCCCCTTATCGATAACAGGAACTGTCTTTGCAAAGGTTAGAAACTCGGAGGCATATTCTTCTGCTTCTTTCGTTGTCATGTGCTCATAATCTGCTGGAATTTGTGCGTCGGGGTTCTTTAAATGTATCATTAAATCTCTTATTTCAAGGGTGGTTTCTCCTCGTTCATCTGTTACTTCTTGGCCTTCGCTGTACACGGCCGTTTGAATCTTTCTATAAGCTTCTTCTATACTTTCTGCTTCTATGAGCACTTCTCTATGCCCCCTATTTTTCTGAGAATATTTCGGAGATTTTTGGGTTGTTTGATACGTCTATGAGAACGAGTTTTTCGGACATAACGTCAACATTTTCAATAATTGAATTTTTGATAAAGAGAGGAACTCCAAGCGGATCTCTTAACTCCACTCCTTCACTATAACTGCGAACCTTCACTATGTTTTCAGCTATTTTTTCTTCTTTACCACCCTTTTTTAAAAAAACATCAAATTCACACATTTTGACTCCACCTACCACAAATTTTAGAAATATAAAACACGTTTATTAACCTCACTAAAAAAGATTTTTTAAAAACTAGGAGAATATTATTATCAAAAAGATTATTTTTGAGAATGTGTTTGATTTTTTGATTAATGAGGGGAAAACCTTGGTTTTTTTGACGGGCGGTATATCGATAAAACGTTCTATTATGGAGTTTAAGGGTGAAGATGTGGGTTTACGTACCATTCAACTCGTTGAAACTGTTTCAAGAACAGGTTTAAAATACTGTTTTTTTGAATGGGAAGGTCTCAGGTGGAACATTCCAACATATGAGCTTGAAAACAATTTGGATTTGATTGAATCCTTTGAGAGGGAACCTGTATTAGTCTTGCCTATTTGTGCGCGTTCTAATTATTATGACATCGATTTTACTGAAGGGCGTAACAGGCTGGATATCTTGATAAATTATGCGAATGCTTATAAGAACATAGGTTTCCGTTTAACGGCAGGAACTCCCGCGTATCTTGAAGAAGAAGAGAAAGAAAAGGATCCTGAAACAGAGATCGTTAAAGTTTTAGAATATATTTTAAAACGGTGTGATGCGGAACTTTTTGCAAGTTCTGAAGAAATTCCGGAAGTGATAGAAGATCTTGTTTTAGAATATGATATAACCCCTATGCTGTATTTAAATAAAAATGTTTTACAGCGGGCAGAATCTATATTTAATGCGGGAGAGCCTATTGTGATTCATGCACCTTTCACTATAGATGTGCCTTTAGAGCATGCTTTTAACGGGATATATCCTTACATGATACAGATAAAAAACGTTGTCGGTGAACTTGTGGAAAATGATGTAGAGGTTGAGAAACTGGAGAGCCAAGTCTTAATGAGACTCAACGTTTGGAGTACTCTCTCAGAAAATCTAAAAACCCTCCTTTCTAAACAAATGATGGAACTATCCCTCGGCCAAAAAAGTGAAGAACTTCTTGAAAAGTTTAGAGAGATGGTGAAATCGGGTGTTTGGTGCGTTATTGGTGCACCTTTCGACATGGAAATAGACCAAGTTAGAAAGTTTGCAAAAATTTTTGAAAAAGATTTATTTGCAAATATTACCCTTGAAAAGGAAAGGAAAGAGGCGATAAAAATGATTGAAGAAAAAGCTCTTTGGACGGGATTCAAAAAACAATGTGCTTACCGTGCCAAGATAGGGAAAAAATACTTGGTATGCAACCATGAATATTCTACAGGCAACAAGTGCTTGTTTGGCGCATGTCCACTACTACAGCCAAATTATGCTTCTTGTTACGTTTCAGAAGAAGATTTTTCAGTAAGACTCGTCGAGAAAAAGCTGGAAGTTAGCTCACCAAAAGATCAATGGAAGGAATCTCCTTTGCCTGAAGATAAAGAGGAAGGCTTAAAACAGGCGGAAAAAATCGCTAAAAAACTAAACAACCGACTGAAAAAAGAACTCATTCTCAACGTTGAAAAAGCTTACGAAACCGCTAGTCGCCTCTTAGAAGCAGAGGTAGTCTTTCCAGAAGAAACGGTAGAAGAAGCTATAGAAGAAGAGGAAGAGGAAGCTATAGAAGAAGAGGAAGAGGAAGCTATAGAAGAAGAGGAAGAGGAAGCTATAGAAGAAGAGGAAGAGGAAGC
>JBHLKN010000032.1:0-76 GCA_048886645.1 Candidatus Hodarchaeota archaeon | reverse complement strand
TATAGAAGAAGAGGAAGAGGAAACTATAGAAGAACAAGAAGTCTTAGAAGGTTCGTTAGAGGACTTAGAAGCTCTA